>NZ_PYLV01000005.1:0-205958 GCF_003025475.1 Photobacterium sp. NCIMB 13483
CTAAATTAGCAGCATCGTGCTTGAATGCGACTGAATAAGTTGTTCGAGCTTTTTTCATTATGTACACCATTTTGATATTAAGAGTATTTTATCCTATTTAGGTGTACAAGTTCATTAAGCCACAACAAATATATCAAAAACATTAATTGTTCCAATTGAATGTAACTTTGCATGTTTTAAGCGGTATCAAAAGATCGACAAATCATCAGCGGCTGGTTTTCATCGAAAGATAAAGAGGCTTGCTAAAAGAGCGCATAATAGAGGTGAGGTTTTTGATAACAAGAAGTATAACATTTACAAACAATGCGATATTGGACACTATCATTCATTAGCAGAAGAAAGTAAAAGTAAAGGGTATGGATTTAGATTAAACATTCAAAGAACTAATGAAGTCAGCATCAATAATATACCTATTTTTAGTAGCTATGGATTAGCAAACACAGCACACACATTACAATCTGTCCCCATAATTTAACCCTTTTATTTTGACTATTCCTAATTTATTGATTTTATGGGTTTTATAATCTAGCAAAAATTTAGGGGCTCTTATTGGTTTTTTATCTAACCTTCTGATAATAAATAGCTATATTTAAATAAGCTGCTGTGTACTGCCGAGTAGGCAGCTGATAACTATCTTAGTATCTGTTTTGCGCAGCGTATGTTGTGTACTGCCGAGTAGGCAGCTGATAACTAAAACTAAAACATTGCCTTCGCAAGTACTAAGTGTACTGCCGAGTAGGCAGCTGATAACTATTGGCGAAATAATAGGAGCTCATTTTGTTCGTGTACTGCCGAGTAGGCAGCTGATAACTTTGCCACCACACGTATATTTAATGTTAATTTCGTGTACTGCCGAGTAGGCAGTTGATAACAGGACTACGAATAACATACTGTGCAGAGCCGTGTGTACTGCCGAGTAGGCAGCTGATAACGATTACTAGGTTACAAAGTATCGATCAAATGTGTGTACTGCCGAGCAGGTAGGTACATTTATCATTAACATTGTAGTTATATCCACAAACAGCCAAGAGGCTGTTTGTTTTAATTGCGATTGAGGACTATAATCCCCATTACTACTGAAAAGTAGCTGATAAAAAACGAGCCACATTTATACGAGTTCAAGATCAATATACTGCTGAATAAGTAGATAATTAAAGGTATATTTTTCCTCGCATCACACTCAAGTACAAAACTGATTGATATACTTTCGAGTGTGATGCTTATTTTCTAAAGATTGAAACTATTTATCTAATACAATTCACTCCCCTATCCTACTTCAGGTTTTTCAACGTAAGTTTTATAACTCCTTTATGCCTCAAAACGTGTTAGCAAAGTGTTCTAACTTCTTTTTATGATGAACAATTTGACCAAACTTCAATACTGTTGCAAAGTGCTAACAGGACTATTGTTTTGATGATTTTGTTAAATGGAAAATAAAAAAAGCGTCAATGTAAGATACTCAAATCGTCCAGTTAAAGTTGCATTTATTGTTCCTTTATCTGATGACAGCACTCAGTGGATTTTAGATGGCATTTTTGACGAAGCATACACTCGTTGGGGAGGTGTTAAGTCTTTGTTGATCCCTTTCAGTAATGATGATTTTATATCTGATAGATATTTAGACTGGCTAGAACGATATGATCCGGATTTTGTTTATTCCTACGTAGATCTAACACCAGAACAAATAAATATAATCAATGAGAGATCTCTACCTATTGAAATGATAAAGCATGAAGTTCATGGTGAAGTTGAGAGGTGGAATCAATTCATTCCTAGTTGGCCTTATGGCTTCGTTCCTATTAGAGCAATTTCTACAATTAACAGCCCTTATGCGAAATACCAAGTCTGGTCGAATGAAATTCAGCCAAATATGTACATAACGCAACACTTTCAGAATGATGAATATCGATTATTACCAGATAACTTTGGTATATCTCAAGGAGGAGGTGGTTCGAATCTTGGGCGGCAGAATGTTTTCGGCACTGTTTGTTATTGTGCACAAGATCTACCCACATATAACAATGTTGGTAATGAGCGTTGTCATAGCTTAGCTGAACTTTTGGGTAAATTAGCCCAAAAACAGGTCAAAACTTTCTCAACGCTTTCGAGCATTCATTCATCAACAATTAATCACCCAAATGTTTACGAATGGTCAAATAGTTTTAATTTATTTGTTGGCGATACCGCAGAAGATAGGCTGAATTTTTGGAATAGCAGGTTGTTGTCTGAAAACAACGAACGACATGATTTTAGCGCTCTCTGTATTTCAAAAGCTCACCTTGATGACGATAACTTTTTAATAGCATTAGGTACGTTCATTAATGCTCATAATTTCAAAGGGTACGGCAATGGCCCTAATTCTTTAAGCATAAGAAGCTTATCTATTGCCAGAGAGGACTGCCAACAACTAGCCCAGCAACTGCAAAACTATACCTATAGTAGTGTTATGGTGCCAAGCAATTTCGACAGTCCAGCATTACCGAGTGAACGAGCAATCAGTGGTCATTATAGTATTGAGTCAGAAAGAACAAGGTCTCTAAAAGTCTATGAGCGCGATAATCAGTTTGTAGTAGATGAAATTGAGCACTTTAAATACCTAACGCCTGACCTATATGACTTTAAAACAGGGCAGTGTGTCTCTAACCTATATATAGAGAAACCAAAAGAAAATTATGTGGTGGTAGGTGGCTTCAATGATTGGAAGCTACCGAGACGACTTGAGGCGACATTAGCATTCACTAAAAATCGTGCAAAAGTATCTAGACATGGTTCCATTACTGTTATCCCTGATGCACCACAACAAATTTTTAATGGAATACCACAACATGAGTTAACTATTACTTTGTTCATACCTAGTGAAGAAGAAGTATTGAAGTGTCTCGTTCTGGAGCATACCCACAGGATGAGGTTTGAACGTGATATGCGTATACAATTGTTCACTAAAAAATACTATGGCTTAGAATTGTCCGATAAAGGTCAAAAACACCGTGGTGTTATCTCATTGTTTAACGGCGACCTGTCTCATGCTGGCATCTTAGCGAATTCTTACTGGCGAGAAATAGTTAGAAAGTCGATTGATAATGATAAAGCGTCATTTTCTCTTGATAAGCTAATATCAATAATTAATCAAAAAGCTCTTGTCAGCCTCGCACACATTACTGATCAGATGAGACTTGGAGATGTTGGTAAAACGAAACAGTATTTAATAAACAACCTTAAAGACACCATCGAATACTTAGTTCATCAAAATGTATTAATTCAGGAATACAGATGGCGTTGTTCATACTGCGGTAATGAAAATGGATTGACTCTAGATACAATCAAACTGGATAACAACTGCTCAATTTGTAATAAGCTGCATAAAACGCCAATTGATATGGCATGGGAATACAAAGTTGCTCCATTTATAACCTCTGCACTTATAGAGCAAAATGGATTGACCGTACTATGGGCTATCGCTCATTTAATGGATATTTACCGTCATGCACAGGCATTTTATTTGCCCGAAATTAATCTCTTTAAAGATCGTGAAGGCAATGAGAATAATGAGATTGACTTACTTGCTGTCATTGATGGTAAATTTGTTGCGGCAGAAGTTAAACTAAGTGCAGCTAGCTTTGTAGACAACCCTCACGAAGTCACTGCGTTTATTGATGAAATCCAAAGGTTGTCCCCTGATATAGCTTTTCTTATCTGTGAGCAATACTGCCAAGAGCAGATTGATGTTGATGAATATAAGGAAAAAATAGAGGAAGTAGCTGATAATATTCGTGAAAAAGCTCCTAATGTTGAAGTGAAGATTATTATTGCGAATGAGGTAGATAGCTTTACTGAGATACCCATTGAGCTAGGGCCTTACGGTGAAAGAACCCATGCGTTTCTTGAACGGTTGAAAGAGTAAATCATGAGCACAAGATCATAAGTATATTGTTGCGTAATCGTCGCTACTCTACAGCTTTTTATGATTAAGAAATGAATTTTAAAAAGGGTGAGTATTACAAATTAATCTAACTCATTTCTGTCCACAAATGAGTTAGCTAATCAGCTAACTCATACCCCTGTATCAGAATTATAAATCACAGATAGAACCTTACAGTATTCAATACTAATACCATTGCTCAGTTAAATTAGATGTTTGATTTCGATGATAGCTATTACACATAAATATACTTAAACAGTAAAAAAATATGTAAGTAACTTTCTTACAGCCAATATTCATGAATCGTGATGAACCTACGAAAATATCAACTTATGGTTGTTTTGAGTAATATCAACATATGGTTGTATTTATATTAATAAATTGATTTTAATAGAAAGATTAAATATCAGCTTATGGTTGTTTCAACAAATAGTGTTGATACAACCATAAGAAGCCGCTTTATTAGCGGCTTTTTTGTACCTAAAATAGAAGAGTGGCGATAAAGTGGCGACACCTATAAACCATAAACTGTTTTTATCTGCTCATACGCCCGTTCTAATTTATCGACTGCCAATGCTATTCGCTTGCGGGTAACACCCGTTTCAAGTTCTGCCCATTCATACGTATAACCATTAACTATCCGCAATCTTACTGCCTGCCATGTGGCTTGGGGGAAATCACGTAAAGAGTAAAGTTTGTCAAAAAACGCCCTTGTATGGACGTTGAGATTAATGATTCATGGATAGATGACCAGCCTAATCGTTGAGGTTCGAGCTCTTTAATACCTCTGTATTTTTGTAACCAGACAGAAAGTATTCCAGAGGAAGAAAGGTTTAATACCGCACTAGTGTGTGTTACCCCCTTCGTCCACATTAAATTAATCGTTTTTAACTTTGCTGTTACCGTTAAATATTGAGCCCAATAACGTATTTGACGCGATGAAATGGAATATTGTTTAACGAGCAAAGTCGATGAGACTCCCGCCAAGCATTGCTTGGCTAGGATGCATTTTAACTCTCTACTGTATTTGGACATAAAAAACCCCCAATAATTGGGGTCCAACTATTGGGGGATCAATTCATTAATGCCAGCACCTTATCTTTAGTACCGGTTTCCGCTTGATCGGCCGCTGACGATTAGCCAGATATATCCTTCCTGGCCAATTGTTGACGGACACTAATGCACAGTTTTTTTTAGTGGTAGTTGGGTTCCGTCTAGGGTTAGCATTGAGATCCTTTAATTGCTCATATTTTAATATCGCTTACTCTTGCCGATAGGCTTTAATGATATATATAATCAATCTGACCAACCGACTTAATGTAATACATAGTGCCTTTAAGTTTTATCTCTAACGATGATAATAAAACGTTTTCATACGAAATTTGTCGTCCAGCCCCTACCCTGTAATATAATTTATTAACAGATGAAAACCTCTTTGTTAGTACAAAGTCGCGTGTGTCGTTCGACGGTCGCGTTATAAAAAGATCTACTAGCGATGAACCATCAGTAACGCCAGCTGCAACATACTGCGGAAGTATTTCGTATGTATCTATTGAGCAATGACTAAGATTGAATGGTATTTCACTCATGATTTTAACTGTTTTATCTAGATTAAATGCGTTTGGCTCCCACTGATAAGGTTTTACTGGATAATTAGAAAGCACTTCAAAATTAGCAATACCTATCATATTTGGATAATTATGAGACAAGAAAATATCTGAGCCAGTCACTAGGGAATTAATCTTGTAATTGCCAAAAATAGCACTATCAGTGGAATCCATAATTACGATCGGACGAGATGATCTACAGCCTTGTTTAATTGTAAGTTTATCAGTTTCAAAATAGCATCCAGTATCTGTTGTATTTCCAATTTGCAATGATGTATTGCCACCATCACCGTAGTTAATCGTTATAGATTTATTGTGAAATTTTGCAATGCTAACGCCTAACGCTCGCTGTACGATCGGTTGTTCGCAGCTTGTAATGACAACATTATCAAACTCTACATCTATAATCATGCTGTCTGATGAATTTTGATTTAGTGCGTATTGTACCAATCCACTAATACAATCATTTATTCTCAAGCCATCGACTACCGCTTTTAAATATTTCGGATAACCCGGGGGGGCTTCTGGTTCACAATCAAACCCAGCCTGAGGCCAAGCTCCCCCAACGTTTCTGCATGCAGCATCTATTATAGTAATATTATCTCCTGCACATAGACTAATACCGTTTCTGCGCACGTTATCAATATCAGGGTTTCGTATTGTCACGTTTTTGGGGTAGCCTTTATCTGGCTCTTGATAACTATATCCAATGTATATACCATCACCCCACATGTCCTTGCAGATTGGATTATCAATTAACACGTTATTCGCGCCAGACATAATGCTAACTCCATATCCCCATTCACCTCCTGTTCCTATGTGAGTTTCTTTATCTCCAATGACGAATGGTCGTATTAGTGTGATGTTCTCCTCTGCTACCGTTAATATCTCGTAATGATCTAGGTCAGTTGATAGGGAATTAATTGAGCATCCAGCAAGCCACTCAACGGTCACATTTGGAGGGCAATAAATGTGAACTGGACGTCCATACTGATTAATAGGTAAAGTCCAAACTACACAATCAATAATTAATTTTTTATTGTGATCAGCCGCATAATCAAACGCTGCCTGAGTCTCCGCTCGTTGATCTATCAATAACCCCTTTTGAATGAAACTTGATAATAAGATGGCTAATGATTCAGTGACGAGTGATCCCTCACAAAAACGATTTAACGCCATATCTTCAACCCAAGTCGCAGACGTGATAAACGGCACATCATTCGAATTCGGCAAGTAATAACTTTTAACACTATGTTCATCTGTGTGACTAAACAACTGCAACGCATCTTTAGTTTTTACTTTTAAATTCGGTCGCCATTCAATTGCATCACGGGTAGTGTGTGAATTATTGATAGAGTCAACGTGATGGCCGGACACATAACCCGCACACGCTTTAATGCTATAAGCACCTGATTGTGGGGTAACAATGAAACCATTATCAATAAACCAATCTTTACCGTTCTGGTCGATAATTGCTTGTGCGGTATCGTTATCCATTTTTGACATGCGCTTGTGAGCATCATATTGCCAGCTAGATGGATCAACCGTGATATTGGTTGTCTCGCTAATACCTTTATATTCCGGCACGAAAGAACGCACCAAGGTATTACCCGTGATGCCCGGTGCATCTACGGTTTTATCAACTGACGGCAGAAAGTTAATGGCAACAAGCACATTGTGTTCAGAACAAAATAAACCCGACCAGTTAAACGAGAATGGGCCAACATTACTTGCCAGTGTGGTGAAATAAATCATAGAGTTTTCAGTTAAGCGACCTTGCTCATGTACTGCAGATTCATGCACCACATGTTCAGTTGGCACAATATCATCACGGTCAGGAAACGTGGAACGATTAGGTACATTGGCAAAAATAAACTTATCAATCACTAATACTTTATTTTCAGCCTGCATTTGGGCAATTAATGCCTCACCAGCTTTAGTAGTAATAACGGTTGCTGTATTGCTCATTGTTTCTCCTTGACTATGCGTGGCTTATTGCCACTACACATTCAAAATCTATATCCATTGTGTTTGGGCTCGGTAGCACCATCACTTCAAGTTTTGTTGTTGCAACGGTAATCTGCTGATCACCATCTAATAAATTAGGGTTAGCCATAATCGGCATTTCTAAATAAGTGGTGTATTGGTAGCGGCGGTAAGTTCGACCATACTGTGCGGGCTAAATTAGCATCACTGTCGTTTTCACTTGGCAGCCACTTACGCCATCAAG
Source organism: Photobacterium sp. NCIMB 13483 (assembly GCF_003025475.1). Lineage (NCBI taxonomy): Bacteria > Pseudomonadati > Pseudomonadota > Gammaproteobacteria > Vibrionales > Vibrionaceae > Photobacterium > Photobacterium sp. NCIMB 13483. The sequence goes on from NZ_PYLV01000005.1 coordinate 7,757, forward strand.
CCAACATTTTTCCAAAGTCGTTACGATCTAATGCCGTAACCAAGGCATCTATTTTTTTACTTTAATATCTAACACTGACGCGAACTCTTGCATTAACACACCGGCAATTTGCACCACTGTTGAAGGATTACTGCCGGCAAAATCACGCAATGCAGGTTTACTGGCTCCAACTGCAGTGTTATTCAAGCGAATTATCAAATCACGGCAAGAATACGTAATAACGTAATCATTCGCACCTATTGACGTTCTACCCAATTCGGATTTGATGAAAAACAGAAGTACACCGAACACTCATTAGTCATTGAATGATCATTATGCGTATCATTGCGTCACGGCATACTTTCTTGAAATTCGCGAAGCAGTTAAACGGCTATATTTGCGATGTTGGTCACCTGACAAAATACGGTTAGAACTAGGGCTACCCATAAAAAATGGCGTAAAACCTATTTTTCAAAACCATCAGCTAAAGGCTACCCTGCATATGGTTTTTGGATGGGTAATAAATTGAAAGGTGAACGCAAAAAATATTGGACACCCATAATTGTTTATCTAGCTATTTTCATCCCAACAAAAAGTGATAATGAATTGGCTCACAGCATGTTGAATTTGCAAAGTAAAGATAAGGCTACACTATATTTTCAACGAAGGTAAAAGTCATAACCCCATGAAAATTAAATAATTTAATATTTCTTACTTTCTAAATCATTAAAAAGTATTTGAAAGATAAAATACGCTATCAAGATCATGATATTTATGAATTAAATTGATTATCATGGCTGGGCTTTAGAAGTGTGCTTTTGCGTGAAAGTAAGAATGCTTATTAATAAGCTGTTATATAACAATGGAGTGTTACGTGGATTACCAAGTATTTAGCTTAAGTGAAAGAAGTGACCTTATAGAACAAGTAGCTAGCTTAGATAATAACTCATGGCCTGTTTTCTTACAAAATAGTGATGCTGTAAGTTGGTCTAGTTTCTACAGTGAATTAAGTGATTATGTTTTGGTATTAACCCAGAGTGACACTGTAATAGCAGTTGGTTTTACTGTACCTGTTACTTGGAATCAGAAAGTGGAAGGACTGCCACAGAGTATTGAGTCAGTAATCCAACAAGGTATTAAAATAAAAGAGATTGGAGAAACCTCTAATACTCTTATTCCTGTTGGTGCTTTAGTTGACTCTAAGATTCAAGGAAAAGGGCTCAGCTCTATTGTTTTAAAAGAAATGAAAAAACTAGCTAATAGTTTAAATATCGATACATTAGTTGTACCTGTACGCCCAACGAAAAAATCATCTTATCCATTACAGTCAATCCACTCATATGCACATTGGAGAAGAGAAGATGGTTTACTTAATGACCCTTGGCTTAGAGTACACGAAAGACTGGGCGCTGAAATAATCCATATCTCTGAATGCACACTGCAAGTTAATAGCGATTTATCTAATTGGTCTTCTTGGACTAACATGGTGTTCCCTGAATCAGGGCAATATATTATTCCTGGTGCACTTAGTTACCTAGAAGTTAATATTGCTTCAAATTTAGGCCTGTATCGTGAACCAAATGTTTGGATGAAACACCCAATGTGAGTTCACTGGAAATACTGTATAACAAATAAGGATATGTGTCTCGCAGCCGACACCTATCCTAAGTATTGGACAAGCCCAAGCCACCTTTTAAGTAAATACTGAATATCATGAAGAGTGATACTGAAAAGAAGTCAAGCGTTCTCTTTACTTTTCCTAATAACTACCATCAGAAATAGGGCTAATACTCTAAGCCAATTTCTGTCCAATTTTAAGTTAGTCACATAACTAACTTCAATATGATCAAATTTTCCGTACCAGGGTCATTTGAACCACACATAACAGTAAAAAATATGTAAGTTGTTTTCATAACTAGAGGCCACTTTGATGTGGCCTTTTTTATTTTAAATAATATACTTATATATCTATCAAAGTATTAATAAATCATTAAACGATTTATTTTTGTAGCACTAATTGATTATCTTTTAATTGATATATTTGTGATTTAGCGACGTCTGCTGGTAAAGCATAAGGCGTGTTTTCACCATGGGTTTTATAATCAATTTTAATCATTAGCGGATTATTGCTAACAAGGGCAATTTTTTCGATATTAATTCGATCACCAATAAAAATATTGGTCAAATTATCAAGTTTTTTATTGTGCTGTTCAAATACGGATAAATAGTAAAATGTACCACTACCCGAATTCGTGGTTACAAAAGATGTCGCAATATATTTACCTTGTTGGACAGCCTGATTAGCATTAAGGTAAATAGTCACATTATCAGCACCATCAAGTGTTTGATATTCACCCATAAGATAAGGTTGTTGCTGTAATTTTTTGATTGAATTTAACGTAATACTCGCAGTTGTATCAGGTACTTTGACTTGCCATTGCTGAGGTTGAGTTGCAAGCTCTGCTAATGTTATAGGCGCTTCTGTACGTGCTACTGTATAAAAAACACCGCCTCCCAATATGATTGCAATAACTAATGTCATCCACTTTTTCATCATCTTCCCTTTATATTATTAAAGTAAAAAAGCAAGATCGCTCATTCACTAAGATCTTAATGTTAAATATTTATTGGCAATAACCATACCTAAAATCATAGCAGCAACAAAAACAAAGACAGCATAATTACCACCACCTAAATTAGTGATTGCAGGGCCTGGACAAAAACCAGCCAACCCCCAACCAATACCAAAGACAATGGCGCCCACCGTTAATTTAGCATCAATCTTATTACTATTTTTAGGCGCTATTGCATCACCATTGATGGCTGTTTTACGTTTTTTTATCAGCAGATGATAACAAGGTGCAAACACGAGCAGAGCTCCTAGCATCACAAAAACAAGGCTTGGATCCCATTGACCAAAAATGTCTAAAAAAGCGATCACTTTATGAGGGTTAACCATTTCTGAAATAATCATTCCAGAGCCAAATAGAACACCGGTAATAGCACCAACAACAATACGGTTTATCTTTAAGCTGCCCATTATAAATCACCTAATAAACGACGAATAAATACAACAATAATGGCTGACATCATAAACACGCAGGTTGCATAAATTGAACGTTTAGAAAAACGTCCCATGCCAACAATACCATGACCACTGGTGCATCCATTACCTAATCGCGTACCAAAGCCAACCAATAAACCCGCAATTAAAACAATACCTATATTCTGTTCACTAATCGTCGGCAACGTTACGCCCAAGGGGGATAGAATAAATACGCTTAAAACCATTCCGACTAAAAATGCAATTTTCCACCCTAATTCTTGTTTTTCTTGCTTAATCACACCATTAATAATGCCACTGATTCCTGCGGTCCTACCAATAAACAGCATCAATATCACCGCAGATAATCCAAGTAACATGCCACCCAAAAATGATTGCCAAGGTATTTGAAAAGTCATACTCACCTCACCTTAATCTTGATCACAAAAAATATCATGGAAACTGGTTATAAGTGCTGTAATACGCTGATCAGCTAAAGAATAAAAAACCGATTGCGCTTCTTTACGAATAGTGACGATGTCATTTTTTCTCAGCACAGCCAAATGTTGTGAAAAAGCGGATTGACTTAATGTCGAGTTAAGTTGCAATTGATTGGCGCTCATTTCTCCATCAATTAACTGACAAAGTACGATCAACCTTTCAGGATGGGACATTATTTTTAAAAGTTCAGAAACCTCTGTCGCTCGTTGTTTCATTTCATCAAGATGCATTATTTATTATCCAATCACCATAATAGAGCCTTTATCTTACGCTAAAGATAATATTAGGCAATTCTAATTTAGATTAATCTAATATAACATCATCACCTATACTCTGTTTCGATAACTTCAGCGACAGAGTCTTCTTTGATCACTATTTTTCGTTCACAGGTTCATAAACTGATAATACATCACCAATATTTACCTGCTCATGCATGTATTGCGAACCACCTTGGTTGTCACATGCCCGTTGAACCTCAATTTGATAGACTCCTTCAATTGCAGAGTCACACAGCGCATAAGCACATTTTAAGCCATTGGGTAACTTAACGGTGACGTGTGCACCGACATTAAACGGAGGCAAAGCACCAAGATCGGTACGACTTAAATAAAAGCGTTTAACTGCTGCTTGAACGATAATTTTAACCACTCGCATTTCTAATTTAATTAGTCCTTCAAGGCGTGAATGCCAATTTTCAATCTCGTTCGTTGCTAAACGACGTTGGAAAACACTTTTCACCTCGATCCCTAATGTCGGTAATGACGCAAGTTCTGTAGTGGCGGCTAAATTATCCATTTCGGCATAAAGATAATGCTGCACACGAGCAATAGTCCATTGTGGATAAGGACGTTCAATCACCTCTATTTCATCATTACGAGTAATTTCTCCCTCTTGCAGAACACGATAAAACCAACCTGTTTTACTATTATGTTGTGAATAGCGTGCAATCGTGGGTTCTTTAAAACGATGATTAAGCTTAAAACACGGTTGCCTTGGTTGTGTCACTTGTAATATCACTGAACCAACAGCAACCTTATCGCCAATACAGATATTATGTTCATTCATACCCGCTACGACTAAATTTTCCCCATAGCCGCCATTGTTAAATAATGGCGCTGATTTAGGAAATAAGAGGGATAACTGAGCATAATGATCACAATCAAACTGCAACACGGCTCGTTCTAAACCACCATGAAAGCGCTCTGCTTGTTCATCCCCAACACATCCTAATACTGTTACCTGAACTTGATCTATTGGCGCTTTTTCAATACCGCTTCGAAAAAAATAATCTTGCCCTGTAACTCGACCATAACGTAGCTGTTCAACGATTGAATGTGGAAGCATAATGACTTTCCTAATAGTGGTATTGATATCACAGCGATAAAAAAGGCCGCTTAAACCACTGAATATACGGGTTTTATACGGCCTTAAATATGCTGTTATCAGTAAACTTATTTTTGTAGTTGTTCTTTAGCAGCTTCTACTTTTGAAAAATCCAAACCTAGTTCTTCAACCGCTTCTTTAATTAATACCGGGTTTTGCATTACTTGTGCCATTAGCATTTGTAGTTTGTCTTGCGGTAAACCTAGCTGGCTAATGGTTGCCATTGCTGCTAGAGGATTTTGAGTCAGCGTTTGGAAAATACTGCTGATCTGCTCATCACTAATATTATTCTCTTTCAACAACGCAATAATTAGATTCATTACACTACCTTTTGTGATCATTAAATGAAATGAGTGACAGTTTAACATTTGACGACACCTTGTTGCACCATCAATAAAAAAGCCGTAAATAACACAAGGTTAAATACGGCTTTAAAACATCATTAATTAGTACCTATTATGCTTAGTAATGACCAATATAGTGCCAATTACCATTGCTAGGATCTTGGTCTGACGGCCATGGGAAATAGCCATAGTGGGTTGTCTTTAAACGGTAATAATGGGTTTTACTATCACGGAAATCATAGGTATAAATATCACCGACATTCCCTTTTTTACCATTATCACCCCAGTTACCAAAACTGTCTTGTTTATACCAATCAAGTGCTAATTGCTCAAATACCGCTTGGTTGGTACTCATTTCCAGCACCAATTGATTCAGCGAATTATCATCCGCTACATAAATCCAATCACGATTTGACGCTTTATTGGTTGGGAACTCACCACCTTGAGCTGGTATTCTTTGAATAAAGTATTCATTAATACCCTCAGCGGTTGGATTAATGAACACCGCGCTATTTGAACTATTCCAAGTCGTGATTGTACGTTGATCCCAGGTAAATAAAGCTGACTGCTTAAAGTAATGCTGAATACGTTCAACATTCGATACCATGTCACGATTTAATATCAGTGGGTTGAAGTCAAAATTAACATAAGATTCCGCTGAACCTAAATATTTCCAATCATTATTACTGCGATGGTCCGTAGGGAACTCTCCCGCGATGACTGTTTTCATTAAGAAATAATCACGGGTATTAAGTTCTGTATTAACATGAACATAAACAGCCCCTGCCCGCTTACGTTTATGCGTTACGCCATTATTCAATTCACCATTACCATAACGATCAGCAACCCATTGATCAAACTGGTTAATCGTTTCAAAATCAAGATGTGCTAAATCGCTTTGTTCCGTAAATGATTTTTGTGACTCAATCGCTAGATCGTATCCTTGACCCTTGCCGATGGTAATCGCTGCCGCAGGATATTCAGTGTTAGCGATAAAGGTACGAGCATCTAGTCTCACTTGACCTAATTCATCAAAGTTTATGTCTGGCTGTTTATCGGCAATAAATTGGTCAAGATAACCGACAAACGCCCACTCACTGTTTGATTCACCAGCACCAGGGAAATACCAATAATGTTGCTTTTTCAATTCAAAAAGTTCAACACGGCCATTACGATGATATTCAAACACATCACCGATTTCCCCCCTACGATTATTCTCACCCCAAGCATAAAAACGATCTTGAGCAAACTGAATTAATAGCTCATCTCTTACTATCGTTTCTAAACTGGTTTGAGGACAATCAATAGTCACGGTTTGCGGCGCACGATCACGCGCTAAGTTAAAATGCAGTTTATTACTTAAACCGTTATTTTTACGGCTGCCATCAAGCCCAATAACCTGCTGTGAATTATCACCATAAGTCACCGTTGCCCAACATTGCCCAGCAACCGGTTGAGGTAACTCATACACATTACCTGAGCTGCCATATAATGCAGGATAGACATAGCTGGTATTGATCTGTTGTGGATCATAAAAACCCACCACCGTCATTACATCAACCCCTTGCACGATTGGCTTTAATTTAGTGGTTGTTAATACAGGCTCAAATTGTTGTTCGACCGCATTCCAATGGCCATAGCCACTTGTCGCCGTCGTATCAAGATAATCTTTAGTCTCTAAATAGTGTTGAATACGCTTTGATGAATAGCCGGTAAATAATGGATAGCTGGACGTTGATGAGTCAAAACCACCGCCACCCATAGGATCTGCACCATAACCATAATGAGTTTTATATGGCGTAACCATAATATCGCCATAACCATATTCACCATCAACTTTTGACCACCAATTAAGGTTATCTGCCATGTAACCGCGATAGGCATCATAGCCCCACCCAGTGGTTGCACCATGGGTTGCATTAACGTGACCACCAGGATAATGACCCATACTCAAGGCGTGTCCAATCTCATGGGTGACTTCATTTCCCGTAGTATCCGCAAGCAGTACCATGCCATTACCGCCAGACAAACCATGGGTATAATCACCAATATCACCTTTGTCATTTTTATAACGACCAACAGAGTGACCAATAACAATAGCAGGGTAATTATCAGCTTGCCATTGACTAGGACCTGAACTGGCAACGCCATAATTTGCATTGGCAATACCAAGTTGAATTAACGACTTCGTTATATCTTCTCGCATATCACCGCTATGAATGCCGGGAGAAGCATAGTCACTGTATTGGGTTTTGATATCACCATTAGACATCACCACTTTATCTAACTTAATAGGTAAGTAATTACTGATCGTCATTGATGCTAATGGGAACCGTTGGAAAAGCTCTGAGCCGTAATGTGCAGTTTGTAGTTCTAATGGTTTTGCTGCTGGCGGCTCAGTTAACATACCAATTCGAATCATAGGTAAATCAAGATGAGCAGGAGCTGCAAAATCAATTCGATCTGCTGTTAATTCACCACTTAAACCACTATAAGTTGAAAACTGTAAACTTAACCCTTTCTCAACCCAGTTCCATGGCAAAACTGTTGTGAATGAACGTTTGGAGTAAACCACATCTTTACGATCATCGTGATTAGCACGGTCTGATTCTAAAATTTGTAGAGGATTCGTCATTTGACGAGTCTCAAGTAATACACCATCTTTGAATATTTTCAGTTCAACGCTTTTAGGTTCATCGTTAGCCATTGGAGTGACAACAAGTAAAGCTTCACGTTGAGAGACAATTCGTTGTTGTTCTTTTTCATCATTACCAAAAGGTTCTGCTGTTTGGTTTTGAATAAAACGTATTTGTGCAGCAAAATCACCACTAAGATGATTAGTAATAGGCTGTTCATCAATAAAGCCGTAAGCATCAATTAAAGCTGCGTTAATAAGGTAGACAATCTTTCGAAGCCGCACTAACTAAATCTTTATCACCCGCAAGGTATTGAACATTACATTGTTTATCTTTATCCCATTGTTCTAAATAGGTATAACCAAATTGGTCATTATAAATATAAACGCCATCCATTTGGTTAACTAACTTCCATGGCATTTGAATAAAATCAAACATAGCCTCAGCGGAACGATCTGCATAATCAAAACCATCAACAAAAGGCATAAAAGAAGGTAAGTTGTTGGCTGTAATTGGGTATAAATAGCCGTTATATTTTAGAAAACGTTGTCCATTGCGGATTTCAATATTAGCAGGATCATTGATCAGCTTTTGCGCTTCAATAATTCGTTGCAATACACGTGTTTTCATTTGCTCAAGTTGCTGCGTCGCGTCAGTTGATGCGTTTAAAGCAGCCAAACTAGTCGCCGAATAACTGCATAACAACGCACTAATTGCGAGAGTAATAGATTTAATATTCATGTATAAACCTTATTTGTAATAACCATAAGAAATATACATATAAAAGCATATTTATGCTATTTATTGCATCGTAGTTTTTATTGTTATTAGGCTAATGACGAATTTTTTGAGCTCAATATCACATTTATATATTCGCTATAGGCAAACAATTCATCAATCCTACATTTTTCTCATTAAATGATGGCATCTAGTTTAAAATAATATGCTTTAGCTTTTATAAGAAAGGAATAAATTTACGATAAGAGATAGGATATAAATATCAAAAACCGCCCTTAATAGAGCGGCTTGAGTACATTATATTATTACTTTTTTACAGGTTCTAATTTCAATTCACCATTTGCAATCGCAATACGATAAAGTTGGCCATTAACTTCATCACGAACAACAACCCCTGCACCAGGTTTGTTTATTTTAATATCGTCTTGCATCCAGCATGAACCATCAGCAGTCATAAAGCCTTGCGACGCATTACGGTTATACGTTTGACCGTATAATGCACTAATATTTAATTTACCTGCTTTTTCAAAACCACTATACGTTATCACCAAGGTCTTAATATTAGCAGCATGAATAAAACCAGTAACATTGGCTGTTTTCAATGGTTGGCGAGAAGAATAGACTGATTTTTTATGTCGATCACGTAAATTAATATCAATGACACCTGACGATAGATTATTGTAGCCAAGTGTACTACCCACCATATTAAAATGATTAATAGATCCATCTAATGATATTACAACTTGATACTCATCGCCTTTCTCTACCGTAAGTCGTACCGCTGATTCAGGATTAAAATCAAACATTGGTGTAAGATCAACCTTTGGCTGTAACTCTCCATTTTTAAATAACGCCACTCGACACCGAGGACGGTTATTAATAAACGCTAAAAAGTTATCAACCTTAGGTATATAACTGTTAGTTAACGCTGAACCTACGGTTGGTGGTGATAATTCAGGCATAATATTACGTGCAATATAACTTTCAGTTATAAATGTATTTAAACCGGGGTTAGATTCATATACTAATGGTGATAAATCACTACCATTTAATTTACCTAGAGTTGAGCCATAAAGCTCAACAATATTACCTGATGCCTCACCGTAACCCGGTGGAAATGTATTCGTTTTAGCCCGTAAAAATTGAATAGTCTTCGTCGCAGTTTCGGGAGCATCCCAACCCATTAATTCAAATTTATTATTACGCCCTTCACAAACAAGAAAAGACTGAGACCCTTCTCGCGACCACTGAAAATCAAGACTGGCACACGTATTACCTGCAACTTCACCACCAATTTTTCCATTGGGACGTAATAATGGCGATTGAACAACGAAGCCTTGCTTAAATCGACGAGCACATAAATTATGTAATTTATTGCCATTAACCCAAGTGATCCAACGATTTGGCGTAATATTATCAATTACCCCTTGTAATACATAAGGCTGTTCAAAACCATCAACATAGACATCTGAAACAAAATTACGCCAAACATACTCATGGGAACGTTTAGTTGTTAATCCTGCGGTCCAACTTCCCGCTAATAATACTAGTCCACGGCCAGTAAGTTTGGTTTTATCCAAAACTTTACCATTACTGTGACCATGATAATCAATCCAACCATTAAGAATATTTAATTGATTAATTTTATTTTCAACACAACCTTTAGTCTTCCATTTACCATTAACTTTCTCTGATGATGATGTCAGCATTACCATGGCTTGATCAAAATGATCAAGCGAACGAGAACGAATAATAAAAGGATTACCAGACAAATTAACATTATATTTTAAAACGACACCAACAACATTACTGCAAAGCTCTAAAGTGCCATCCCATTGAACATTAAGATCTTTAAATTCAATCGTTTTATTAAATCGGTAAACTTTATTTGGAATCCATAAAATAAGCCCACCTTTACGACAAATTTCTGCGGCATAATTAATTTTATCACCCCAATCAGAAAGAGGTGCATAATGCTCAAGATTATCGATAGAATAAAAGCTTTGGCCTTCAATACAAGGTTGTAAGAAATATTTATCTTTATTTACAATGACAAAGGTCGCATTAGAATCAATTTCATTCACTTTACCATGGCAAATAACACGGTAAATTTTGTTCTTTATACGTAAGCCGTTATATCCTTCAGGAATGGTATCACCAACAGCTAAATTACGACTAAGCGGGTATATTTTAAGACCAGAAACACTTTCTATAGCTTGATGATCTTGTGCTTCTGCCCACCCCTTATCTACCACGGTCGTTTGAGGGCGTAAATCACTCACCGAACCATCAGCCATAACTTGACAAAGTTTACAATAATAATGATGAACACCATCTGTATTAATGTAATTCTTTAAATCTTTACTTGAAACAATAATATTAAATTTCGTATCTAACCCATCAATGTCATTATTATTTTTATAAACATCAACATAGATATAAAATGGTTTATTAGTAGCATCAATAACACGATTGTTTTCTAATTCAATTCGATGCCCAGAAATATAAGCCACACCAGCCATGATTTTATATACACCCTCAACAGGTAATACCATAAAAGCATTTTTAATAAACCAATCTTGACCTTGTTGATCAATAATGGCCTGCAACGCTGAGTTTTCAACAATACCTAATCGCTGATGTGCCATAAAATTAGGGCTAGCATCTATAACTGCACTATTCGTAATATCAGCTATGTTTTTATAATTTAAAATAAATGATCGAATTAAAATATTGCCCTTTGCGCCTGGGCCATCAACCGTTTTTGTTGTTAATTTCGGATAGGTAACAGCAATAATAGTGTCATATTCACTACAATATAAGCAGCTCCAATTAAATTCAAATGGACCAACATCACTGTCTAATGTCGTAGACAACGCTATGGCATCCTCTGATAATCGAATTTGTTGTTGAATTTTAGCATTATGAACAATTTCATTAGGTTGTAACTGTTCATTTTCTGTAGGCGCTTTTCCTCTCTTTGACTTAAAAGCAAAAATCATGGAATCAATTAGTAAAATTTTCTTTTCTGCTTGCATTTTTGCTATTAGTGCACGACCTTTAGCCGTAATAATCACTTCTGGTTGATTTGAGTTTTTCATCAAATCTAATGCATTAACTTTATCAATAGCACCAGGGATAAACATGCCAGCCGTTGCTCCCCCTGCTATCATTGTCGTATTTCTTAGAAAAGAACGGCGAGAAATACCTTTATGATCACTAATTGAATCTTCTTTACTCATTAAACTGCCTACTATTATTGTATATAAACATCACCTCAATTCATAATAAATACATATATATAAAGTTGAGTTCTATAGCTTAGCTAAAACCTATAATTATAAGTAATTAAATACCGCTATAAAAATTTATAGCTTATTATTTATTATAAAAGTAGATTCAATATAACGAAAGTTATTATTAAATACTACTGTACTGTATTAATATTAACAATAATTCATAAAAAACAATTAACATCATCAATAAATGTTATTGCTATAATAAGACAATCTTAAAGTAACAAATAAAAAGAGACACATTATACAATGTGTCTCTTGACAATATTTATTTTAGCTTAATTATATTAATAATGATTAATATTTAATTCCATATTCAATGCTGAAGAATAATCACTATTACCATAATTAGGATACAGTAAGAGTGTTAATGCATTTGACTGACGACCAATACGAGCTTTTAATGGTGTTTTATCAGTATAATTACCAAAACGATCTCTGCTATTCAATAAAATTTCAAAGCTACCGTCATTCTTGGTTGCATTCCACTGTGCCAGAGTCCATAACTTTGTGGTCGGATGGAAATAGCCAATAGTACATGTTTCCGCTTCTACATTAACATTGCTAATTTCAATACGGGTCGAAAAATCAAAGCAGCCATCTTTAGTTGTCATTGTACCGTTATAATGATGCATTTTATTCTCTAAACAACCATTACTTGGACGAGTTGCATTCATGACAGTTATAGCAGGCGTTGCTCCTAATAGCTCTGCATATGATAAATTAAATTTTCCAGTTGTCATATCAGCACCAAATATATTCTGTTGAATACGGCCTAATAATGCGTTCTTTGCGGTTGAAGTATGATTGCCGCCAAGGTCTAACAGTATAACTTTTGGTACTTTATTTCCTGTAACAAAAACATCATGACGAGGCTTAACATTATTTTGTGCCGAATCCACAATATGCACACGGTTATTTAATGTAATTTGGTTAATTATACAATCTTTAGGTTTAAATTGATCACTTGCTGCACATGTTAATTGTAATTCTTTAAGGCTATTTGCTGTAATATCGTTGCCACTAATATCAATAACATAGTTACCAATACGATCTTGTCGATTATCACGAATACTAATATAAGCTAACTTACCCGCGGTATTATTTGGTGTGTAAACACGGTTATCTTTAAATATTGCACGACGGTTCACCATTTGGTTATCACTGCGATATTGACTGTTATCCCACCAATTTACAGTGAGGAATGTAAATGCACCAGAAATCTTGCCATTACTGTTATAACCATTATCTGGTGATTCAAAATCACAACCCGTTATTTCATAACTTCCCACAATCTGCGTCGACACTTCAGGAGTACGCAATAGTTTAGGTAACCAACACTTTGCATTACGGATAACAATTAATTCAGCTGGCTCACTGCCATAATTCACACTATTATTCCAAGGAATACCTGGTTCTGGCGAATATGCAATAAATGTACCCTGTGTATTATCAGGCGTTACATTGAATTTACTCTTCATCGTACTAAAGAAATTTTCTTCAAAACGATACTCGATATTATGAATTAACGCGTTGCGAACTTTTTTCAAGAAAATACAGGTATTATTACTACCATCAGACTTGAAGTTATACATATTGATAGTCTCACAATCATGCATTTCAACACGAATACCACCAAGATAAACAGGGTATACAGCTTGAGCCGTTTTATTATTTTTATGTGAACGAATTTTAACACTACGAATACGTGCATTCGTAAAAATTAATCTATTTCCTTCCCATAATACGGGGGTAACATATGCGCTTGAGTTATTATCTTCACCCGCCCAAAAATCAGCATCATTTTCCCAATCAAGACCTTCAACGACAAGATTTCGCATCGCTTTTTGAACATCTAAATACCATGGATTAGTATTAGTGATACCACCAGAATATAAACCTCGACTACAATTACGCATCACCACATTACGGAAAACAATACGCTCATAAGGAAATTGATTCGCACCTAAAAATGCCAAATGATGTGAATTAGTTAACGTTAAATTATCAAAGATAACCTCACCAAACCCCGCATAATCACCTTGGAAAGTGTATGTTGATGAATTTGGATTGCCTGTTATAGGATGTTGTTCTTTGCCAATAAATTTATAACGGAAACTACCATCGTAGCTACAATCACGTGAAATAATTCCGCGATACCCCCCCCAGCCATCACCTGCAATAAAATTAAGTTTACCTGTCGTTACATGATGACAATTAGTTTCACAGTAATAGGGCATATCTACAACGTTAGGCATACTCATTGCATTTAAACAATCATTACCATCAATACCAATTGGTGAACTAGCCCAATAAATTTTCTTATTTAAACACCCATGGAATTCTAAGCCATAACGAATAACAATTTCACCTGCGGTAGTATCAAAATAAACATTATCAGTAAATGCTAATCGTACGATTTGTTCAGCAACTAAGTTTTTTAGAATTAATGCATTGGCCGCGGCTTTTTTAGCATCATTATAAATAATACCAATTGTACTTGCTTCTACCCATAATGATTTATTTAGTCCACCACCAATACTTGGAACTGTGGTAAATTCTTCCCACTCACCATTTTTGCGCACATAGCCTTTATTATCACGAGGCGCATCACTAACAGCTTCTACCCAGGTACCATCAGAGTGCATATTATAAACGAAGCCAGATAGGCCATCGGTTAAAGCAACTGCAGCCCCTACTTGTTTTGCTGTTGGTACATTATTCTCATGATAAAACTTCACAAAATCACGACTAGGAAGAGTATTTTTATTACCACTTCGAAAACCAATATCTTTATTATTATAGCCACTTAAAATTTGAACAGTTGTATCTGATTTTGGTGATACCAGTGACAACATATTACCGTAAGCCGCCCATGATGGAAGATTAGGCTGTGATGAACCACCTAATCGCGCAGTTGTACAGTCAGTAGGAAAACTATTAATATCAAAGCTACTATCAATAATAGCGGTAAGGTAATTTTCATTATTTAATACGATGCTTTCATTAATTACAACTGTCATTTTAATATCTCTTATTTTTATATGATTAATTAATTTTTGTTTTTTTGTTTTTTTGTTTTTTTGTTTTTTTATACCATCGAAGATAATCATCTACTTGTTTTGCACAATTAGACAGTGCGTTTTTTAATCGCGGAAGATCTTCTGAAATAGTCTCAGCTGGTGTTTTCCCAATTAATTTAGGTTTATTACATGCCGTAACTAACCACGGTTCAGGCAATAGATAAATAATATCTACACGTGTAGGCTCAATACGGGAGCTGCAACCACTCAATAATATCATCAGGCCAATGATGATTAAATTGTTCCTTTTTATACAGTAACTTACGCAAAGATTCCGTAGTGACAATAAGTTCTCCTTGTTGTTTTTCTTTCCGCTGTTCCCGTTGCAGAAATAAGTCATTATTCTGCTTGTTTTGGTCTGCTAATAATTTCAAATTTTCAGTGTTTGATTTATTAATTAATAGAATATTATCTCTATCTACAATTAGTGAATTTATTTCACGATCCATATATTCAAATTTCACTAATAATAAGAAGATGATTAATACCAATAATAACCTCATAGATAAACGTCCTATTCAATACACCGTGAATATTCTGACATCCGCCGTTTAACCAAGCCTTTTAATTTTTTCCCTCCACCATAAACCCAACGAGATAATTGCATACAAGCTAAAGGTAATTTCCCATTTTTAACATATAATGATATTTTTGTTTCTGTAAGATCTTTATTTCTTAAAAATCGTTTACAGCCAGTATTGAAAATAAAGGATGTTAATGCGTCATATTGCCCTGATGTTACTTTATTATTACCTAGAATATTATTAAGGCAAGATTCTGCTTGTTGTATATTTGACACCCAGTCTTTTGCTACTTGTTTATTATCTATAATGTCTTTTTTTATATTATGGATATTACCAACACCATTTGTTTTATAACCAGCAGGACAACGATAAGCATCCAACCGGCAACCTTCATAATCTCCTATTAATTTTAATCCTTTATATGTTAATTTTAATTTTCCTTGGCTTTCTCCAGCAATAACAACATTTCCTATTGGTAATGTACTATTTCCTACTCCGCCATCACCAAGAAGTGCTATAACTGCAGTAATTGAGCATAAAATTGGCTTTAATTTACTCATGAATGAATATTCCTTTTTCCCTCGCTATTTGTTGCATAACTTTCTTATGCCAATAGTTCAACGATAAAGCGAACATTCCCATACTGAGTGAAATAATCAAAGACCAAGCTTCTATTGTCATAAATTGAAAATAGCCAATGATAAGATAAACCACAAATATCATTTTATTTACTAACCAATCCGATAACTCATACACCTTATAATTCCTTGTTTATTCAGAGTAAATGAGGAACATCCCCCTACATCTATCTCCAACGATGTAAGTCTCAATATTGATATTTCAAATTACTCCAGCGTTTTACTTGATGCAGTGATTATTGCTCATTTGAATTATTGATGCATCATTTGTCGTTATGATGATGTCGGAACATAGCGTAAATCCGAATATATCCGAATTTCAGTTTGCCATTTGAGATAAAAGAAAGGGTTTTATGACAGAATTAAGTAATTAACTGACATCTCATTAACTGAAAAACAGCAGATCGACGTTAATTACGGTAGGTAACACTATCATTCCTATAAAAGTGAAAATTTAAGCTTATCTATGTCGAGCTAAATGCTCACCATGATTTGGCTCTTTATGGGTAATGACATTGTTTATATAAATGATTCTTGAATTTTTGCCTTACATATTAAGCAGGTAATTCAAATGGCTATGCGTATTCATTGTACTCAGTGTGGCGAAAAAGCACGTATTAACAAAACAAACTGGTTCTCAAATGCAGCAGCAGACTTATATTGTTCGTGCTCAGATCCAGAATGTGGACATACTTTTGTTATGTCCCTTGGCTTTAGCCACACCATTAGTCCATCAGCAAAAAATGTAAATGAACTCGTTATTGCATTAGTTAAAACAATGCCACCCGAAAAAGTGAAAGAGCTTCATCAAATGCTAACAATCTAAACTTATGCGGAACGTTATACGTTCCGCTTTAATACTGAATATAACCATCAGTACTAAAGTACTTTTAATATAGTTAACGATTGTAAAGGCTATACGGCATTTTCTTGCTTTTAGGACGTATAAGTTTAACTATTACATCACTAAAAATAATTAATATACGAGAACTGATACCGATAACGACATAGTGATGATAAACGGGTCAAATATGACAAAAAACCGTGAAATAATATGCAATAAGTTTTATTGATGACGGCATATTGGTAAATTTACATACCAACACATAAACTAAATGTATAATTAATAAAAAAAACATTAGTCAAACACTATGCACACAGTATCACTCATGCGTGTTATTGTCGGTATTAGAGGCTTAATCTGTTGTTATTACCATTACCTTGATAAGGTTGAGAGTCCAAAATGAAACCTAATATGACACCTAAATCTCATATTCCTATTATTTCTACTTATCCATATCTTGGTGGAAAAGCTGTTACATCTAAATTATGCTCATTATTAAACATTGATGAATATCAAAATCTTGCTGATGTTTTTGGTATCCCACGTGGCACTGTATCAACATGGCATTCTCGAGAAACCACCCCATTTGAAATTGCTATTCGATCTCACCTTGCGACAGGAGTATCACTAAGGTGGTTATTATTAAATGAAGGTGACGCATTTCCTGAAATGAGTAAATCAGAACAATATTTAGATTCTCATGCTTTAACATTACCGCATTATCAATTGAAATCAGGTGAACTCACCGCTCTGCCAGCCTTATCTTTTGATCCAATATTACTTAAGCAATCACAGACTGAACCACATCATTTCATGGCGCTACAAACAGCTTCAACGACAATGATCATCGACCAAAATGATACTTTACCTATTAGTGGTAGCTATCTGATCACAATTGATAACCTTATGTCGATTAATGATATTCAACGTTTGCCCGGCAATCAGCTAGTATTGCACTACGGTCAATCTTCCATTGCAGTTGCTCAAGCTGACATTACAATCATGGGAAAAGTGATTATTTCTATTAACCATATATAAATAATTGCTATTTGTATTTATTTAAAAACACAAAAAAAGGCGATCCGAAGATCGCCTTATATTAATTTATATCTTAATTAATAGTAAGTTATGCTTTTTGTACTTCTATATCTGACATTTCTTCTTTTTGTTTCATGATCTCGTTAAACATAATTCGTGCTTCTTGAGCCAATTCTGATGCTTCAAGTTTTGCTTCTTTAGCAGCCATTGCTTCTGCTGTTAAACGGTGCAGTTCTTCTGCTAACTCTTGAGGTACATCCCCAGAATCAATACCACTATCACCACTTGCTAATGCTTGAGCACGGATTGTTTTCTTAATCTTCCAGATTTCATTCAGCGCACCACGCTCTGTTTCTGCAGCTTCAATCGCAATATCTTTTAACTGTTCAAATTTCGCTAGTGCCATTCCTTCTTTTGACCATGGATCAACATCAGGTAGTTCTTCAATATTGATCACCGGATCTTCGTAACCGTCTTGATTTCTTAAATCCAAAGATGCAGCTTTAACGGCAGATATCATTAGCATGACTGTAATAAATAACAGTGGTAAACCGCCAACGATTGCAGCTGTTTGTAATGTTACAAGCCCCCCCATAAACATCAATACTGATGGCATGAACGACATTGCAAATGCCCAAAATAATCGGTTCCAACGCATAGGCTCTTCTGTTACATCATTTTGAACCACAGAAGCAAGAATATACGAAATAGAGTCAAACGTTGTTGCTGTAAAAATTAAACATAGCAAGGTAAATACAGCAATAACAATGGTACTGAACGGCAGTTGTTCAAGAATAGAGAAGATAGCTTTAGTTGCGCCATCTGCATTTAAAATACCAACCACATCAAGTGCACCAGATAATTGTAATGATAAGCCATAATTACCCAATACCATAAAGAAGAGGAAGCAACCCATCGAACCGAAGAAGATCGAGCCTGTAACCATCTGCTTAATTGTACGACCACGAGAAATTCGGGCAATAAATAGCCCCATACTTGGTGCGAAGACTAGCCACCATGCCCAGTAGAAAATAGTCCAATCTTGTGGGAAGTGTGTATCTTCAAATGTACCATAACCACCGAAAGGTTCTGCCCAAGTTGCCATGATGAAGAAGTTAGATAGCATACGTCCCAATGAATCGAGGCCCGTTTCTAACATGAAAATCGTTGGACCAACAGCAAGAATAAAGGCAAGTAAGCCTAATGCTCCCCAAAAGTTAATGTTACTCAGAACTTTAATGCCTTTTTCCATACCAGCATAAGCAGAGTATCCAAAAATACAGGTACAGATAAGCAATACGATAATCTGTGTTTCTGTCGTCTTAGGCGTGCCAAAGAGATAATGTGCACCTTCAGTAATCAACGGTGCGGCCAAACCTAATGTTGTAGCACCACCACCTAATAATCCAAAAATAAATAACACATCAATAACTTTACCAATCCAACCATGGCTACGCGCTTCACCAATAACAGGCATTAACGCTGCTGAAACTTTCAAGACTGGTTGCTTACGTACATAGAAGAAATACGCAATTGGCACCGCTGGTACAAGGTAAATACACCATGCAATAGGGCCCCAGTGGAAAACACCGTAAGTTGCGGCCCAACGAACAGCTTCTTCACTTCCTGGTTGCAATTGAAATGGTGGACTTTGATAATAATAAGCCCACTCAATAGCACCCCAGTACAAAATACTGGCACCGATACCACCACAGAAAAGCATTGCCGCCCATGATGCGGTTTTAAATTCAGGCGCTTCATCTGCATCACCTAATTTAATTTGACCAATATCAGAAAAAACAATATAAATCATAAAGAAAAAGGCAGCCATACCCAGCGCTAAATATAAAAATCCCAGTTGGTCAGTCATGAAGGTTTTTGCAACAGCAATCCACTCTGCGCCTTCTTTTGGAAATAAAAGGAGTGGCACAACCACTGAAATCAACATTGCTAATGCCCCAAAGAATGTGGGCTTATCAATTAATTCGAAGTTTTTACGTAATGTATTCAAACGATATCCTTACTGCTATATATCATCCATGAAAAGTTACACATATGATGTTATTTTAACACTAATCATACAAATAACATCAGTAATGGTAACGATGAATTTTTTTTATTCTACTTAATGTAATGAATTTTTTGAGCGAATATGACATCTTTGATGAATTAACAATCAAAAAAAACACTTTCACGTTACAAGTTGAAACAAATAAACAGCTTACTTGCTAATAAAAAGCATGGTGATAATAAAATTATATGCTACATAACCTTATGTATAAGGGACTATATATGAAATTAATGTTACATACACAATTGAAGCTATCGGTTTTTCACAATCAATAACTCATTAAATATTTATCGGTTATTTTATAGTACAGATGGCATTAAAGTATAATTCAAGCACCGTTATTATAATGACTATCAATTAGTCTCGGCTATTTCTCTTATTGTGTAACTAATGATAATACGACAGTCAATTGCTTCTTATTTTATACTTTAAATAAAAAAGAAGTAAAAATGACAATTAAAAAAGAAAAAATGAGATTTAGTTACAACTATGGTGACTATTTTTAGTGTCTTATTATAAAAGTTAAGTACAATAGGCAAAATTACTTTTATTTAGAATTAATAACATGATTGAAACTCTTTTAAATCTACGCTCTTTAAGAGCTCAAGCGCGTGAAATGTCTATTGAAGATCTACAAGAAGGTCTACAAAAGTTCACCCAAGTCGTTGAAGAACGTCGTGTAGAAGAAGCAGCAGCTAAAGCTGAAAATAAAGAACAAGAAGCAAAACTACAAAAATACCGCGATATGCTTGCCGCTGAAGGTATTACACCGGAAGAATTAATTGCATTAATTGGTGACGCACCAAAAGCTAAGAAAAAGCGTGCAACTCGTCCAGCTAAATACAAGTTTGTTGATGAAAATGGTGATGAGAAAACGTGGACAGGCCAAGGTCGTACACCTAAAGCACTACAACAATTATTAGATAATGGCGATGCACTCGCAAGCTTCGAAATCTAATTCAGACATAACTTAATTAAGTTAATGTTCAAAAAAACGCTCGTTGTATTAACAATGAGCGTTTTTTATATCAATAAATAATTGAAGAGTAACCTGCTTTTTCTTCTGAATTCATTTATTTTCGGCAGCTTGTTGTTCTGGAGTATCATTTCGAGTTGTAAATAGTTTATAGCTCATAATTAGAATAACCAATGCTTTAATTATCATCATTTGAAGGTTACCTAAATAACCGACCATACCTACAAAACCAGATAGCAACATTAATACACGATATTTCTTTAATTCAGTCATGTATAAAGCAATGACAATTACACCTAAATCAACAAACTGCAATCCAACAGCCAACGTAGGCGATGCAATAAAAGCATTAATAGCCACATAAACAATATATGATATACCTATTATCATAACTGCTGCTAATAACTGAATAATAATTTTAGCCGTTTGAGTAAAATCTTTAAAATATCGATATAAATTAATTGCTGTAACCGATAAGTTAAGAATAACTTTCGGCCACCACCCCATTAAAATTGACCATATTGTATCGTTTGTTGCAGAAGCAAAAGCGGCATAACGGGTAACTTTCATGGTGTTAAATATAGTGATTAAGATATAAAACACCACCGATGTCCATCCCAATATATCTTTCAATAAATCAATCACAACACTATCTCTCAACATACCATTAACGATTAATGGTGATCTAATATTAATATTTAACATATATCCATATATATACTGGAATAATGCTAAAAATTTAGAGGATAATACCATACGATTGTTGATTATTACATCAACCGATAAGACTAATTTTCTTCGATTAATAACTTAACTTATCATTTTATAAAATAAATAGATTGAGATAAAATCATAAAAGAGTACAGATAATAGTATTATTGTTTATTCATTATTCAATCAAACTTGAATAATGATAAATATATTTACATAACACACATATAGCCGTATTATTCGCGGCATGGAGAGATGGCTGAGTGGTTGAAAGCACCGGTCTTGAAAACCGGCATACGTTTATAGCGTATCTAGGGTTCAAATCCCTATCTCTCCGCCACATTCAAAAAAACCGCTAATTTATTAGCGGTTTTTTTATATCTATAATAATCATCTACGTTCAAGTCAATCAGTTATCTAAGAAGTAATCATTATTAAAACTTGATTGGCACATAGTGAGTACAGATGCTGTGAGCCTTAATGCCATATTGATAGAATCGTCCGACTCATCACAAGAGCGTAATAATGTAATATGATTGTTCAAACAGCTGTAACCATTATTTACTAAACAAGCGGCAATACAGGCATAATAATAACTTGTTATATCTTCGACATCTAATTCTTTTAAAGGCGCTAATTGCATTGCATTCGTCATTTCAGATTTTAAATCAATACTATGCATCGCCATATAGTAAGCATTAGTCGCTGCCATTCTAACCACAGCATGATGAATATCTTGACGCTGATTAAGCGTGATATCACCAACAAGATGTTGAATCGTTTGTAATACTTTTTTATTCTGAGTAGCAAGTGCCGCTGCATAAACAATATATTGCATTCTATTGGTAGATAATAATGATTGCCTAGAGATTAATGCATTAAGTAATTCTGAATGTTCACATGCTTCATCGGTAGTTGGCATAACTATACTCCTAAACTTATGAATGATAATGACTTTATCACTAAGGATGTAACGTTATAATATGCCTATCAATATAAAGTGCAATCTACAGATATGGAGCATAACTCTGTATTTATGATCAATATATCCATAATAAAAAAGATGACAAACGTCACCTCTTTTATACTAGGATTAGCAACAATTGTTTTTACGCAGATACTGAAAACAACATTTCCACATCATAATTGTCATTCACTAAAGCGCGCTTTAAACGCATAAGATTTTTTATTTGTAATTGTCGAATCCGCTCTCGCGTTAATCCTACTGCATCAGCAACTTCTTGTAATGTTTGCGGTTCATAACCTAATAATCCAAACCGACGACAAATAATTTCACGATCACGTTCAGTTAATATATATAACATTTTTTTAGTGATCTTTTGCATATCACTACGCTCTATTACTTTATCTACATTCGCATGTTCATCTGCAACAAAAGACGATAACGAATTATGATCATCTTCATTCAATGTCTGTTCAAATGATAAAACATGCTGATTATTTGTTATTAATAAAGTTATGTCATTCACATCACGCTCTAAATAATCAGCAATATCTTCTGGTGATGGGTCATTATTATTTTTAGCCATTAAATCACGATGAGCGCGTAAGATCGTATTCACTTCTTTTGACACATGTACTGGCAATCGAATAGTACGACTTTGATTATGAATTGCCCGTTCAATTGTCTGTTTAATCCACCACGATGCATAAGTAGAAAATCGAAATCCTTTTTCTGGATCAAATTTTTCGACAGCCGTAATTAAACCAATATTTCCTTCATCAATTAAATCACTCAATAACAAAGTAGAAGCTCGATATTTTTTAGCTAAGCTAACAACAAGGCGTAAATTAGATTCGATAAGCACACGTTTAGCCTGCGCATCACCCAATAATGATTTACGGCTATAAAGAATTTCGTCGTTTTTTGTTAGCAAAGGTTTAAACGATATATCATTCAAATAAAGCCGAACAACATCATTTTCAAATACTACTTCTTTCATACATCATCCTTGAGTATTTTCTATTATTTACAGATTACATAATAAATCTATTTTTATCCCATTAACAACAATTAATTACAAAAATTTAACTAGTGGCTAATAATTTTTTATCAGTTACAAAGATAAAAGCTTAATGGCTATTTTATATATTTACTATATATGACTAAGGTATACTATTTATTATAAAACCTAAATAATGATAGAGTAGATCTAATGCATCCTTTCATGAAAAAAACAATTTTAGTCACCCTTACTATTGGTGCTCTATTTTCAGCAGCAGCAAATGCAACGGATTCTATTGTTGTGCAATCGTGTGTCAGCAATCAAAATTATGATGAGCAAGGTCTTATTCTTTGCTTACAACAAACAACAAAGAACGCTAAAGATCAAGTTTATAATTTTACAAATCAAGGTGATAAATACAGTAAACAAATTGATAATCAATGCTCGAGCCAAAAAGCTGCAATTGATAAAGGGGCGGTGGCAAGTAGTGATAAAGCTAAATTAGCCATGTGCTATGCCAATGCATGGTCAGCCGCACGTGATTCACTACTTGGTGAAAAATATAGTGCACCATTAACGACTGATGTTTATAAGGATAAATAATGAGACAGTTATCTGATTACCAACAACAGATTCAGTCATTAGTCTGTAATAATAAATACTCGCTAGCACAAGCAATCTTACAATTAAGATCACTGCTTGAAGATATTGAAAATGATGATGCAATTACAGATACCGCAATGCATACTGAATAAATTATTTATTATTTACAGTTAAGACATATCAAACAGCACCTGTCACAATATCATCATTAATATATGACTCAATTTCTTGATAAAGAAGTTGAGTTGCTGGATTTTGCATTTTTTCATAGTTACTCACCAAGTAATAACTAGGAATATTATCCTGCATAACACCCATATCAATAGCTTCAATAAGAATGCCTTGTTTTAAATACGATTCAACAAAAATACGGTTTATAAAAGCAACACCTATTCCTTGTATTGCTGCTTCAATGGCATGCATTGAATTTTGAAAATATATCTTACTTTGATTAGGGTCTAATTTAATATTATTATTCGCTAAAATTAAATCCCATTGAATTAGTCTATTCGTCGTTTCAATCAAAGTACTCGTTGATAATAATTCTGCAGACAAGTAACTTAAAGGCTTATCAGTATAGTCAGGTGCACAAACAGCAATCATTTGTTCCTGAAATAACAATCGGCAGTATTTTTCATTTGGTTTTTCAATACTATAACGAATTGAAATATCAATATTTTCTTTATTTAAGTCTAACATTTCAATAGTATCAATAAAGACAACCGAAATATCATTTTCACTCAGATATGCGTAATCAATTCGTGGTAATAACCACTTATTTAATAATGTTGGCGGAATCGCTATTGTTATTTTTTGTTTTTTTGTCATGAAACCAATATCTGTCGTTGCCTGATCTAAATCTTTTAAAATCAAACCAATACGATTGAAATAACGCACACCAGCATTGGTTAATTTAATTCCCCTATGTTGGCGAATAAATAATTTTTGACCAATAAATGCTTCAAGTGTCTGAATCTGATGACTCACAGCACCTGGTGTTACAAATAACTCTTCTGCTGCTAATTTAAAGCTATGTAGTCTTGCAGAAGCTTCAAAATAAATAATACCTTTTAATGGGGGAAGTGATCTCACATTGAATCCTTAAGTGATTTTTTCTCAACTATTGGTACAGTTTTATTGATTTGAGCTATTGTAATAAATAACACATTATACGTATAAGATATTTCACCATAACGTTTACTGATTGTTAGATAATGATGACACATTAAAATAACATTAGTTTTAACTAACCCATAGGTACTACTATGAAGATTAAGACGCTTGCTGTGGCGCTGCTTTTTACCCTACCATCTTTTATGTCACAGGCTGCAATGACATTAACCAGTCAAAATATTACTAATGATCAAACATTAAGTAATTCTCAGCTATTTAACCAATGGGGTTGTACTGGTAAGAATGAATCACCACAATTAAGTTGGACTGATATCCCTGCTGGCACAAAAAGCTTTGCTGTAACAATGTATGATCCTGATGCGCCAACAGGAAGTGGTTGGTGGCACTGGAGTGTAATCAACATTCCGGCCAATATCCATTCATTAGCAGAAGGTGCTGGGGCCGTTGGTGGTAAAAACTTACCCAAAGGTGCAAGTATGGTAACTAATGACTTTGGTTTTAAAGGTTTTGGCGGTGCATGTCCTCCACCAAAAGCAAAACCACATAATTACCAAATTACGGTTTATGCCTTAAATACAGCCAATATCAAACTACCTGAAAATGCATCTCCAGCATTAGCGGGTTATAACATCCTTGCTCACGTTATTGGCAAGGCTCGTCTTATCGCGCCAACTAATGCTCGATAAAAGATAATTTCCCATTGAAGCTACTTTAATACTAACAGTAGCTTCAATGGATTAAAGAGTCTTTCTATATCTTATACTCCTAACATCCTTCTATTATTAGCAATTTATATTACCTAACCCGCTTAGATTATCCCCTATACAGAATATCGACCTGTTTACATTTATCATGCTAAATACTGCTATCATTCACATACAGAATGTCATACCATTTAAATAAAGACATTGGATTTAATAAGGAACAGCATGACATATTGGAAAAACCTTCATCTGACTCGCCAAACAATCACTGGCTTATCATTATCAATTAATGTTGTTTATCCTCCAGAATTTGAATCTAATATACGCAATGAAATGCGATCGTTAAAAACAAACTATCAATGCCCACAGATCTTTAAGAAAGAAGTAATTAGTATTATTTGTGCTTATGATGGACGATTAGTCAATTTTAATCAGAAGTAATTAACATTATGACTAGATGATAATTAATCAATTAATGTAAATAAAGAAAGGTAAGGTATTAGCGGATAATGCAGTCGATTATGCGTTAGCAGAAAGATTAACGCGAAGATATTTAAAAACAAGCCCCAGAAACTACAAAAGCGCAAATAACAGAGTTATTTACGCTTTTATCAAACTTTATAGATTAACTATAAAATTATAGAGCTACAACGTTTGCAGCTTGAAGACCTTTTTGGCCTTGCTCTACTTCAAAAGACACTTTCTGGCCTTCAGCAAGAGTTTTGAAGCCTTCAGAAGCGATTGCACGGAAGTGAACGAATACGTCAGCACCGCCGTTGTCTTGAGTAATGAAACCAAAACCTTTCTCTTCGTTAAACCACTTTACTAGACCAGTTGATTTGTTAGACATGATGTGTCCCTTATATAAATACTTTAAAATTATCGCAAAATGCGATGCACTGTAACTTGGGTTATTAAAAATGACGATGAAAAGCGAAGGGAAACACTAATTTACACAACAATAACGAAGATGCTTCTAAGGTTTTTCTTTAACTTAATTCTCGTTCAATAACTCTAGCTACAGAGTAAAGGCATAATCTCATTAAACATTGTATTTGTAAAGTTTTTTATAGGTGAGGTTTTATGACCGCTTAAAAAAAAAGCATTGCTATCAAAAACAATACTTTTATCTCATTATAAATAATAACAGTGTTAATAAAATCAATGAATTATCATTAAATTTTAGTGAATACAAAGACCTAATCTAGGCCTTTATATTCTCTCTCGGTATTAGCTAATTATCCTATAAATAGAATGCTTTTTAATTCCCATTAACCGCATTTTTTTTAAATCGATATAATGCTAACAATGGTAATAATGCAACATAAGAAAACATCAAGAAACCAAACGTATAGACAAATGCCAGTAGTGTCGATTGTTGATGTAATAGCGCACCCACTTGCGCAATAAAGTTAGGATCAGTCACCGTAGTATGATGCTGCATTGCTTGTTGCTGCAATATTGGATTGGTTGCCGTAATATCAGCGCCTAATGCATGCCACTCCCGTTGTTGAGTACGGCTGAAATAGGTGTTTACGATTGATATACCAAATGAACTACCAATGGTTCGGCATAAATTAAACATTACCGCACCACCAACAGCATATTTTTGCTCAATTGTGCGATATGCCATTTGACTCAGCGGTGCAAACACCAATCCCATCCCCATTCCTTGAATAATTGACGGCACAAGAACCCAATAGAAATTAATATCCATTGAGTACCGCATCATTAAATAAGTACCAAAGATATTAAAACCAAGCCCTACAGCCACCAGCATTCGAGGATCTAATCGATCCATGTATTGTGCCATAACAAGTAACACAATGGCTGAAGCTAACCCACGCGGAGCCATCACAAATCCTGTCGTTTCTACTGGATAATGTAATAACTGTTCTAACATCATTGGTTGAAGTTGGGTAATACCAAATAATCCCATAGAAAAGCCAGCCATGATCAAACATGACACGGCAAGATTACGGTCTTTTAATAGCCACATCGGTGCAACATCCCCTTTTGTACGCAATGAACGCACAATAAAGAATACCCAAGCAATTGCACTGATGATCAATGAAAACAGAATAAAGTTAGACTCAAACCATCCTTCTTCATTACCTCTATCAAGCACCATCTGCAATAAGCCGATACCAATAGCCATACCAATAACTAACGGCCAGTCTAATTTTGACTCGCCTTTATCTTCAATTTTAACAAACAGATAAACTAGCGTCAGACACAATGCGCCAATAGGGACGTTAACATAGAAAATCCAACGCCAATCCATATTTTCAGTGATAATACCACCAACAGTAGGCCCTAAAATAGGACCTAATAAAATACCAACGCTAAATAATGCCATGGCTTTACCGCGTTGATCTGCAGGGTAAATTTGCACCATTGTCGATTGTGCCAATGGAATAACTGACGCACCAAATGCACCTTGCATGATTCGAAAGGTAACCATTTCAGTAAGACTATCAGCTTGGCCACATAAAGCTGAAGTAACGACAAAACCGATGACAGAAATAATTAATAATCTACGTACCCCAAATTTAAGCGCAAAATAACTCGCAAGGGGAATAAAAATAGCTTCAGCCATTGAGTAAGAAGTAAGTACCCATGTCACCTGTTCAGACGTAACCCCTAGTGCCCCCATCATATGCGGTAAAGCAACGTTGGCAATCGTCATATCGAGCAATACCATGATCGCTGATAACATAACGGCTAAGGTGATCCATAAACGGTTAGCTGGTGTAACTGACCCACTCATTAGTTAGTCTCTGATTGAGTATCAATAGTAACATTTGCACTCGCACCAACGCGCAGTAATGGCTTATTTTTCAAATCAATAAACTTCACACGCACAGGGAAACGCTGTGGTACTTTCACCCAGTTACCCGTTGCATTTTCAGCGGGTAATAATGAGAAAGATGAACCACTGGCAGGAGAAAGAGCCTCGATTTGTCCTTGATAAGTTACATCGGGATACATATCTAATGTAACCTTTGCAGTCATACCCACTTTTAATAAGCCAATATCTTTCTCTTTGTAGTTCGCTTGTAGCCATGCAGTGTTATCTTCAATTAATGGCATCATCGCCAAACCAGGAGAGACAACACTACCAGGACGAACACTGACCTTACCTAGCTCACCATCGTATGGCGCATAGATATTAGTATAAGAAAGGTTTAATGTTGCTTGGCTTAAGGCCGCCGCTGCTTGCTTAACTTGTGGGGCTTCATTACCTTTCGCACCTTGTTGGTTAATCAATTGCGACATTTTTGCACGCGCGGCTTCAAGTGAGGTTTGAGCACCCGCCAACTTGGCTTTTATATCATCACCTTGTTGTGCAGGTAATACTTTACGATTCACTAAATCCATTACACGATGATAGCTTTTTTGAATATCAACCAAGTTCGCATCAGCTGCACGTACATTAGCACTTGCCGCTAAAATTGCATCATCAGTGGCTTTATTTTGTTGTGTTGCCACTTCATAAGCTGCTTTCGCTTGTTCTAGCTCAATTTCATAAGGAGCAGGATCAATCTTAACCAGTAAGTCCCCTTCAGTAACATGCTGATAGTTTTCAACATTAACATTAAGAACTTTGCCGCTGATTTGTGGTGCAACATAAAGAATGTTGGCATGAATATAAGCATCATCAGTACTTGGATATAATTTTTGATGACGGATATAAAAATATCCTGCGGTACCTAAACCGGCAGCAATAACAATAAAAATAATAATATTTCGAAACTTATTTGTTTTTTTTGTTGCGTTTGATTGTTCTACTTGAGCCGTATCTGTCGTTGCCATGGATTTATCCTATTTAGCTAAAAGTTAGCTAAATTTGAGTCTAGATGATAAGAATTATTTTCGCTTAAAATGTTTCTTATATTCATCATGCATACATACTGATAGTCTTAATATAACTACCAGTATCGCGCTAAAAATAAGTACTATTTATAAGCTATAAAATAATAAGCTTGCACACCAATGCTTTCAAGTGCAGAAAACAGTGAACCACAGCACAAACAACCACAATGATACTGATTTTTACGGCTTATTTAATATGATTTAGAGTAAATGCATTAAAATAGTGATTTTACTTCGCTAAATAGCCTTAATAATAGAGATTTTAATTATCGAAAGAAGGTGACTTTAAATATAAAAACTTAATAACCACTTTTATTTATGGTTGTTTTTTAAACATTTTGACACTAATCTCTGCCATTAAAATGAAATATTATCTATCTCGATATATTTTGAACAAATTTAAAAACAAAAACCCTAAAAAAATAGGGCTTTATTATCAATTATGTTTGAATATTTTCACACCAATAAACCATACAGTATTTAACGTAAGCGACTTACTTTATCCACTAAATATAAAATGGAACGATATTCAATACCACTGTGCTCTGATAATCCAATTTCACAAGTTCGACTATTTGAATACCCTTCACTACATCCTTGTGGTACCTGTGCCTTTAACGGTGCAAGAGCACTTGCATTAAGTTCAGGTTTAGTAAAACCTTTGTCTCCAGCAAAACCACAACAACTAATATCATCGGGAATAATAACATTTAATGCACATGCTTTAGTCACTTGTTCAATCAGAGGCGCTAGACCTTGACGTCGAGAAGTACAGGTAATATGTAACATTACAGGCTCTGGCTGCGGTATGATTTTTAATCTTGGTAAAACAAATTCAGCAACAAACTTAAACGGTTCATAAATAATCAATTCTTTACGTAAATGTTGTTTACTGGCGCTGGCACATGGACTGGTATCCATCAAAATTGGATATTGGCCTTGTTCTGAAGCTGCCCACAGCGCTTGCTCCAGTTGTTGCGCTTTAAGGTGTGCTGTTTCGGGAAAGCCTTTACTTGTATAAGGCATGCCACAACATTGATTATTTAAATTAGCTGGAAAAATAACCTCATAACCCGCTTTTTCCAATAACGATATCGTAACTTCAGCTAATGGGCGTTTATCCTTTGCTTGTGCTTCAACCCCCATATTTCGAGCTGCACAACTTGGGAAATACACTATCCGCTCTTTGGTGATTCCACTAATAATTGGAGCAACTATTTTTGTAGCTGGCAACGGTAAATGTACGGTCCATTGTGGAATTTTATGGCCTGATAATTGATAAACCTTTTGCGTGAGCTTATGCATTCTATTGGTACCTAATAGGGTATGCATCTTATTCGCAACAGTTAATCCCGCCTTCGCTGACGCTGTTACCGTTGCAAAATGGTTTCCTGTCCACGATGCTATTTTCTTTGCTTTTTCCGTATGGTTCTGACGTAATTTTCGAACTAAATCACCCGTATTAATACCAACAGGACAACGCTCTGCACACAATCCCGTCGCTGCACACGTATCGAGCCCATAGTAACGGTAGGTTTTTTCCATCGCCGCTAAACGAGCAGGATCCTCATCACTACGCCGTAAGCGTGATATTTCACGAAACACAGTATTACGCTGACGTGGTGTTAATGATAAATTACGCGAAGGGCACACAGGCTCACAAAAACCACATTCCACGCATTTATCAATAAGTTCATCAGCAACGGGCATGGCTTTCAAATTTTTAATATGTGATTTTTTATCTGCGTTAATGATCACGCCAGGATTTAAAATACCGTGCGTATCAAAAATACCTTTAATTGCGAGCATTAACTGATAACCGTCATTTCCCCATTCAAGTTCAATAAAAGGCGCCATATTACGGCCAGTACCATGTTCTGCTTTTAATGAACCTTGGTAATCAACAGCAACCAATTGAGCCACAGCATCCATAAAAGCGCTGTAACGTTCAATTTCAGCCTGTGTATCAAATGACTGCGTGAAAACAAAATGCAAATTACCCGCTAAAGCATGACCAAAAATAATGGCTTCATGGTATTCAAATTGTACGAACAGTGTTTGTAAATCACGTACAGCGGGTGCCAATTGAGCAATAGGAAAGGCAACATCTTCAATTATTACTGTAGTACCACTTTCTCGTACAGCGCCAACAGCAGGAAACAGCTCTTTACGAATACCCCATAATTGCTCACAAACTTTAGTATCACGACTAAAATTCACTTGTTCAATTGGCGAAAATGCATTGATTATCTGTTGTATTCCATCACTTTGAAGACCTAAATCTTGTTCATCTTCAGCATGCAACTCAATTAATAGCGCCGCCGCTTCAGTGTTGCCATCAAGACCCAGTTGAGCAATAAAGCGTGGCATACCGGGTTTTTCTGCCACAGATGCCAATGAACGATTATCCATTAGCTCTACTGCTGCGACACGGGTTTTACTCAATTGGCTTACAGCAAGGCATGTTTGTTCGATGTCAGCAAAGACAAACAAACCTGATGCTTTAAAAGCATGGTTTACTACTGTGTTATAAGTGACATCCGCAATAAAACCTAATGTCCCTTCGGAGCCAACAAATAAGTGCTGTAACACATCAATGGGATCATCAAAATCCACCAGCGCATTTAAACTGTAACCCGTGGTATTTTTTAAGCGGTATTTATGGCGGATCTTATCAGCTAAAACACGGTTAGCCTGACATTCACTCACCAATAACATTAATTCTGAGATCATCTCAGCATGGCTTTTTTTAAATGCAGCAATACTGTTGAGATCTAACGTATTAAGTAACGTACCATCAGCCAATACCACCGTCATTCCAGCAATAGTACGGTAACTATTTTGTGAAGTACCACAGCACATTCCAGATGCATTATTGGCAACAATACCACCGATTTTACAACTATTAATAGAGCCAGGATCCGGGCCAATTTTACGTCCAAATGGCGCTAAAATAGTATTTGCCTCAGCACCAATAATTCCCGGTTGCAACCAGATTTGAGCCCCATCATTCAGTACTTTATAATCACGCCACCGACGCGTTAATGTAATTAACACCGAATCTGATTGAGCTTGACCGGAAAGGCTCGTACCGGCAGCACGAAAAGTAACAGCAATTTTACGTTCATAACACGTTTTAACGGCAAAAATAACTTCATCAAGCGTATCAAGCTGTAGAACTAATTGCGGTAACAAACGGTAAAAACTGGCATCAGTACCATAAGCAAACAGTAATGTTGGATCGGTAATAATTCTTTTTTCATCAATTTGCTGGCGTAATTGTTCTATCAAATCCATATAAACAGGCTGCATCATTGCTCCATGTAATTATTGTTAAGCATATCTATCATGCTTACTATTTTAATAAAGGATGAATAATTTTACTGCTATAGGTATAGTTGATATATATTGATTAATTCACATCTGTGTTGCAAAAACTATACTAATGCAAACCACTAAAAATTTATTACTGTTCTATCATCTGATTGAAACTGGGTCATTTTGTAAAGCGGCAGATCACATCGGTTTAACTAAGTCCGTCATCAGTAAGCGTATAACAGGGTTAGAAACTGCGTTAGGTGTACAGCTCATTTACCGCACCACCCGTAAATTGACACTAACAGAAGCTGGTGAAGTGTTTTATCACCATGCCAGAGAAGTGTATAACGCCGTTCAAAATGCCAATGATGCTATGAATGGTTTGGGTGAAAGTTTAACGGGTACTATTCGATTAACGGTTCCTACTATCTCTGGTGAACTTATTTTGCCAGAGGCGATAGCCGCTTTTAGTGAGAAATATCCCGATATTCATATTGAAATGGATCTTGATAATCGTTTTGTTGACTTGGTACAAGAAGGGGTTGATTTAGCTATTCGTACAGGCGCAATGCCTGATTCTAGCTTTATTGCACGCCAATTAGTTGAAGCGCGTTGGGTTATATGTGGTGCACCATGTTACCTTGCTCGACGAGGAACCCCCACCAATACAGAACAATTAAGTCATCATAATTGCTTAGGCTATAGCTTCCAAGAAACAGGGGCAAATGCTTGGCTCGTCAACGACAATTTAGGTCCCCATACCATCCATGTTAATGGCAATTTTACCACCAATAACGCTTCGGCATTGCGCGGAGCGGCATTACATGGTCAAGGCTTAGTTTACGTGCCAAAAGTATTAGTGGCTCAAGATTTAGCTCAAGGCACATTAGTTGAAGTATTGGCACCTTATGTAGCTAAATCATTAGGCATTTATGCGGTATATCCTTATACCAAACAACAACCAACGAAAGTGAAGTTATTCATTGAGCATTTATATTATTATTATCAACGTCAGCGTGATCAGTTCCAATAAATATTGATAACACTATTTAATACTGATCACATCAAACCATATGACGTTATTACTTATATGGATATCAACTTCTTCATCGATATTACGTCCAAGTAATGCTTCACCAAAGGGTGATGTAGGTGTAACAATAATCACATTTTGTCCATCAATCGTAAACTTTAACCCACCAGCCGCAGGGCCTAAAAATACGTGTTTCACATTACCGTCATAGTCTTCTAAAGTAACTAAATGGCCAACGACGACAGTATCTTGTTGTATAGGCATTGAGGCAAATAAGTGCTGGTACGCACTAATATCATCTTTGCATTCAGCCACCCGCTGTGCCTGACCATGAGCAAGATACGAGGCTTCTAATGCAAAGGTATCATATTTATTTTCAGCTACATTTTCATCATCTGTAGCAGTATTGTAAGCTCGCATTGCAGCTTCAGTCGCTATTTGTAATGTCTGTTCTAACTGTTGCTGAATACGCTCGAGTAATACAACTTTATTCATCACAGATCCCTCTATATAACCAAATGGGCGCTGATTATACATTGAATAGAGAGACAAACAAAAACGGCAATAACCTATTGGCATCAGTGCAGCTTCACATTAAAGAATTCCACTTAGGTGCCGATATGTTTTGGTATTTATTATTACAAAGCCTAGGTTTATTTATATGTATATTGTTAAACGATTTTTATGTGTGCTATGTCTGGTGATAGCACAACCAACAATGGCATTGACGCAGATCCATTTACTCAATTATAAAGATAGCTATGGCAATATTTCATTAAAAGACAGTGGCAATATTCGCTTACCCGATCCTTTAACCGTTAATGGTAACCTTAATCTCGAGAATAGCCGCATTAACATGTTGCCTTTACGTCTTATTGTAAAAGGGAATCTTAATTTAGCTTATAGCAATATTGAGCACTTACCTTTAGCCCTCAATGTTGATGGCTATATCAATCTTGCTTATTCTAAAATTAAAGAACTTAACTTTGGTTTACGAGTACTCGGCGATCTTAGTGTTGCTCATACCCAATTGAAAAAATTACCAGATAACCTTTATGTAAAAGGTGATTTATTGCTTCAAAATAGCAAAATTCTAACATTGCCGAATAAGTTGGTCGTCGACGGTAATATTTATATTGGCAATATGCCACTCCAAGATCTTCCAAGCGATATTATTATTGGCGGATCGTTATATAGATAACAATAAAAATTGCATATATATGAGTAAGAACAATTTACTTAATGCCAAAGCAATCGATTGCTTTGGTATGGAAAATTTAATATCAGCATTAATATTTAAAGGAAGTATAAGTTAGCCAGAAATGTTGTAATGTAAATCTGTATTTCTGGCCACTTTGGCCGTTGATATTTGTTATGAACAATCTTCAACAAACACTTAATTAGAGGATAATTAAGTGTATTCATTCCTTTATCACCTATAAAGAAATGTTTGTTTCAAACCTAAGCTTTAATAGCTTTAGTTGTTTGATTTTTATGGTAAAACCACTGTCTACGACTGCGTGTTTTCATTATAAACCTCTCATTTTTTCCCAATGAGCAAGGTTGATATCACTATATATTAATACCGTTCTTACTCGACTATTCGTGTTCTACTTAACCAATATTATATGACGTTATAATGACACATTAATTGAATTATTATGAACAACATCATTTGCGTATCTATTTATGACAACAACTTCTAAGAACAAGTTCCATTGTGAATAAATATTACTGTGATAAGACTTCGTGGAGGGTAATTTAGGAAAGAATATAAACTAAGACTTTCTGATTTTTAAAATAACTTTCACCTAACGATCTATATCAACACAGTTAATATAATTATATTTTTACTTTTTGACAACTCTTCTCATCTGTTTTTTTGTGAGATATCTCTTTCTTTTATTAATTATATGATTGAATAAAGGCTAACACCTTGCTAAACAAGGTAAAAATAACCTACTTTTATTTTTACTTTATCTAACAATTCTTTTTTTAAGATTGAATATTTCCCCCCTCTTTACTTAAAAACTGCCTACAACACTTATTTTTCGGTTTTTAAGCATTATTAGAATGCAAATATCATTCAAACATCTATGCTTAATAGTGCGAAAAGGTTTCAGGTTTGGGAAAGCATAATGACAATACACAGTATCTCTATTGAACTTACAGCTAATGCGCCTAAAAATGTATTGTTTGCCTTACTTTCAGATCATGAGCAACTGCACCGTTTTTTTAATGCTAATTACATCTTACTACGTGCAGGTAAACCGCATAACAATGGCATTGGCGCTATTCGTGAAGTAAACAACGGCTTTTTTACTTATCAAGAGCAGATTATTGACTTTAAAGAAAATGAACATCTTCATTATAAAATTATCACTGGTGCCCCTATTGCTGAACATGGCAGCTGGATTAAATTTATCAGTATCAATACAGAGCAAACTAAAATTCAATACCACATGACCTTCTCACCTAAATTTATTGGTACAGGGTGGCTGATCAAGCAACATATTCATCGCTTCATTAAATTAGCATTGGTAAAGTTAATTCATTTTAGTGAAACCAATCCTCAACTGATCAATCAAGCTATCGCTAAAGATCCTTCAACTAATGTTAACCCAAAGATCTAACTCTTGATAATAATGCGGTGTGACTCCACAGATCTTACTTTTTAAACCAGTTACCCACTCAATAATTGATCCTAGCCCTATAAATTAATATGTATTTATTGATTAATAGTCATATCTAGCCATGTTTGTGAGTATATTCTATGACTAAAAATCAACCACTACTAACGACTGAGCGCTTAATTCTACGTCCTTTAGAATTATCTGACGCGACCAAGATCCAACTACTAGCCGGCAATGTTGATATCGCTAATGGTACAATTAGTGTCCCACATCCTTATTCTGATGGTATGGCAGGAAAGTGGATAGGTAAACATTTAGCAGGTTGGCATAGTCACCAGTCCGCTATTTTTGCTATCACTCTAAAAAGTAATCACCAACTTATCGGCTGTGCAGGATTAGAAAATATTAGCCAGCATAGCGCACAGCTAGGTTATTGGATTGGTGTCCCTTTCTGGGGCAATGGCTATTGTACAGAAGCAGTTGAGCGCATAAAAGAATTTGGGTTTAATAAACTCAATTTACAACATCTTTATGGCCGACATTTAAAAACCGTATCAGGCCCTGAAAATGTCATGATCAAAATTGGCATGAAACATGTTCCCTCTCTTACCATTCCTAGTCATCATATCTCACAAGATAATATTGCGATCTATGAGGTACTAAAACAAGCAGCGTCATAACAAAAAGAATAATATGAAGAGCCATTCACGGGATGATCATTAGGGTGAAAGTAGCATTTACAGTTATTAATCGTTAGCATACTCATAACTGAACGTTACTTATTACTGAGTTTTAATCGTGAAATCACCTTGTGTCGCTAAATGTAAAAATAATGCTGGTATTTGCAGTGGCTGCTTACGGACAATGACAGAAATCAGCCACTGGATAGCTTATCCAGAACCTCAACAACTGGCAATCATGGCACAAATAAAAGCCATAACACCAACCCATCAGTGCCCACAATGCCAACAGCCCGCACAATGCGATATTCAAGCAGGAAAAGCGACCTGCTGGTGCTTTGAAATTGAACCTCGCCAAACACTCACTGATACAGCCAATGCTTGCCTATGTCGCCAGTGTCTATCCTTATTACCAACCTTATGATATTTCACTATTGGCATACAAAAATAACCTCGATATCATTAATAATGCCAACCCGTTACAATGATTAGTGCATTATAAGATAATACAACGCCTATACGTGCTCGATACTATCTGGAACCGATATGGACATTAAAGTTAATAAGCGTCAAGGACAACTGCTTAGTGAAACGATAGCTCAATGGCAGCAACAGCACCTAATTGATGATCAACAGGCGCA
Source organism: Photobacterium sp. NCIMB 13483 (assembly GCF_003025475.1). NCBI lineage: Bacteria > Pseudomonadati > Pseudomonadota > Gammaproteobacteria > Vibrionales > Vibrionaceae > Photobacterium > Photobacterium sp. NCIMB 13483. The sequence continues at coordinate 46,151 of NZ_PYLV01000005.1, forward strand.
GCAATTGCGCCAAAGTTACCACGTTATTACTTTTGATTGGAAACTCCTCGCGGTCTATTCCTTTTGGATTGCTATTGCCTGCTTTATTCTTTCGGTGATCTTATTGGTGGCCGATGATTATCTGATTACCTTAATCTCACGTATCATCAACACACCAGCAAGTGTATTAACGCTACTGAGTACAATACTTGCTGGACTATTATTTTTCTTTGGCGTTAGACGTCGCCAACGTCATCCAGAAAAAACAGTCAGTAATGAAGCCATGTTCTTTTTTGGCGTACTTATAACGGCAGTCGCGAGTGGATTTCTTAGTCACACCACTTTAGCGCTACATTGGCGTGAAAGTATTTTTATATTCATCCCTACGATAGCTTATACGGTAATCGGGCTTCAACTTCGTTCTGTTTTAGTGTGGTTATTTGCTTTATTCGGGATTGGATTATGGGTGCTAACTGAAACATCTTATCTTGCACAAGATCACTTCCTCTTTTGGGGAATGAACATTCCATTACGGTTTATTTTTGTGGGAATATTAATTGTCGGATTAAGTACGATTTTTAAGCCTCATAGCCGATTTTACTTTGCAAAAGAAGCCACACTATTTGTTGGGTTAATTTATTTCTTTAATGCACTATGGATGCTAACTATTTTTGGTAACTATGACAGTTTACGAGCTTGGTCTCATGTGAAACAGATCGAGCTCTGGGGCTGGAGTGTAGCAATGCTTTTTATCACTATAGGCGCCATTTTTTACGGAATTAAAAACAACAATGCTTTAATACGCGCGTTTGGCATTATCTTTTTGTTACTGTGTCTCTATAGCCGTTATTTTGAATACTTCTGGGATACATTACACAAAGCACTCTTTTTTGCGATATTAGCATTAAGTTTTTGGGGAATAGGCAGCCGTGCCGAAAAAATTTGGCAATTAGGATCCAAAAATTAATAAAGAGCCGCTGTGATCATAATAATAAACCAGCGGCATAATGATGAATTTATCGAATCGAACAGAAGACTAGCAAATAGAAGTATCTCTTATTTAACTGCGTGTTGTTCTAAATTGTATAATCGAATTTCATGTAACACACGCTCAGTTAACATATCATTCATTGTGTTTCGCATTGATTCCTGCATATTCGAAATAACAGGAAACACATTTTGATTCATTTCATCTAAGCAATTTTTAGATACTTTCATTTTCAAATCAAACTCAAACGAAGCAAGCGCTAAAAATTTTTCCATTCGCTCGATAATAATGTCGACCATGTAACTATCTGCACCTAAATCTAACAATTCCTGTTCAACAATTAATTCTAACGGCGTACGATCGCGAGGCTGTTCTTTTACTGGAAACGCAAGAATATTTGACATCATATCCTCCTCATAATCAGTAATAATCATCCGTTGATAATTATTATAATAACAATATTGCTACATTCATCCTATGTGTAATTTTAGCAATTGAAAAGACTATTTTTAATAAAAGTTATCATTAAAGCAACATTTCTGATTTTAGCGCATAAGAAAAAAAGTATAATAACAGCTAATTATCATACACTTAAATCACAAACAACCTTACCCATAAATTTATGATATTTATTTTCACTACGCTTTGCCGAGACTGATCTGTTGATGACAAACATGTTTTTTGAAAAGTGTATAATGAAAAGGATCAAAATTTCGCGTATAACTTAGCGTAATAATAACAAATTAAAATTTTAAGTGAGATTATTCATTTAACAGGGAGTCTGTATGAAAAAATTTTTAATAGCCGCAAGTTCTCTTGCTGTCGCATTAACACTAAGTGGATGCTCGGATAATGAAGTAGGCGATGTTTCTTTAGGAATGTTTACTACTAAAGACATTAAATTAAATACATTAGTCGACCCAATCGTCCCTGGCGTTACATGTCATATAGCAAGTATTGAAGCAGATTTAAGTCTAGCAGATCCTTCTGATTCTTCTATTTCATGCCGCCAAACAGGTGAGATAACACCTGAAATGATCGCCAATATTGATAAATCAAAATCAGGTGAAGTAGTATTTAAAAAATCTAAAAGTATCTTTTTTAAATCAATGAAAATACGTCGAATTTATGATCCTCAATCAGAAACATTGATGTATTTATCATATTCAACCAAAACAACAACCGGTAGTTATAAACACAGTTTGTCAACAGTACCATTGTGGGGAACTAAAGCTTACGTTGATCATACGTCGGCGTCGGCAACCAATATTCAATAATATTGCATTATCGCTTCTTATCTATCTGATTTGGAAGCGATATATTGCACCCACCCTTCAGTTTTAAACATATAAAAAACCAATAACAATATCCAGAAAACGTTAATTTAATAACTATATCCAACATAACAGTAACACTTCCCCCACAAATAAAATTATCATTATTGAAAAGTGTGATTCCGATTCCGATAATAACTCTTCTCTATTAGTCTTTTTTTGGCATAGTCCACACAACAACAATACATATTAACTATGTTTAATTATTTAACATTCCACGGATGAATAATTATGCTAACAAACACTAAAAAATCAATTGCTTTCAAGATGCCTTCCCAATCAATCACCCTGTTGGCGAAAATTTGCTTGCTAACATTGACAACTTTACCCTTAGCTAATATGACGATAGCACAAGAGATAATCCAAACAAGCACACCAACAATCATCGACAATATATTAATCAATCCTGATATTGGTATTACTGATCATCAATCATTTAATATTCATGGTGATCCATGGTGGAACAAGCCAAGCCACCCAGAAACCTCTGTGGTTTATTTTCGTTGGTATTGGGAAGAATTGGAACCCAAAAAAGGTCAATATAATTTTCAACTCATTGACGACACAATTAATCAAGCTGCCGCATTAGGTAAAAAAACAGTTATCCGATTTATGACAATGGCAGGAAAAGATGAAGTTTATTACAATCCATCCCCTAATGAAGGAAAAAAAATACTAGGAGTCCCTTGCTGGGTAAAAAAACAAATAGATAATAATACAACAGGGGGTGATTGCGCAGACAACAATCACTTTGTGGTCGATTATAAAAATCCTATCTTAAAAAATAACTTACAACAGTTCATTACTGCGATGGGAGAGCGCTATAACAAGAATAAGAATATATTACGTTTAGATATCGGTTTAATTGGTACTTGGGGAGAATGGAACCTAGCATCACAAATGGGTTATCAACAGCCAACGCTAGGTCACCATGGGTATGGTACAAAAGATTTAATCCCCTATATTAAATTAATGCAGAATGCGTTTCCAAACAAACAACTTTCTATTGATTTGACATCAACTGATGATGATATTACTAGCTATGCAACCAAACTTGGTATTGGCTGGCGTGCCGATTGTATTGGAGACTGGCAACCCGATTGGAATCATATGGAACAAGGCTATCCAAATACCATTGAACACATACAAGGCAATGGTCATAATACGAATAAGCATGCTGATCCCTATTTCCTTAATCGTTGGAAACAAGCACCCGTTGATTTTGAAGTTTGCCAAGACCTTAATTATTGGGCACAAAATGAAAAGATTTATACACTTGATAATGTTAAAAAGACATTTGACTTTGCCCTCGATTCACATGCTTCTTTATTTAATCTAAAGTCAGGCAATGTACCGACGATCTATAAAGATCTTGTTGATGATTTCATTAAGAAACTCGGCTATCGATTTGAACTTTCATCCGTTGAAATAAGTAGCCGTTTTATGCCATCATCACCTATAACAATTATTTCAAAATGGCAGAATACGGGCGTTGCGCCTAGCTATAATAACTATCCTGTAATGTGGCGTTTACGTAACGTTGATAATCATGTTGTCACCTATTTTTCAACCGACAACGATATTCGCACATGGTTACCCGCAGAAAACCGTGATGCTAGCGCACCAACGTATAAACAAACGAATACCTTTTATCTACCCGCGAATATTAAACTCGGCAACTATCAGCTAGATGTTGCCCTCGTTGAACCCTCCACAACAACGGCTAAAATTAAACTGGCCATTGATGGGATACTTGATGATAACTGGCATCATATTGATACGATAAATATCAAATAATAAGCACTAAAAAGCGCCTATTCATAATGAATATGGCGCTTTCTCGTTTAGGCATCTTAAGCCTGTAAATACTCTTTATTTACTAAAATAAGGAATTTCCTTTCCAAACTTAACCATAGCTAAGTAATTAATTTTTCTATAAATATTACTATATTTAGATAAAATATTTTTTGAGTCAATAACGGTCATATTGCCCCAGTATGACAATGTATGAATGCCATCAGAAAATGGAGCAACTGGCATTACATCTTTGAAAAATTCTTCTGCATAAGCAGTTTTTGATAGCTTCGTAATATGCATCACTTTTAAGCTGCCACCATAGGTTACGGCGCAGTTTTGACAAACACGGTAATAATTATTATCGCGATCAACAATCGGCCCCCCATTACGACCAAAAGCTTTATCATTAGCGATAGGAGAACAAGGATGAGGTTGATAATCACCTAATAAAGTATCTGCACAAAATAACTTTTGCTTAAAAGGTTCGTCTGAAGTAGAGGTAAATAAGTAAAATACATCATCAACTTTTTTTATACAGGTATCAATATATTTACCATCATTAAGCAACGTTTTTACCTTCTCAAATTTAATGCCATTAAATTTATACAATGACATTTCATTCAAATCTGACGTTTCAATAATAGAATATAATTCATTTTCCTCTTCAAACGTAAAAGGAAATGATTTATGTCCTACAATTTTATTCACATCTTCAAAAAAATTATAACGCTTACCATCGAAATCAACACATTCAATTTTCCCATTACCATGAGAATAATCAAAAATTTCATAAGCAATATAATCTTTATTGTTTAATGTAAACACAAAAGGATCAGCTTCAAAATCTTTATCTGTAAAATTAAACCAATGAATATCATAAGCATTTAACCCATTGATAATCACATCTAATGGATGCTCTCTAATCAATCCAATACGCCAAAAATCTTGATTAGTAAATTTATTTAACAACACCATTTAATTTGATTCCTTAAATGCTTTCACGTAACGTTAATATGAACAGTGATAAATACATGAAAAATATTTTTATCTATTATTAATATACAGTACATTCACATTAATAACACAATAAATATAACACAATAAATATAAATAAAATATATACTGAATTATAAAGATATCAATACTATAAAATATACATTTATTTATTTGACTATTTGTAAAAAACATATTTATACAATATATTTTATAATTGAACTAAGGTTATATACCATGACAATAGTAAATAAACACCACATTTCTTTGTGTTTTTTTAGCTTATTTTTACCATCTTTTGTACAAGCAATGACAATTACATACCAACCCACAGTGAGTCATGAAATATTAGTTAATCCTGATATTGGTATTACAGATCATCAAACCATTGATATCAGAGATAACCCAAATTGGAATATACCCAGTTATCCTAAAACTTCTGTGGTTTACTTTCGCTGGTATTGGGAACAATTAGAACCACAGCGAGGTAAATATAACTACAAACTTATCGACGATACGATTCAAGCGGCAAAAAAAGAAAATAAAAAAATAGTGATCCGATTTATGACCTTAGCAGGATTAAATGAAACCTATTACTCAAACTCATCACAAAAAGGTAAAAAAATACTTGGAATTCCTTGTTGGTTAAAAAAACAATTAGATCCACAGACACATCATATCTGCACTAACAATAATAGTTTTATTGTTAATTATAACAACCCGATATTCAAACAAAAACTACAACAATTTATCACTGCTATGGGTAAGCGCTATGATCATAATCCTGATATATTACGCCTAGATGTTGGCTTAGTCGGCACATGGGGCGAATGGCATCTTGCAACACATTACGCAGGAAAACGTCCAACATTGGGTCACATTGGTTACACTACATCCGAGTTGACACCCTATATAGAGATGATGCGGAAAGCGTTTCCTAATAAAATGTTATCTATCGATCTTGGTTCACCTGATGATGATTTCGCGAGTTATGCCACAAAACATGGCTTAGGTTGGCGAGCAGATTGTCTAGGTGATTGGGCTAAAGGATGGAATCATATGCAAGATGGCTATCCTCAAACATTACGTCATATAGAAGGAAAAACATCTACCAATAATCGTACCACTGAAAAGTTTAATGATCCGCTGTTCTTATCGCGTTGGAAAAAAGCCCCGGTCGATTTTGAAATTTGTGATACGATGAAAAAATGGGCTCAACAACCAACTCTTTATACTCAAAAAAAAGTTGAACAAACCTTTACAACAGCGCTCACATTACATGCATCATTATTAAATTTAAAATCAAGCCTTATTCCAGAAAAATATCAACCATTACTTAATACTTTTTTAAAAAAAATAGGTTACCGATTTATTATTAATAAAATAATACTTGATAGCCATTTTACACCAAATAGCTTAATTACAATAACATCATTTTGGAAAAATATTGGTGTTGCTCCCAGTTATAATAACTACCCCATCGTATGGCGAATCGTAAATAACAACCATAAAGTAATTGCCTATTTTAATACGAAGAATAATATTACAACCTGGCTTCCTGCAACAACACTCAATAGCGCTCCCCCCGTTTATACACAAACGAATACATTTACATTACCTAAAAACATAAAATCAGGAAAATACACACTAGAAGTTGGGTTAGTAAAACCAAATACACATAATGCAGTAATATCACTTTCGATCACTAACAAATCTTATAAAAAATGGTATTCATTAATGAATTTTATTATTCAATAATGAATATTACTTAATAGTAACTCATAGCATTGATATTACCCGACCAGATAACTACTTTTCAATAACCATAATGATAATAAAGGAGCATCAAATATTAACATTTGATGCTCCTTTATTTTAACAAATTAATTATACTCTAAAAAATCAATATAAATAGAATGTGATATCAAGCGTTAAATAGAATCAAACACTTATTAGTGTCATTTATTTAATGAATGTATTTCTAAATGCATCCCAAACACCAAAAGAAAAATGTTTGAAAATATCAATTCCTAGTGCAGACTTAATTAAATACATTGTTAATATTGCAAACATAAATAAACTAATACAGCCAAATAAAATAAGCAACGATTTAACTAATAGAGATAATGATGATCTCTTTCGCGTCTGATAACGACGATCTTTACCAACAATAAAAACAGTATAATAACGCCATTTACCAAAACCAATAACAGGTCTTAAATCTATACAGTGATCACTGCCAGAGGTATTTCTAACAATCGATTTTTCTATTTCTTGTTTCTGTTCTAATGTAAAAGACGATAGAACATCATCAGGCATTGAATTAAAAAACCGATCTTTTATAGAATTTTCTTGTTGAGTGTAACCAGTATTACAATTCATATACAGTTCTTACTTTTTCATTATTGCTTGTTGGTACACACCAAACGTTTGTTCTGAAATTAAATTCCAATCGTAGTATTTTAGGTATTCTGCATACGAGACAAGAGGCTGATTAATTCCAGCAATAAGCATATTCGCTAAGTCTTGGCTATCACCACATTTAAAGTAACACTGTTCAGGTAAATGAACTGCCTTATTCGCAGGAATATCACTAACAATAGCGGGTAATGAAAAAGACATAGCTTCTAATAAAGCAATAGGCAGCCCTTCACTAAATGAAGGAAGCACGAAAGTATCAGCTTGTGAGAAAATACTATGTAATTCCTCTCCGGATAAGAATCCCGTTAATACAACGTTATCCATCTCCCTTGCTGTATTCTTTAGTTTATAGCTGTATTCTGTTACGTGATCACTATCACCGACTAAGACTAATTTTTTTTTGATTCCGCTAAGCTTATAAGCTTCAAGTAAAACATCTAAGCCTTTTTCTTGAGAAAAACGGCCTACAGCAATAATATAATCTCGTGGTTCAAGATCATACTTTGATAAATAATCATTGATTTTATTTTGTTCGGGTAATTGTGGTGGATTAACACCATTAAAAATCAAATGAGTATCACTACGACCATATTTTTCATTCATCAAATTTTGCATAAAATCAGAGATAACAATCACCTCTGTTGAATATTTCATCGCCCATTTTTCACCAAGACGAAGAATAAACTTAGCTAACTTACCCCATTTTTGGTGATCATAATTTTGGCTATGATGTGTAAATATGACTTTTTTATTAAATAATCGTAACAATGGAATAACTAAACCAGACCCAATGGCATGTACATGTACAATATCAGCACCTTCTTTAATCGCATAAAAAGCCGCTAAAAAAGAGTGTAGAGGAGCCTCTAAAGATTTATTCGTTACGGTAGGTAAAGCTTTTAACTTAACCCCTTCATATACACTTTCAGTATAAGGTACATAAGGTTTACGTGCAGTCACTGTTATATCTAGATCATATTTTTTAACTAATAACGGATACAACGACTGACAATGAGATTCAACACCACCAGGTACATTGGGTATACCGCGCGTACCCAAAACTAAAATAGATTTATTCACAATACAAACTCTTAAATGTAAAATGCCAGCTATTAACTGACATTTTATTATTAGTGGAAATTAGCTAGCTAAAAGTGATTGGTATAATTTAATCAACTCTCTTTTATGTACATCTAATGAATATTTCTCTAATAATCGCGCGCGACCTTTTTGTCCCATTGTAGCGACTAATGCTTCATCATCGGCTAATAACTGCATTTTAGCAGCAAGATCATCAGCATCACCAGACGTAAATAGATAGCCAGTTTCACCATCTAACACCTGCTCAGGAATACCACCAATATTAGCGCCAATAACAGGCTTACCGTAGCTCATCGCTTCTAACACTGACATAGAGCAGTTTTCATTCCACTCAGATGGCACAATGACTGCTTTTGCATTTTTAATAATTTCCGTTAATGCATCCCCGGTTTGAAAACCTAATAACTCAACATTATCAAAATGTTGTTTAATATGATCAAGCATCGGTCCAGTGCCTAAAACTTTAAGCGGTGTATTACCTTTAAGTTGGCTATGTGCTTGTGCCAACGTCACAATGCCTTTCTCTTGAGTTAACCGACCACAAAATAAAAAGTAACCTCCATCGTTACCAATATCTGTGGTTGATGCATCAATACCATTAACAATTACATCAACATTTGCTGATGGAATTTGACGTAAGATCATCGATTTCATAAATTCACAAGGGGCAATAAAAGCATCTAACGCTTCATAGCTCTTCATTGTACGATGATATAATGCTTCTAATGATAGTAATACACTGCGTGGCCATGAACCATCCTGCCACTGGTATTTAAAGAGATTAATATTACTACCGGTGATCCAATCTAAGTCAATATTCTCCCCAGCAGCAAGCATGCTGTAATTGGGGCAAACAGACTTATAATCATGCGCAGTTAATACTGTTTTACAACCTAATTTTCGTGCAATCTTGATCACTGATGGTGTGATTTGATGATAAATATTATGGAAATGAACAATATCAGGTCGCTCAGCTTTAATTAGCTTTTCAAATTGATCACATGCATATTGATTATGTACAAAGTTCACTGCAACTTTAATATTATCAAAAATAGAATGTTTACCATGGTAATCAACATTATCAACAAAAAAATCCGCATAATCTGATGGAATATTCTTTTCATGCTTCATTGAAAAATCAATAACTTGATATCCTGCTTCTTGCACCATATCGCGTTCTTGAAAGAAAACAGTCTCAGCGCCACCATGTGGGAAGAAAAATTTATTAACAAATAGAACTTTCATTGAATTACCAGCCATTATGAATTTTTTTGATTAACGACATTCTTAATATCAGCAGCAACTTGCTCACCAATAAACGCGTAAGAACGGTTATTTTTAATATAATTATATCCAGCATCTAACTCTGTTTGTGTCATTGGATGCTGTGCTAATTCAACCATTGCAGCAGCATAGGATTGGCTCGTTCCATCAGTCACTCGTCCACAGCCAGATTGTTCAATAACAAATTGCTGATCCGGTGAATCATTACAAATCATGGCTTTTTTAAGTGCCATATATTCCATAGCCTTAGTCGGTGTTGATACATCTAACAACAATCCGCGATTCATAAAACCAATCACCATATCGACACCTTTAAGATATGCCCACGCCTGCTCTGTTTGTACCCAACCCGTAATATGAAAATCATCACTCAGTCCCATATCATCAGCTGTTTGTTGTAAAAACTCGCGATCTTTCATCACTTCAGAATCACCAACAAAAAGTAATTTAAGATCTGGCACAGTAACCTTAGCTTCTTTAAATGCTTCAATAATAACGTCAAGTTTACGAAGTCGATCAAGACTACCAAGATAACCAATAACAGGAGCATCACCCCATTTAGGTATTTTTATGGCATCCGTATTAGCAAAGTCATCGATCTTATCAAAATCAACACCCATTGGAACAACCATCATATTGCTTTGTTCGATGCCTTTATTTTTAATGTAATTAAGCATGAAGTCACTTTGGACATAGACACGATCTGAATGAGGTAAAATAATACGATAAAGAATAAACTCCTCAAGCAAACCACGTACTAAAATAATAGGACGCTTCCAGCTAGGTATATTTTCAGTCTGATCTTTCGCACGCATAGTGCGACTTTCAGCATATAAAAACGACACCCAATAGGTATAAGGTAGCTTGATTAATTTAGCGATCACTAAACAAATTAAGCCCACCCAAACCATGTCACGCACTTGAATTAATTGAAAACCATCTTTTTTTGCGCTAAAAGCTAACTTTGCAGCATTAAAGAAATAAACTATTGAATCTAAATGGCGATTAGCTGTTTTTTTACTCGTTTTTAAGGTACTACCCTCAGTATGAATATTAACAGTTTCAGTTTTAGGCATACCGACAATAGTGGTATTCACACCCTTTTTAGGTAGCTCTTTAGAATATAAAACATCAACATCTGGACGATAAGATGGTAGCTCTTCAGGTACAAAATTGATGACATTAATTTTCGTGTTCATCCGCTACTTCTCGCTTATTTTTTTAATAACAACAGCAGGATTACCTACTGCGATTGCATTTTTAGGTATACTCTTCACTACAATTGCCCCAGCACCAATAATTGAATTATCACCAATACTGACATTACCAAGCACAACGACACCGGGGCTTAATTCAACATTATTACCAATAACAGGTGATACATGTTGGCCCGTCACAGGATCGATTTTATTACCAATCGTGACATTGTGTTTCAGCATCACATTGTCACCTAATACACTGTCTGCATTAATAACAATATTCTGCGGATGAAACAAAATAAACCCAGCACCAATTTTTGTTTTGGGTGATATATCAAGCCCACAAATAAACTTGAGTAATTTAAGAATAATAACGTTAATAATGAATATTTTTTTCATTATTCCTGGAGTATAAAATAAAGAAGCTAATCGAAAGTTAACAATAAAAAACTTAGAGGTTAAACCTGGGTTTAATGCTAACTCTTTTTTAATTAATTCAAGCATACTAAACCTTTTGTTTTTGTTAGGGTCGCTTTTCGAATAATCATGATGGCACCTAACACAAAATAAAACTGAAATTGAAATACCGGTATCAACGCAAGCAGCGGTGAATAAGGTAACGTAATCAAACCTGCAATAATAAACCCTATAAAAGCGGGCTGATAAGATAACAAGTTAATATCTGCTATTGATAAGTCCTTAGTCGAGAATAATGGCCTAGGCTTTGACCCTTTTATTATCAGAAATACTATCGCTAATAATAATCCAGTACCAACCAGACCGATTTCCCACAAGAAAATCGCTAATGCGGTTGAACCTAAACTCAATTCAAATAGCATTGCAATATAACCTGGATCAGTGCCGCCAGCATTTGAACTATTTAAACCATAACCAAATAACTGATTAACAAGACCGTGAATATCAGAGTGATGAGACCAAAATGCCAATGCCGTCACACGTCCTAACTCATCTAAGTTACCATCAAGACCGGCTACGATAACTGTCGGATCAAAAATATAACCAATATTTTGTAGAAAAATATCAAAAATACTCATCGAATGTGACTGGTATTTACTGGTATATCCTAATGATAAGATTGTAATTATTAACGACAATAAGATAAAAATGCCCACGATAGACAATAGAATCGTTTTAAAATCGATAACTCTCACTTCTTTTACATAACTTGATTTTATGTATACATACAATAAGAAGAACGGTGCTAATAAGGTTACAAATTTAACTTCGGCAACCACACAAATAATAAAGCCAATAGCAATATGTAGCGCTAATGACCATAGTTTTGCTACCCCATGCTTATATTCCGACAGCTTCATCATCATAATAAGCAGCGTAAATAGTCCCATTGAAGCACCATTACCACCGGCGACCATACTACCGCCAAACGTACCCACAACAGAATCCCATGAATCCATCTTACCTTCAAAAGCTACTCGCGCAGGAACAACAATCAAAGCTTGATAAACAACAAATGGAATTTGAGCATAAAACACCCAATATAATTTTTGACAAATACGGTACAGTTGCGATTCACGACAAAAACCCAATATTAAACAAGGTAATAGTAATGATATACCTAAGCCATTTTTAATACCTGCAATGGTGGTTTTTAGTCCTTCCTGCATCAAAGTACTGGTTATCACTAACACAAAAAAACCAGTAAAAAGTACGAGAATTGTCGTTTCAAGCTGATCTAGCGGCTCATAATTATAACGTGTTTGTAATGGCACCAATACTACCATCACCATTGTCATAATAAACGGCAGCCATAGAAAAGCATCAATATCGGTAAAATATTGTGCTGTCCCACTAAAAATTAGTGTAATAAATACATAAGCTTGAAAGAAAAAACCTGTATTCATTTATACTACGCCTTTATCTCGTAAAATAATCGCATGTTTGTTTATTTTAATATAAATCATAAAATATCGTCCCGCTGTTAGCACAGTAAAGGCTAACAATGAAATCACATAGCTTTTATAAATAAATGGCATGATCACAAAAGCTAATATTACTATCGCTAATTGCTCACACTGAATACGTAAGAAATAATTGGGTGCGCCAAAAATCAATTCGATCACTGTCATTGGTACAAACGCAAGCATTGCAAATACGTAAGGCAGCATTAGACGTGATGTTTCAACTGACTGTACCCATTGTTCGCCCAATACATGTTGTGTTAACCATGGATAAACAAAATAAATACCAGCTACAGTTACTGAGGCTATCGCCACTAAAAATAACCGTACCTGTTTAAATTCAGAATAATTGAAAATTTTATTACGAAAATCTTCAGACCATTTAGAAAACGTATAATTTCGTACTGATTGGCCAAGAATAAGCACTGGTGATAAACAAAAGCGATTCACAACCGCAAAGTAACCAGCAACCAATGGACTAAACCAATAGTTAATTAACACCGTCGGTAGCTGTAGACTTGCGTTTGCCACAACTTCGGCAGTGCCGACTCGTGATAAATGATTCCAGTGCTTAATGAAAAATCGAACTTGGGTTGTTGGTAAGAAGTCAGATATAGAAAACATACTAAAATCCAAACACTTATATAGCCAATAACCAATCAAGCATAAATGCGCACAAGCCCATATATAATAAAAATATTCAATTTTCCATGATACTAATAGTGCCAAAAAGACAACAGAAGTAACTGATATACGCTGAATAGCCAACTTACTAAAAATTTTATTTCGTAAGAAAACATACTCAGAAATAATCATCATTGAATAACTGGCAGTTAAAACATAAATCGCAAAAAATGGTAGCGAAAAGAAATGACTGACAATATAAATATAAACTGCACTTGTTCCCCAGGATTGCAACATGCAAAACACCACGGCTTTGCCTATGTCTTGTTGATCAACTTTTGGCAACAAAAAATGCGAACCATACAGTGCAATTTGAGCACCAATCATAATAATACTAAATGTAAGTGCGTAATTACCTACATCTGACATACCAAAACGGTATGACATAAATAGGATGGTAAACGCACCTATCAATTGTGAGATAACGGAAGCGCCTCCTATTGTAGAGGCACCTTTGATTAAACTCATAAAAGAACATCCTTTGACAAAGTTGTCGTTATATTTTCATTAGATTCAAGCAGTTTCGTATTCACTTTATTAAGCACACAACCAAGTACTGTTGCTTTGTATTGCTTAAGTTGCTTTAACGCTGATAGTGAAACGTTAGCGCTATTCTCATTTGATGCCACCACAAATAATACCGAATCGGTAAACTGACTAATCAAAATAGCATCTTTAGCGTCAGTAACTGCAGGTGTATCTATAATAATATAATCATAACATTGGCGTAATTCTGTACATAAAGCGGCTAATTTCTGATGCGTCAATACAACTAATGGAGAACGTGTCGTATCACTACCAACAGCTAAAATATCAATCCCATGATGGTTAACAATAGCGTCATTAGTTGCGATATTATGATACAAAATATCAGTTAAACCTTTACTATCAGCATAACCTAACGATTTAGTGATATTACGATGGCGTAAATCCATATCAATTAATAGCACTTTGGTATCAATGGCCAACGCTTTAGCTGCTAATGTCGCAACTAGCGACTTACCTTCTTGAGAGGTTGCTGATGTTACTGCTAACATTTTAGCATCAGTGTTTAATAGCAATAATTGACTACGAATTCCTAATGACGCTTCATCTAACGTCGAGAATTGAGCGCTGTTATCCAGCACTGCTTTAGGCGTAACAGCTTGAGGATAAGATTTAATTTCCCCAACAACATCAAGCCCTAAGCGGCGTTTTATTTCGTTAATCGACATGACTTTATTATTGAGAGCTGCCATGATAATCACGAAAAGAACCGCAATAAGCAATGACATAATAGCAACAACAACAATCAACAGCTTCTTATTAGGCTTTGTCGGCTTTAATGGCACAATAGCACTATCAATCGCTTTTGCTGTCGGCTCAGAGAACTGACCACTCACTTGCGTTTCATTTTGACGTTGTAGCAGTTGATTATATAACGTACGTGTTTGACTAATATCATCCATCATATTGTTATATTGTGTCTTTTTTTCACCTAATAGCTGGAATGCATTAGTACGTTTATCAACTGCAGCTTGTAATTGATTTTGCTTAATAACTGATGCTTGATATTGCTCTTTGATACCTTCAGCTATTTGGTTAATCAACTTACTTGCTTGACCTTGAAGAACAACAAGTTGTGAACGGGCTTGAATTACTTTCTCATATTTAGGCCCATAACGGTTTTCAAGATCAGCCAGCTGTGTTTTCTGCTCAATAATCATCTGACGTAGATTTTCCATCTGCGGATGACGAGAAACATCAGGAATCGCGGCTAAGGCATTAAAACCTTGTTTTTGATAACTTGAAACAGTTTTATAAAGCGCTTCTAAATTCACACGTTGCGCTGTTGCTGTAGCTAAACTATCAGTCAATAATGACAACTGCTCAGTCTGGAAACCATCAACACCGCGGAAGGTAATTAACCCTTCTTTTTTCAAGAAAGCATTTAGTTTTGCTTCTTTTGCTTTCAATTGATGATTTAAATCGTTAACTTCTGTTTCAAGTAACGAAGAAACATTTAAGCTCGCATCACGATTATCTTCAACAGAATAGTTAACAAACACTTTTACAATATCATTTGCAACAGCTGCGGCATCTTTCGCGGTTGTTGATTCGAAACCCACTTCAACTAACTGCGTTTTACGCACTGGTGATATTGTCATATGTGTAAGTACATATTGAATACTACGTTCTTTTTGTTTTGCTAAAGTATCATCTTTTACTGGTTTTTTACCTATAAACTCAGGATTTTGATAAAGCTTTAAATCATCAACTACCTGTGAGATTACACGACGAGATTTCAATAACTGGTATTGAGTCTCATAATATTCTTTACGTGTAGAATCAAAATCAACCACTTTTTCAAATGTTGTTGGATTGGTCAATTCAGCTTTTAGCAATACTGTTGCGTAAGCTTCATATTTTGGTGTCAATTTTAAAATGAATGGGGTTGCTATCCCTGTAACCAAAATAGTAAAAGCTAAGATTTTCCACCAATTTTTTTTTGTCGATTTAAGTAAGCGTGAAAAGTCAATTGTACTTTCCAATTTGCTTCCATCTTCAACGAATAATGAACTCATTTATAACTACCCTAATCTAGAAAAAGCTTTGATCTATAATAACTGTATCACCAGGATAGACAGCTTGAGTTACCGTAACATTTTTCAACAGTTGACCATTTGAACGGCGAATATCAATGTCACTACGATCTGCACGATCAGTAAAACCACCAGCAACTGCAATGGCTTTTTCTAACGTAAGTCCTGGTTGATATTCATAACTTCCAGGTGTTTTAACTTCACCTGAAACATACATAGGACGGAATTCAAGCATAGAAACAGTCACCATTGGGTTATTAATATAACCATTTTTTAATCGGTCACGAATATCTAGGGCGACTTGATCAGGTGTCTTTCCTGCAAGTTGCAACTTACCTATCAAAGGATAAATAATATTGCCACTTTCATCTATTTTTAATTTCATCGATAAATCAGCTTCGTTATAAACTAAAATCTGAATCTGATCACCAGCACCAAGTAAATAATCATTACCTGTTATTTTTGGTGCAGCTGATACAGTAGTGCTCATAAATAAACTAACGGTTAATATCCAAATAATAGACACTATTTTCTTCATTTTAAATCGCCACTTTGACTGATAAACCAAATTGATTTTGCTCATAACCTAATCGTCTCTCATAAGTATTTCCATCAATGAACACCGGATCAGTACTATTATCAGTATGAAATAATGTATATTGATAATCGAAAATAAATTCGATTTTAGGTCTAAATAAGTAGTGTAAGCTTAACGCTACATCATCATATCGATCAGTTCGTTTTCGAATATGATACTTATCAGAGGTATGTTTATAAGATAATAAACTTGTTATATGCCCTAAAAATTGATGCTTCCAACTAATGCTATTTTGAAATGATTGTACAAAATCGCCAGTATTATCAGGCTCTTTGACTTCACTTAAGGTTTTTAACATTACTGTTGAATAATCAACAGGTTGCCATTTATAAGAAACATTCCAATTTACACCAGAAAAATTCGTGCTTTGCATTTTCTTTTGCACTTTAGACACTGTTGCTTCTATTTTTGACTTTCCTGTTAACTGACTAAGTACAGAAAAAGCACCAATCAACTCATTATTATTACGTTCATGATCAAGATAATTAAAATCTTTATACATCAAGGTATAATCAAAACGTGTTCTGTCTGTATATTGATGCCTAAAAATAAGTCGAACATCATTTTCTGTAACATTTTCATTTTCTAAATAATTTTTAAATGCCGATTGATAACTATTTAGAATCTTATAATTAGTACGAACTTGTGATAAATCAACAATAATATTTCCCTTGGCACCTTTGGCACCATAGGTATATTGAGTATCTATTTTTTTATCGGTTCGACCAATATCATGCGTAATATTAAAAGCATTAAATGTCGCTATATCAGACTTTGATGTATCGTTATCAAAGAAAAAACCTTTTGTTACGCCAGTACCTAGCGCTTCATGATTTTTACTATAACTTCCCGTCACAGATAAGTGATGCCGAATACCTAATTCCCAATTAAACTCGCCATTAAGTTGATGGTCATCATAACTATTACTTTTCACTACGTTATTAGTGTAATTTCGGTAGTCACCTAAATAATAAAACCCAAAATTTTTGGTATTACGCTGACCCACAATACTAAAAGTCGGTTTTAACGCATAATAATCAGAACTAAAAATATTACTATCGCGCTGATGCAAGACGTTATCATCAAAACCATAGCCCGCGTTGATTGATGAAGAAAATTCTAAACCTAAAAAAGGATCTATGTGCTTAGAGTCTTGAAAAGTACTATCAGCACTCGCTGCAAAACTGTAGGTTGCGCAAACGCAACCTACTAGCAATAAATGAACATTCTTCGTCTTAAATAAATGCATAATTTAGTACGCTGTCTCGCTGACAAATCCTTTAAATATCGTAAGAAAGATAATCTTTAGATCCAGCGAAAGACTCCACTTTTGAATATATTGTAGGTCGTACTTAACACGCATTTCCATTTTATCTAGCGTATCAGTCTCACCACGAAACCCCTTAATTTGAGCAAGACCAGTAATACCTGGTTTAACCTTATGACGTAGCATATATTTATCAACAAGAACTCTATATTCTTCATTATGCGCAACCGCATGTGGTCGAGGGCCAACAATCGACATACTTCCTTGAAGTACATTAAAAAATTGTGGTAATTCATCTAATGATGTTCGACGTATAAATGCACCGAATTTAGTTACACGCGGATCATTTTTCGTTGCTTGTGTTACAACCGCGTCATTTTCCATTACACCCATAGAACGAAATTTCCAGACTCGGATTTTTTTACCACCTAAGCCATAACGATCTTGTTTAAATAGAACGGGCCCAGGAGAACTACGCTTAACACCAATAGCAACAGCAATTAATACCGGTGAAATTAATAAAATAATCACACTACTAATAATAATATCTTCAATGCGTTTCAATACCGCCCCCATACCTTCAAATGGAGAACCAAAAACACTAAAGGTTTGAACATTACCAATAGTACGGATCTGACTTACATTTAAATCATAAGTATATAAGTCAGGAACAATATACGTTTCAACAATCGTGTCAGACAGTAATTTTAAATAGTTCTGAATACGACTCTTAGCGACCATAGGTAAAGCAATGTAAACCTCATCAATCTCACCACTTTTAGCTAACTGTACCAATTGGTCTACATTTCCATGAAGCTCTGATTTTGATAAATAACCAAATCGGCTCACATTACGATCATCAAAATATGAAATTTCAAATTTCTGATAGCGAATGTCTTTTCTTAATGCATGTTCAATCGCAATGCCGCCTTTGGTCATTCCTAATATAGCAATTCGTCTAACATGTGAATTTCGTTTCAAAAATTCACTAATTATATAAATAACTAAGCACTTAACAATAATCACACAACTAACAGATAAAAAAATCCATTGCCAAACAATAGCAGTATTTAAATGTGTGTCATTACTACCTTCAAACGAATTCAACTGCTGGCACAACATTCGCCATATTAAAAATGACAATAAAAAGGTAAATAACGTTTTTAGTACCGTATAAGAGTAATCCTGACGGACATATTTTTTATATAACCCACTGTATTCTCCTATCAGTAAAAAAATGACAGAAAAAAGAAAACTAGCAGCCAAACCAATAGCTGCTTCACTAACACCATGTAAAGAAATAAGAAATGTTAATGTAATATTGAGCAGTATAAAATCACTGGCTTTTATTAATACAGCATAACCATCATCCGCTATTTTTATAGCTTGTATTTTCATCGATTAAACTAGCCTCTAGCACTACTAATTTCATAATGAGCGATGTCATTCCCATTGTTTTCGAACAATTACGTATTTAAATATTTACGTGTTTAAATATTTACTTCTACTATATAAGTGTACTGTAAAAACCCTCCAAATCGTCAACTTTTTGTCACTTTTATGATAAATAAATACACCTTAGAGATATTTAAGCGTTAACATTTTAAGACAAAAAAATAATACTTTAAAACAATAGCTTACACGCAAGTCATTAACCATATAAATAAAACACCGTACAATTAAAAGGTGATTAAAAAAAAATTTATAAAAAAAAACAATATATTTGTTATAACAGGCTATTTTTAACTTTTTTTTATATCAAAAAGTAATAAAGAATCGGTGGTTTTGCAGGTATAACACACTAAAAAACAATATTGCCTTTTCTTTAGATCACCAACTTTTATACAAATACCTTACCTAACATAACGATGTGCTACTGTTAGTACTTATATAACAAATGCATTAAAGGAATAACATGAAATGAATCATATTAAAGTATCAGCCATACTTATTAAATAATAACCATGACTGAAAAGTTAATTAGAACTTAAACAAACGCATTCTCATTAATAACGAGCCAATAATTGCCATTACAATCCCCGCTAGTAATACTATGAAATTTTTATGACGTTCCGCTGCCAGCATATTTTCAGTGTAAGTACTATTATACAAATCAGATCCTGTCATGGTTAGAAATGATCCCATTTCAGTAAATACATGCTCTTGACCAACAATACCACTTAATGAAACCGCCCCCCATAAAAGAGAGATCACGCCTAAAGAGGCAGAAATAAAACCCCAACTTTGTTTAACATCCATATTCAAACCCACGCAGTAACACTTATATGAAATTAGCAGTAAAATTTTGCGTGAGAATATTACAAATAACAAAAAAAAACAATTCGCGAAGAAAACAAATAAATCAACATTTATAACAACAAATAACTAACAAATATTATTCGATATTAATCATTCATCATAAGTGATTGAAAAAGATATAAAAAAAAACACCACATCCCGAGAGGTTTTTCTTTTTATATCTTAAATACGGTATTATAAATAAAGACTCACTATCTGTTTTCGTGATCTACATACAAATTATCTTTTTAACATAGTAAAGAGGTTAGTTGATAGCGATCAATAAAAAAGCGACATCAATATGTCGCTCTCTTTAGCATTTTATATCTTTACTTTTGCTTGGGACGAAAAGGGGTAATTACATTTTCATCACAAACGAGGAATGGGCCTTCCATCAAATCAATACAGTACGGCACTGCAGGAAAAACGGCATCTAAACATTCACGAATAGATTTAGGCTTTCCAGGTAAGTTAATAATTAAACTATCGCCTCTAAGACCCGCTGTTTGACGAGATAAAATGGCTGTAGGTACAAATTTCAACGATTCAGCACGCATTAACTCACCAAAACCAGGCATCATTCGATCACATACCGCTTCTGTCGCTTCAGGCGTAACATCGCGTTTTGCAGGGCCAGTACCACCTGTCGTTACAATTAAACTACAATTATGGTTATCTGCCAGATCAATCAAAGTATGCTCAATCACATCTTGTTCATCAGGAATAACTTGATAAACAGGTTCCCACGCAGAAGTCAGATAAGCATTCAGTGTGTCGATGATTGCTTGCCCTGAGATATCTTCATAAATACCAGCACTCGCGCGATCACTCACCGTTACGATACCAATTTTTGCTTTACTCATGTACAGCCTCATTCATTTAAACTTAATATTATCTCTCATAATAACAATCATCTTATTATTACTTGCTAGACAGTGTATGCAAATAAGCAAGATGGTAAAGGCATAAATAAGATCAGTCTCTATAACCAACGCCTGACGTGTAGATAATAGTTACGATACTCATCACCAAACAGATGCATTAGTGCTTTTTCTTCAGGCTTAATCTGATAGTGATTAATCACTAATACAAAGGTTATCACCACAAAAAATGAGGATAATTCCCCACTGATAAACACCGCCACAATAAGCAATAATAATAAACTAAGATACATTGGGTTACGGCTATATTGATATATACCTCGCGTAACAAGCCGAGTTGTTTTTTCTGGTGTAAAAGGACTGATCGTTGTATCTGCTTTTGATAGTGCTAATACAGATGAAAAACCAATAGTCATCATAATGATAATTAATGGGATAACGATTATCCAAAGTGTCTTAAACTGCCATAATGGCAAAAACAACTTACATCCATATATGGCAAGTAATGCGATAACAACAAAGATGGGTGGGGGAATTTTCAAGAACACAATGACTCATCCTTTATAATTGAAAGTCATGTTAATTATCAAGCATCAAGTATTTTTATCTCAGTTTACCCAAGAATAAAGTTGCCTCGATAGTTAGCTACTTATAGCATAAACCTTTTGGTTAAGAGTACTATCGGTCATGCAACAACTCAAATATCTCCAAGGTTATCCAACTCATCTCGTGGATCAAGTTCAGCAATTAATTGATAAGGACCAACTCAAGACATTGTTACTTAACCGTTACCCTGCATCGCATACCATTAAAACAGAAAAAGCCCTTTATGATTATGTTATTGAATTAAAAAATCAGTATTTGAAAAAATCGGCCCCCATTAGCAAAGTCGGATATGACAATAAAATCAATGTGATTAATCATGCATTAGGCCTACATACCTTTATTTCACGTGTACATGGCAATAAACTCAAAGCCAAACATGAAATCAGAATCGCTACCATCTTTAAAGAGGCTCCACTGCCTTTTTTACGGATGATTGTTGTACATGAATTGGCACACTTAAAAGAAAAAGATCATAACAAAGCCTTTTATCAACTTTGCTGTCACATGGAACCGCAATACCACCAACTCGAATTTGATATGCGTATGTACTTAACGCAAGTTGAACATTTTGGTTCTATTTACAATTAAGGTTATGATACTCGTCATAGTGTAATTATGAGATAACAACATGCAACAAGAAGAATTTGAAACACTGGTAAAAGAATTAGCACAACTTGATTCCGTATCAACAATCCTTGAAATGCTAGCAAGCAATGAAGAACCTGAAGTTGCTGAAGCTGCGACAGCATTAATAGGCCACTTTAGTCTAGCGGAAATCGACGGTGAAAAACGTATTTACCACGTTTTTAGTCAAGAAAATGACCAAGGCGAACCTGAAGAGTTTGCCGAATGGGTAATGAATGATGGCGATGAAATGCTACGTTTTATTGCTTGGTTCTTCTATACTACATTTGAAATTACAGATAAAGAAACGTACCAAGCAGCAGGTTGTGCTTACAAGCCTGTTAAGCGCAGCTAAAATGCAATAACAACGCTAACGACAGGGTTGTTGTTAGCGTTGCTAAGAGTACAAATTTAAGTTTCAACAACAATATCAATAAAAAATCACCACATAACTAACAGCTCACCGCTTTTTAGCCTACAATAACGACCAAAATATTATGATTCAGGTATAAACATGAAAATTTGTTCAGTTGAACTACGTAGCAACGAAGCTATTATTTGCCTACTCACTTTAGAGGGCGGAATGATCGGTATTCCAGAATGCCGTACTCAAAAGTTCATTATGGATAATTCTCTTGATAACCAAAAAATGAGAGATTTCCAATTTGCATTTAAAAAACTACTTGATGACTATAAAGTAGAGAAAGTTGTGATTCGTACACGCGAAACACGCGGAAAATTTGCAGGAAGTTCTGTCGGCTTTAAGCTTGAATCTGCTATTCAGTTAATTGAAGATCTTGATGTTAACTTTATGTCTAATGCAGATATCAAAGAAAAACTAAAGCGTAACCCTATGGCTATTGATTTCCGTGCAACAGGTTTACGTCAGTTCCAAGAAGCGGCATTTACCACAGGTTATGCATTTCTTGGTCGCTAATAGCAATAAAAAGTAACCAATAAAAAAAGGCAGGACTATATCAATAGTGCTGCCTTTTCTCTAATTGCATCTTATTTTTTTGCCATCAATTGTTGATAGCCACCATCTAAATTAATCAATTTACATCGCCCAAGTAACTTTAATAACGATATCGCAATAACAGAACGATAGCCGCTTCCACAATGGACAATATATTGTTTATCTTGCTTTGGAAGCTGGCCTTGAAGAATCTCAGATAAAGGTAATTTCTCCGCATTAGCTACAGAGCCTTGTGAATACTCATCCGCTTCTCTAACATCAAGCACAGCAGAATCATTATTCTGTTTTATTTCTTTAAATTCATCCGTTGAAATATGATCCAACATACCATCTGCAGAATGTAGCTCCATTAATTTAGCGTTACTATAACCAAGCTCATTAACTGTCGTCATAACCTTGTTAGCATCTGTAACAGTAGCAATAACCTCAATATCTGCATTTTTATCAGGTAATAATAATTCTAACCAATGTTTAAAATTTCCCCCACTGAATCCAACAAAGACACTACCCTCTATATGATGATCTAAGAATTCATCAGATGATCGAGTATCAATAATAATATGCTTACGGTCTGTAAATATATGCATTTTTATTGCCCTTCACTCAGTAATATTTATATATGTAATAATATCAAAATTCTTTCAGATAATTTACATATAAAAACCTAAACTATTAAATAATTTAGGTTTTTTATAATACTATAAGCCGTAAAAATCACATATTAAATAATATTTATCACTGTTATCTCATTCCAGCGACCTATCGAATTCTGCTGCTCAATATATGGTTCGCTATGTTTATCAATAGTCATGTCACGTGTATCGAACTTTTGAGATAAATTAGTTTTAGTATGGCGAATAGCATATAAGTGGCTAGCATGAACCATCTTTTGTCGATCATTATTAGGCTTATATTGACCACGATTATCGGGTACGTATTGACCACGATTATCAGGTACGTATTGGCCACGATTATCAGGTACGTATTGGCCATCATCACTAGGCACATATTGTTGAATATAAGAACTGTAGTGCTCTTTATTAGCAATATAATATTGCCCATTATCGTCAGTAAGTTTGGTATCAATTGCCAAACTTATCTTCGCTTTATGGCTATTTTTGTCCACTAAACCAACATCAAGAAAATACTTTCCTTTAGGGATATTAGTAATTTTAAACTTCTCGTTCACTATATAAATCGGGCTTTTATCATCATCATTATCGGCAGGAAGCCAATTAACAATATTCGCCTTAGAAGTATAATAAGCAATAATATTACCATTTGCAGATCGTAAACGCCAAGTTACAGGGTAATTGGTATAACTAGGAGCAACCCCTAAATTTTGCCATGTTGACTTTAATTGCAAATAATCATCAGTATGCACAATATCATTTACATCTAATTGGTTTAATTGGTATCGATAACCTAGTTTATTTAAAAATCGTTTAACCAATGGTTGATATTCATCAGGAATAGCTGCTGATTTTGCGTTAATTAATGATGCGTGCTGTTTTAAAGCAAAATCAAATGTTTTTTGCACCTGATTATATGTAAGGTGTCGAGGATTATTGATATTATGCCAATCCTGCAATGATCCTTGGCAGATTTCAAAATCAACCGCAGCTTTTTTCCAACGTTGATTAAAATAGACGTCAGGATGACTATTGGTTGACGTATCAGTCATATGAGAAATCATTGTTGGATAACCATTTTCCATGTGATTCCAACCTTTAGTCCAATCACCTAAACAATCTACTCGCCACCCCATCCCATTAACCGTTGCATAACTAAGAAAATCACCTTTATTAGTGCCTAACATAAGTTTAGGTGTATGTGGAAAAGAGGTTATAATGGCATTAATATAAGGTTGAAGATCTTTAAATTTATATCCATTATCTGGAAGTCCAACACTTGCACTATTCTTTGGCGCATAGCCATATAAATGCCATTCTCCCCATGTACCCACCATTCCGACATCAATACGTAATAATGTTTTATTATTATCATAACGCTTACCTAATGCAGATAAAAATTCTTGGGTTCGATGAAGAAACCAAGGATTTTTAAACATATATACTGCTTCTTTATCTGATAAATGACAGCTGGTTCCGTTTAAACCATGGCCGTATAACTCTTGAACTAACCAACAAGGTATACCACTACTGTCTTTATTTACATCAGCGTCATAAATAGGATCGCCTTTACCTCGTAGAGCCATAAAGCGAATAACAACTTTTTTATTTACTGATGCCGCTATTTGTAACACATTATCAATCTTTCTTTGAAGCATGGCTTCATTGAGATTCGGATTATCTGATTTTGTTAGTTGATCCCAATAAAAACGATAATATACAGTACTTGTATCGGGATAAGAAAGAACAGGTGCTCCTTCATAAAAAGGATTAGTTGGTTGGTTACTTACTATTCGTTGAAAATCAGTAAAACCGATACCCGGATTCGTTAATATTTCATCACTTGATTTAGGATAAATTTTTATTACATTGCTATCATTTACTGAATTATTAACATCATTATTAGAGAAAGAATAAATGGCAGGATGTACAATAGAAGACGCAAGAAGAAAAGAAAGTAATGTGGAACTCATTTGATACCCTATAGTAAAATAAACAGATAAACAGATAAATAGATAAATAGATAAATAGATAAATAGATAAATAGACAATGCGTATATCTTTTTGGATATTACAGGAAAAGAAGAATATAATTAAGTCTTACATAATAATATTTTATAAATTTAAGTATTTTAGAGTGAATTAAAATAAAAAACACGCTTTAAACTGTATTTCTCACACTCATTAATTACATAAATATCTATACACATGATATTATGAGTTTTATTTAAATAATAAATATTTGACAAAATAAGCTATAAATATTGAATTAAAACACCAATATATAATAACGTATTTACATTACTAATTAACATAATTAATATCAGGGAATTGATATGGATATAATTACTGAAATATTCACTTATTTATTGACCAATAAACTGCTATTTACTGCATTAATAATCACCGTCATTACTCTTATTCGCCGAATTATTTTATCACAAGTACGCGGTGATGAATTTTTTGTGACTGAAACTCAACGTAAATGGATGTCACGCACTAAAAACGGCACCTTTATTTTAACATTAGTGGTTTTATTCATCTTATGGCGTTCAGAAATAAATGAATTTGCACTATCTGTAACAGCAATTGCGGTTGCTATTGTTGTCGCCTCAAAAGAGATTATTCTGTGCTTTACTGGCTCGATACAACGCGCCAGCTCACGATCTTTTCGCATTGGAGATTGGATCGAAGTGGGAAAAATATGCGGTGAAGTCATTGAGCACAATATGATGGCAACAGTGATTCAAGAAATAGATCTTCATCATGGGCAATACCATTACACGGGTAAAACAGCCACTCTACCAAACAGCATGTTTTTCACTTATCCCGTAAAAAACCTCAACTTTATGAAACGCTATGTTTATCATAACTTTTCAATTGTAGTGAAAGACTTCGTTAATCTTTATCCGTTATTACCCATAATTATCGCTAAAATCGATCATCACAGTGAAGATTTTATTGATGTGGCTCGCCGTTATAATAGTGTCATAGAAAAACATGCAGGTGTCGACCTACCTGGGTCTGAGCCTCATATACATATCAGCAGCTCAACCACAGGCGAACAGATTGTACATTTTATGTTGTTTTGCCCAACAGAACGCGCAACCCACCTTGAACAAGATATTCGTCGCGATTTTATGGAAGAATATGCACGTGCTTTTCCATAACCAGTGACATTATCACTAAATGGTAATTCAACGTTGAATTACCATTTAGACGATTTCATCATTTATTCTCTAACGCTACTGTTGCTTCTAGTCCATCATACAATGCAATAAACTGTTGAGTTAATTTATGCTTAGGATCAAAATGTAACATTGGACATTGCTGGTAGTGTGACTCTTTCATTTTTATGGATTGAGGTAAATATGGTTCTAAAATAGGAAAGCCCAACATTTTGATCTCTTCAATAATTTGGCGGGGAAACTTTGCCTGTGCATTGAACATATTCACGATAATACCTTCTAACACTAAATCACGATTATGATCATCACGTAATTCTGCTAGATTATCCATGACCTTAATTAAAGCTTGCTGAGAGAAATTATCACAATCAAAAGGAATTAATAACTTATTTGCTGCAATTAAACCTGACTTGGTATAGAAATTTAAATTCGGTGGAGTATCAATATATATACGATCAAAATCATCGGCCAATGCATCAAGTACTTCGCGCAACTTATAAATCTTATAACGTCGTTCAAGTTCCACTTCTAATTTATCAAGTTTAGGACTCGATGGAATAATAAATAAGTTTTCATATGCAGTTGCTTGAGGATAATCACGAGCAGGTGTCGACATCGCGAACCAAGATGCTGTTTGATTTAATAATTCAGCAATCGTTTTATCGTTAGGATGGTTTATATCAACCCCTAAATAGGCACTACTATTACCTTGTACATCAAGATCTATTACTAATGTTTTATATCCCTTAGCTGCACTAATTGCAGCTAAATTAACAGTAATACTTGATTTACCTACTCCACCTTTCTGATTGAAAATAATCCTACGCATCTATTTCATCCCTGATCATCGATAACTATTAACAACTATACACATTCATGCATATAGTTGTTAGTTAAAGATGTCATTAATATTAATATCGATACACAATGATTTATTCACGAGTATGTTTATTAGATTTGATACAACTCTAGCGGCAAGCCATCAGGATCATTAAAAAAAGTGAATGCTTTATTGGTTAATTCATCAATACGAATAGGTTCAACATCAACCCCGTTCGTCTGCAAATAATGTACGGTCGCGGTGATATCATCAACAGCAAATGCTAAATGACGTAACCCTTGCGCTTCAGGGTAACTCGGACGTTGCGGAGCACCATTAAATGAAAATAATTCTATTTGACTATTATCGGGTAACTTTAAATCTAATTTATATGAATCCCGCTCTTCACGGTACGTTTCACAGATAATTTCTAGTTGTAATAATTGTGAATAAAATACTTTTGAGCGCGCATAATCACTACAAATGATTGCGACATGATGAATTGCTTTTAACATTATTATTCTGCCATTATTGTCGGCCCATTGGGCACATTGATAGTATTAAAGGGAGCAAGTAAACGAGGATTATGGCTAATATCAACATCATTAACCAACGTTTGATCATAATTTAAGTACATGAGTAACGGATTATCACTCACATCTATTGTTTTTAAATGATTAAAACTAACATTAACAATTTTTAATTGAGGATTATCCGTCAAATTCAAATGGCTCAATTTATTATGTTCAACACTCAATAGTTGTAATTGATGATTATGGCTAACATCAAGATAAGTCAATTGATTTGATGATAAATCCAAGCTATTTAGATCCGTTAAATAACGTATTTCTCGCGCATCTCGTATATTGAAATGGCTACATCTTAAAGAAGTGATCTGTTGAATATTTTCTTTGCCTTGCGCAATAACACAGCGCTTAAAATTAGGATCAAGAAATGTTAATGAGCTAACTGTTTTAGGTTGTGCGCACCCTGAGAGTACAGCACTAATAATAGCTGTGATTACAATATTATGAACATGACGATGACTACATTCCAACACCTGACTAAACCTGCCTTAAAGGACGAATAACAGATTCTAATCCTTCTATTTTAAATTCAAGTGCCAATGCCATTAGTGTACCCAACTGCCCTTCGGGGAACCCCTGCTTTTGAAACCACAACAAATATTCATCCGGTAAATCAATTAATACTCGACCTGCATATTTACCAAAAGGCATTTTCATATTAGCCAATTGCACAAGATGTTGTTTTTGAAACATAAAGCCCCCGATAATGACATAAATAACTAAAATAACAGCAACTAAAAAGAAAATAGCCCCTAAAAATACTCGCAACAGATAATCTACCATATTAAAAATAATAAATACCATGTAGATATTTACTCGATTATTATCCTATTATTTAACAGCTGAACATTTACATTTTTAGCGATCTTTGTCACACTTAACGTCCGTTTTTTTCATTGATAGCAAACGGATATAACAAACAACAGATAATCACCACACTTTTTTTCCTCTATACGCTGATTATCAATATAGAAAACAAATAAAATCTCAATACCTTACGGTACACCTCGTCAATAAGATTAAGAGAATCTCTATGAAAAAAACGTTACTAACAACGCTATTTATCACAACCCTATTAACAGGTTGTGCGAATTCACCTAAAACGACAACTGATCTTATCAATACTTGGGCTGTAAGTTCTATTGATGGTTATACTCAACCTATCGATGCATTAACAACTAAGCCACAGCTAATTATTAATAAAAATCTTAATGTTAGCTATTCTGGCTGTAATACATTAACAGGTAAAATACGCGTAACGGCTCAGGATATTACGACCAAAAATTTAGTTTCAACTCAAAAAATGTGTATTCAAACAGAGCAAGCAACCGTTGATGGTTTTGTAAAGCAAATGCTAACAGGCCCATCTAATTTTTTAGTTAATAATAATACCCTGATTTTAAGCTCAGATAATCACACTGTGACTTTTAAGCGTGTTGAAAACAAATAAGTTTATATTTAGGCCCACAACAAAAAAACAATGATTGTGGGTCTTGCTAACTATTAGATTATTGATACAGATAACAATTCAGCAACAATACGTTTTAATAAAAATGTTTCGCGCTCAATTGACATCCCCTTTTTATCAGAAAACTGCATGGTGTGTTCATTATGAGCAATGGCATCAAAAATATTAATCCATACCGGTCTCATACCATTTTTCTGCTCATAATCTTCTAATTGTGTTTTACCTAATTGTTCATCAATCGAGCAGGTATAGCAAAATGATTCCATATGAACAATATCATATTCAGCTTTATGCCAAGGTCTAAACTCTTCATATAACCCAAACGGCTTAATATTACGCACATTCATCGCACCCGTTTCTTCAGCTAATTCTCGACTTAATCCTTGAATCTGATCTTCCCCAGCATCAATGCCACCTCCGGGTAGCGTGTAATCATGATAACGTGCGGTGTATAACATCAAAATATTATCACCATTGAGTACAATCGCACGTGTTGCTTGGCGATGATATATTCTCAACGTAGGTGATTGAAGATCAAGCTTGGTTAAATCAGTGTGTATTGACGATTTTAAAAAGCGCATCACGGTTACTCATTTTATATTGCAAGCGAACATTCTACCGAATCAATCGTTAAAACACGAACCCTCTA
Source organism: Photobacterium sp. NCIMB 13483 (assembly GCF_003025475.1). Lineage (NCBI taxonomy): Bacteria > Pseudomonadati > Pseudomonadota > Gammaproteobacteria > Vibrionales > Vibrionaceae > Photobacterium > Photobacterium sp. NCIMB 13483. Next base: position 77,047 of record NZ_PYLV01000005.1, read on the forward strand.
TATATGAAAAAGCCTCCATAACTGGAGGCTTATTGGTAGTAAGTACTAATTACCAGTTAAACAAATTATTGAAAAAACCTTCAACTTTATGTTTTACTTTTTCAACTTGGCAATTTTGTTTAAGATCACCATGTGGGTCCCAAATAGGCATTCGTGTTTTACCTGCACAACTTGGAATATACTCACCATCAGCGGCAATATTATATTTTTCAGCTTCAATATTTGCAGGTTGACGCAACAATAATGGCTCAGGCTTACGGTGTTGAATATAGTTAGTATAGAGACGTAAGGCACCACTCGCCCCCGTTAAATGGGTACTCTTATTATCATCGCGTCCCATCCAAACAGTAACGACTTCACGGCCATCAATACCCACATACCAGCTATCACGGCCATTATTTGTGGTACCCGTCTTACCCGCTAAATGAGTATTTGGAAACAGTTTATTCAATGAATGAGCCGTGCCAAACTTAACGGTATCTTGTAGTGCAAACATCGTTAGCCATGCCGCTTGTGGCGGAACAACTTCAGCCGCTTTTGGCCAGTTTTGATATAGCACCTTACCCGATTCATCGACTACCGCATTTAACGCCGTTAATGGTGCTAAATAGCCTTCATTACCAATACCTTGGTACATTTGTGCAACGTCTAACGGTGACAAACTAATAGAACCAAGGAATAAAGAAGGCACTTGAGGGATATCTTCTCGTGGAATACCTAATTTGGTTAACGAATCAGTTACTTTATCAACACCAACTGCCATACCCAGATTTACAGTGGGCACATTGTACGATTTCGCCAACGCAACAAATAATGGCACTTCACCACGGTATTTACGATCGTAGTTACGTGGACTCCAAGTGGCACCATCATGCATTTTGATCGATAGCGGTTGATCTTTTAAGGACGTTGCAAGGCTAAACTGCGCTGGATTTTCCAACGCACTGAGATACAAAGCAGGTTTAATAACGGATCCCACTTGGCGCTGAGCATTTATTGCGCGATTATAACCTGCAAATCCAGGTTTATCTCCACCGATCATCGCACGAATTTCACCCGTAGTACGATCAACAATAACCACTGCGGTTTGTAAGTCTTTACCTGCGCGTTTTTGCACTTCAGGCATAACTTTAGCAACAGCTTCTTCCGCTAATTTTTGTGATTGAGGATCAAGCGAGGTAAAGATCCGTAATCCTTTACCGGCTTCAAACGCTGTTCCTGCTTTTTGCTCAAGTTCCGTTTTAATTTGATCAAAATAAGCAGGTTGACGTTTAGCCAGTTGGCCTTTTTTCTGAATATCAAGCGGCAGCTTAATCGAAGCTTGATATACTTTATCACTGATTTCGCCATCTTTGTTCATCAGGCCCAAGACAATATTACGACGTTCTTTAGCGCGCTCTGGATGACGCCAAGGGTTATAATAAGTTGGCCCTTTTACCATGCCAATTAATAGAGCAAGTTGATCAACCCGTAACTCAGATAATGGTCGGTCAAAATAATAACGTGATGCTAAAGCAAAACCATGAATACCATGACCACCAAACTGAGCCAGATATACTTGGTTCATATAGGCATCAAGGACTTCTTGTTTGCCATAGCGAGTATCAATAATGATCGCCATGTAAGCTTCTTTGAATTTACGCCAAAATGAACGCTGACTGCTTAAAAACATATTTTTAGCTAATTGCTGCGTTAGCGTACTACCACCTTGAACAGTGTGACCCGCTTTAATATTGGCAACAAAGGCGCGTGCGATACCCACTAATGAAATACCATCATGTTCATAGAAATGACGATCTTCTGTATCAATCAATCCTGCGACCAACAATTTAGGCATTTTATCTTCAGGTAAATAAATACGCTGTTCATCTGAATGGGCTTCTAGCATCCCTAACATTTTAGGATCTATGTGCAAAAAGCCTAATTCACGATTAGAATCTAAATCCATGATGCGAGTAATGCTGTCATTATTAAACGACACCGAAACATGACGCGCCCCTTCCGGCCCTTCTTTAAAATTGAATGGTCGACGGACAAAATCAACTTTCCAACCGTTAGCTGCGTATTCACCACTTTGATCTGGGTGTGCAACCTTTTGATATCCTAATACTTTAAGTTCATTTACCAAGGTATTGTATGTTATCGGCGCACCAGGCTGTAATGCCATTTCACGCGCATAAACAACAGAAGGCAATTGCCATAATTGACCTGCAAACTTAGCGCTAATTTGTTGGTTTAAGTTATAACCTAAATAAGCCATACCAGCAGTACCAATTAATGCAGCACCAATTAAGGTTCGCACAACAACACTGCGTTTTTTCTTTGTTTGAGGCACTTGAGAAGGTGCTTGTTGATTATTTGACGTCATAAGCCTGTTCAATGTAATAAGTTCGTCATTACCACCTTATAATTCACGGTGGCAACCAACGTATATTGGTAAAGCATTCGCTAAATGATACCAGCGTCTGCACACTGATTTTAAATGAAATTATTATAACTTAATGTGTAAATTTGGTTGTCATCACGTTGTCAGATATTTCGGCGCCAATCTATCAGTTTGGGTTTTATTAGCCTTTTAGACATAAATACTCCAAAATACGCTTCTTTATTTATTCGCCCATGATCAATCCTGATCGGCGTCGTGGTATCTGCGAGAAATTATATGCAACGTGATTATACTTTAAACTGCCTTTTAACCATGCCGCGACATGAATTAGAAGAATTTAGCCTTCGCGTAATCGGTCGTATGGTACCAGAAGATGTAATGCAGGAAATATTTACCTTTGATCAAGAAGAAATCGACAGTGACGAGCGTTTAAAATCAACCCAGTTTGATGCGATGTTACGAATGACCGCAATTGCCTTGGGAGAAGTGAATGTTGCATTTTCTGATTCTGATAATGCTAAACAAAATAGTGAGCGCATGATCCGTTTATTATTATGGCATTTTTATGCAATATCTTTTCAGCTAGAAGAAGCGATAACATTAGAACAACACTGTGCTGAAGTAGAAAAAATCTTAGTCAATGCACCAGATAATGCGTTTGGTTGGGTCAGTGTATTAACTGAATTGCTGCACCGTTATGCTACGTTAAGTGAGCAAAAAAGCACATCATAACTGCTAGTCATTATAGCTATCACAACAGTATATAATTTGTGACACTATTACATAACAAAAAGGCGTACCCTTCTAGGTACGCCTTTTTTAATGCTTAATTGCCGATCTTTTATCGTGAATTACACATCACTATTAATAATCGAAATCGCTGTACTCCGGACTATCGAAACGCGAACGAGTCACACGACGTTTCTTCTTACCACGAGATTGCAGATCTAAATCCTGAAAATCATCTGCAAATTCAGAATTGAATTTTGATTTGCTGCCTTTGTGAAATTTTTGGTTTAACTTAGCCATTTGCGTTTCCTGAACTACATCCAGAGTAGATAATTATTAAAATAGAACACTGGCAATTGTAATGTTCTATTGTGACAAAACAGTGCTAAGTTGATGCAAAAAACATGACAGACAATCCGGTCCATAGTTCATTGTTTCTTACCCTAGCAGTATTTTTTCTTAGACTAATTCAGGAAATCGCTCCCGTACAACAAGTTATTTTACTGGTAATGACAAATAATTCAAATCAAATGCTTTCGATCACATTCTGAAACGGAACATCGACAATTGCATTAATTAATGCTTCTTTTTCACTACCTTCGCGCCATACTAAATAAAGACTCTGCTCCATAATTGGTGCGTCTTCAACAACATACAATTTACCCAAATCAGCGTTACTTGAGACAATAAGCGAAGGAAAATATCCAACCCCACCATTTGCCAAAAGATAATCGAGTGCCATTTTGCATGAATGGGTATGCAGTACAGGCGTACGCTGTAATTCAGGTATGCGACTGTGTTCCACCGAAAAACGCGTTCCCCAATCAAGATAGATTAAAGGCATGTCACGCACACTATGCATATTACAATTAGGTTGGTGAGTCACTAACTGTAATTGATAGTCTCGTACTTTTTGAACATGTAAGTTTTCAATTTTAGGTGGTTCACTGGTAATGAACAAATCAATACTTTTATCAAACAATCGTTTTGCCATACCTTCTCGTTTTACAGACTCTAAACGTAAAGCAAGGCCGGGTACGGTGGCATAAATACGATTAATCCAAACTGAGATACCATCAAATTCCCAAAATAAAGGCGAGGCACCAATCGCCAACTGGGTATTTAGACTATCAGTTAACGCTACATCTTGTTTCGCTCGCCCCCACGTTTGCAAAATTGCTTCTGCATAAGGCTGTAAACGCTCACCAGCAGCAGTAAGATGCACATTTCCACGCTGACGAGAAAATAGTGGGTTACCTAATTGTGACTCAAGCTGGCGGATACGAAAGCTAACTGCAGATTGGGTCAAATATAAGTTATCTGCAGCACGACCAAAGTGACGTGTTTTGGTAACTTCCAAGAACGTTTTAAGTAATTCAGTATCCACGGAAAAATTCTCAATAATAAGAGTAGGTTAAATAAAAAAGAAACGGTATAAATCGCGCATTATATAGCGAATAAATTCAATGTTAATACCTAATAGAATAGTACAACCTATTATCGCTGAATATTAATCAAATATTTTCATCATAACAATAAAAAATAATTGATTTACAACTTTGCAAGTCTGGATAAATATCAGCGCAAATCACATCAAGGACTTTATGAATGAGAAGTGAAGGTAAATTTTACGACGATAAAAATTTCCCACGCGGCTTTAACCGCTCGGGTGTTTTTACTATTAGTGAAGCCAGCGTATTAGAAAACTATGGACGTTCTATGCGAGCGCTATTTGATGGCACTACCCAACCTATTGATGAGTCTGAAGTTCAGTTTTTAGCTGAAGTTCAAGGCCAACAACAAGCAGTGTCTGAATTTGGTAAATGTTGGCTCAAATACCTAAACCACACCAGTCATAAAACACGTAGTTATACATTATGTGTTTCACAACGAGCACATACGACAGGCTCTTTCGGTGAAGATGATGATAGCGATAGTGGCACTGATAACGATCTCGATTATTAAGTAATACTTTTAGAAACGGATTTTCAAGACAATCGCCAACAAAATGAAGCCATCCCACTCTGTGTGATGGCTTATTTCTTTATATTAGCCTGTGCAATAATTTAACAGGCCACTTTTTGGTATAGCTATGAAAATTTGTTTTGTTATGTATCCGTGGGAACGCGTTGAAGCAGAAAACGACTCTACTTTACGTTTGATTCACGAAGCCGCAAGCCGCGGTCACACGGTTGCAATTACAACACCGAGTAACTTAACCATGCGCGACAGTATGGCAATTGCTTTCTGTAACGTATTAAAAAAAGGTGAAGTCTCAAACAATATTCCAAGCTTCTACCGCAAAGCTGAATTTAATAACGCCGAACTACCGTTAGCGGGCTTTGACGTTATTTTTATGCGTGCTAACCCACCGTTAGACACCATGGCACTGAACTTCCTTGATTCAGTGCGCGACCACACCTTTATCGTTAACGATATTGATGGCCTACGTGTAGCTAATAACAAACTTTATACCGCTTCATTACCCGATCCAAACAAAGAATTTATTCCTGTTACTCACGTGTCTAAAAACCGTGATTACCTTGAACGTGTTCTTGATGAATCACCACAAGAACGCATGATTCTTAAACCGTTAAATGGTTACGGCGGTAAAGGCGTTATCTTGATTGAAAAGAGCGCTAAATCAAGCGTTAAATCACTATTAGATTTCTACATTGGTGATGATCAAAACTACGTTATTCTTCAAGACTACATTGAAGGCGCTGAGCAAGGCGATGTACGTATCATGCTACTTAATGGTGAACCTATCGGTGCTATGCGTCGTATCCCTGCAGAAGGCGATGTACGCTCAAATATTCATGCCGGTGGTCGCGAAGTAAAACACGTATTAACCAAGCAAGAACTTGCCCTTTGTAAGCACATTGGTCCTAAGTTAGTACGTGATGGCCTTTACTTCGTTGGTTTAGACGTAATTAACGGCAAATTAGTTGAAGTTAATGTATTAAGCCCTGGCGGCATTACCCGTATTAATCGCTTAAACCGTGTGAAATTACAGCGTAATGTGCTCGATTTTGTAGAAAGCGTAGTAATGGCAAAAGAGGTTGGCATCACTCGCAAAAACGATTTTCGGAAGGTAATTGCAGATGCAGCTTACTGAGTTAGAAATTTTAGAAAAAATCCGCACTCTTACGCCATTTGAAGCCCATCTCGATGATGGTAGCTTAATGATTCGCATCAGTGAGTATCAGCCTTATATAGCAACAGCGATCCATAACGGTCATAAACTACGTCAGTCATTGCAATCACAGTGTGCATTGACTGAAGAAGAACGCTATTTTGAAGAAGATCCCTTTACTGGTGATTTTATTTCTTCATTACCGATTGTATTGCAAGGTGAAGATTCACGATATGAGTATGATCTCAATCGTGCACCTGAAAGTTGCATCTATGATGACGCATGGGGTAAAAATGTTTGGCTAGCGCCTCTTAGTGATGCTGAACGCGAAATAACCTTGGCTAAACACCAAAGTTACTACCGTATTCTACAGTGTTTAGTAGAGACGTTAGAGCTGCAATTTGGACTATGCCTAATTTATGATATTCATTCGTACAATTATCAACGCATTGATACTGCAACACCGACATTTAATGTGGGCACGATGCAGGTTAACCGTCGTCGCTGGCGTAAAGAAATTGATGTTCTATTAGAAGGGCTTAACAATGTTGAGCTACCTAATATTGATGTCAATGCACTTGAGAATGATATTTTTAAAGGTTTAGGCTACCAAGCCGCTTTTATTAAGCAACACTTCAAAAACACCTTAATTATGCCGATTGAGGTGAAAAAGATTTTCATGAACGAAGAAGGAGGCGAAGCCTACCCACTCGTGATTGAAAAATTGAATGAATCGATGAAGACAGTGATCACTGAACATGCAGCGTTCACTATCACTAAACGCACTAAAGCTAAAGGGCTTACTGGTAGTGATGTATTAGCATCTAACCTTTCAAAAGAAGTGCTAAACCTTGACCGTCAGTTGTATAAAATAGCAAGAGGTATCAATACCTTAAGCTATATTAACCCAACTAACCTAAAGCAAGAAAAAAGACGTTTTTTAAATAAGCCATACAGTTATCAGCCACAGTTTACTTACCGTCAACTGGATTTGGATCCGTATAAATTCCGTGAGCAGCTTTATCGCTTACCCGTTGAAACTATTCGTGATGCTGACGTACAAAAAATGTACCGTAAAGTTATCGATCAGTTAGCTGTACGTATTGATTTGCTATGCAGCATTGGCACTGATGAATTTTTATACAATTCATTGCGCTATTACGGGCAACCTGATGAGCGTGATATTGCTAATGCGAAATTTATTCTTCATGCATGTGAATATAAAGATCAACAACCTGCAAATATCAGTGCTAAAGAAGCAATCGAAGCCTTTAAAATCGCGGCTGCTGAATATGACATCCCTTGCAAAGTAGTATCATCAAAGCAATTAATTGCCCGTGCAATGGTAAGTGGCAAAGTGATTAAAGTTAATCCAAATAGTCGCTTTACCCAAGATGATTTAGATGCGTTGATCCACCATGAATTAGGTGTTCACCTTGTTACTTCAGTTAATGCTGAAAGACAACCACTTAAAATTTTACAACTAGGCTTACCAGGTAATACCCATACTCAAGAAGGCCTAGCGATTTTATGTGAGCATTTATCTGGCAACTTTCCACTTCATCGTCTAAAAACATTGGCGTTACGTGTGGTTGCAGTTGAAATGATGGTTAATGGCGACAGTTTTAACGATTGTTTTAATAGTTTACGTCATGATTATGATGTATGTGATGATGAAGCCTTTACCATTACAGCTCGTGCTTATCGTGGTGGTGGTTTTACAAAAGACTTCCTTTACTTACGTGGCTTAAAAGATGCCATTCATGCGTACCAAACAGAAGACCTAACCTCATTATTTATTGGTAAAACAGGGTTTGAATTTAAACCGTTACTTGATGAACTGATTGAGCGTGGTATTTTAAATACGCCAAGCTTTATGCCAAAAGCATTGGATATCGATGCCGATATAGATCCTGTAATGGATTTTATGTTGAACTCTATTCGATAATCTGCAGTATAAATTTTTCATCATTTATTATTACTAATATCGAGATACAAAAAAAGCGACCATGATGGTCGCTTTTTTATTACCCATAAAATCAAAAGATTACATAGGTAGACGTTTACTATCAACGCGGATAATAACGCAAATTAACACAACTAATGTCACTGCAATAGCCGCTAACAATGTAAACACGCCATTCCATGAGTAAGCTGTTTCAATCATTGCAATCGGCGCACCAGCAAGCGCTGCACCAATATAAGTTACACCACCTTTAAGACCCGTTGCCGCACCAGCACCATCGGCATGTGACGCTTCAATAATACCTAAAGCAAATAGCATCTGTGGCGCATAAATACCAGCACCAATAATGAAGAAGCATAGCGCTACAAGTAAGTAACTCATATGGATAGTTAGAGCAACACCTACCATACCGCCAATCAACACAAAGCTATAAATTAAAATTGTTTTCCAACGATCGGCACCAAAGAATTTATCGGAGATGATACCAGAGGTTAAGCCACCAACAATACCGCCGACTTCAAACCAAGCCACTAAAGAATTAGACTTAACCAAATCCCAATGCAGCACATCAACGAAGTAAACACTTACCCAGTCACTTGAAACAGTACGAATAACGTAGATACATAAATCACCACCAATCGCTAACCAAATAATTGGGTTAGTTAAAATGTAGCGTTGAAACATTACCCACATTGATAATCCAGCTTCAGAACGCTCATTTATTTCTAGTTGTTTCGCATCATTACGCCATACACCAACGTTAGGTAAACCATAATTTTCAGGCTTACCGCGCATCAAGATAGCGGCAATCAAAGCTTGTACGGCAGTAATAGCCGCTGGTACATAAAACGCATAACGCCAGTTACCTGTGTAAGCAATCACAGCAGAGGCAATTAATGGTGCTAATGCGCCGCCAACATTATGCGAAGTATTCCAAAGTGAATACCAACCACCACGTTCAGATTTTGAATACCATTGGCTGATCGCTTTCGCAATAGGTGGAAAACCACAACCTTGAACAATAGCCGTAGAACAGTACAACACTAACAGCATAGTGACACTGTTCGTCATACCAATACCAACGTTAATAATGGCAATAACAACAAGTACTGGAGCTAAAAATAAACGAGGGTTAATTCTATCGGCAAGAAGGCCTGAACTAAATTTTGAAAGGCCGTATAGAATATAATAAATCGATGAGGCTAAACCAAACTGAACTACGGTCATGCCAAGATCTTTCATTAACAACGGTGCCGCAGCAGCAAACGCTTTTCTTGAAATATACATCACTGTATAGGTTAAGAAAGTCGTGATAATTATTTGCCAACGAAGGCGTTTATAAGTCGCATCGAGCTTAGGATTATTCATTAAATATGTATCGTTCAAAGAGGTTTTTTAGAGAGCGCACAGCCTACTCTTCGACACAATTAGTTACAATTTAATTATTCGTTCATTATTTAGTCTTTGGAATATTCATTTGCAACATTAATACATAAACTTATCCGACCAGATAAAAACCTAATAAATTTAAATTTTATAGAATATAAAATCAAATATATGAAAACAACAGCAACTCATGAAGACCAAATCATGACTGACAGCATAATAATTTGCTAAAAACGACTTTTTTTAGTTAAAAAAAGACTAATTTAACGATCATAAATCAACATGAAACACTAACTAGAGCAACATTCTCGCCAGCAGAATAACAAACCACAAGATCTAAAATAATATTATTAAATAATAGCCAATAAAAAAGGCAGTCTTCACTGCCTTTTTATTAATCATGCGGTCAAATTAATTGGCAGGAACAACTCGTGTTGTACGCCCTTGCTGATAAAGATCGACGCGTTGTCCAACTTTAAAGATCATATTAGGATCAACTTGTTGCACAACAGCAACAGTACGTCCACTATCAAGTTTGATGACAATATTGACACCTTGGCGTTTACCAATCGCATCACCAGCGCTACTACCTAACGCACCACCAGCAAGTGCACCACCAATGGCTGCAATATCAGAGCCTGAACCACCACCAATTTTAGATCCTAAAATACCGCCGACAGCAGCACCGGCAAGTGTACCAATCGTGCTTTCACCATCAGAATTCATTGTGACGGCATCTAGTTTGGTAATTGTTCCAGTCGAAACCGTTTGCATAGTACGAGCTTCATCAACATTATAAGCATCGCCATAAGGGTTTTGAGCACAGCCTACAACACCGAATGACAATACCATTGCCACAGCGACCATTACTTTTTTATTCGTCATCGATTTATGACTCAAGACAACCTCCTACTATTAAAGTCTCGTTCTGCTTACTAAGTGTGGCTGTAAATTTAACATTTGCCACATCTTATTTACGCAACTAGCGCCAATATAAAACAGCGTACATTTAAATGCAAAAAAAAGAGCACCTAAATGCTCTTTTTTATTATTTAATTATTCACCGTGAACGTCGCATCAGCCAATAGCTGATCCCTGCAAAACCAATAAACTGTAGCCATAACTGGCCCCAGCGATCGATTTCTTGAGCAAACGTCGCGCCAAGTTGATTAAGTCCAAGGAAACCATTGATTGCCGCCGTAGAAGGCGCTAATTGTGCAATATAGTTAATCGCTGTAGGTATCGCTGACGGTGGCCAAATAAATCCAGCACTAAATACCAGTGGTAACGAGCTCAGAAGTACAACTAATGTGACTAATTCACAACGTGGCAATAATTGGCCCAATACCATACCAAACATGATAACGGCTAATAAAAATGGGATCGTCATCATGATCAAGTCACCTATTGATGCCAACCGATTCACACCGTAATAAACATAACTAAAACCAAAGTAATACATCACTAAAGGTAAATAAATCAAACAAAATAAACATGCGCGTACCGTCATTACCATCCAAATAGGATAGTGCGCCCAATATCCTGTTTTACCCGCAGCACGCGCTTCATTCTCTGTTGCTCCCATCATTCCAACACCAATTAATAAGGTTTGATGTAGAATCAACACAAAAACGGCAGGTACAACATAATTGATGTAGCCCATAGTGACATTAAATACTGGCCGCATATTAAGCTTCATGGCTGTCACATGCTGAGTTGCCTCAACTGCACCATCTCCGGTCAACATCATACGGTTTATTTTGGCTTTAATGGCTAAGCCATTGCCGGCATCATTTAAGCCTTCAACTACCGTACCATAAACTAAGAATAAGGCAGCATTACCAGCATAAGCCAATGTTGGGCTGGTTCCCATCATCACATCACGATAAAAATGTTCAGGGATCACCAAAATACCATCCACTTGCCGATCTTCTAGCGCAACTGTCGCAGCATGAATACTGCCAAGATGTTGTGTAATATGAACTTGTGGCGTGGCATTCGCCATTCTAATTAACTCACGACTCATTTGGCTATGATCAAGATTAACCACTGCCACCCGTTGTTCTCGTGGTAATTCATTTATATAAGGTAAAGGATATAAAAATGAATAAAAAACAACCCCACCAAAGACAGTAAATACCAATGAAAAATTACTGAAAATAGCTTTTAATTCATGTTTAAATAAATCACCCCAACTCATGATGATCTCCCACGACAGTGCCGATGGTCGCCAATGCTTTTTTACGGCGAACTAACATTAATCCCATCGCTAAAAATAAAGCACAAATAAAGCTACTTAATATCGCCAATTGATGGAAAGCTTGATACCAACCACTACCATAATCAACTTGCTGTAATTGCACTTCAATATAATGGCTAACGGGTAGCAATCCACGCCACATTTTAGCAATAATCGGCATATCAGTAGCGGGAAAGGTAATGCCCATAAAAGCAAATGCAGGTGCAGTATAAGCGGCAACAAAGCTCATTGCGCGTGGCGCTTCCATTGCTACAAAATAAATCAAGCTCCCCATACTTTGACAAGCAAACACCATAAATAGCTGCGCGACAATCAATATTCCCCATTGACCATGCATTGGCCAATCAAGCGCAACATACATCCACCATAAAAACAGCACACCTTGAATTAAAAACAAACCAGAATAAGCAAGTAACTTACCTAATAATTTTTGACACGGAGTATGTGCTAACCAACGCCATAATCCTTGGCCACGAGCCTCATGTACTAATGCCAACACAGTCGTCGCTACAATTAGAATTTGCCAAATAGACGGAATAATCGCTGAAACTAAAAATTGACCATAATGGCTATTACTATTAAATAAGGGGGTTATCTGAGCACGAATAGGCACCGCTTGACCTAATGCTTGTAATGGCACTGACGCGCCAGAACTCATGTTCCTCATTGCCTCAACACCAGCATTATAGGTGCCTTCAACTTGCAGCATTGCCGAGCTAATAACTTTACCAATTAAGATAAATTGACCATTATAAAAAGTGGTAATTTGGGGAGCTTGTCCCAACTTAACGTCTTTTTCATAGTTATCTGGGATCACCACCATCGCATAAATGTCATTAGCCCGCATTGCAGCACTGGCTGTGTGATCATCGGTAAACTGGCGTGTCACGGCCATACTTGGGCTGGCATCAATATAACGCGTTAACTGGCGTGACATTTGGCTATGATCAAGATCCACAATACCAACAGGTAAATTACGTGCTATACCCGTCGCAAAAATCGCCCACATCGTCAAAAATAACAATCCAGGAAGCCAAATAACTAACGCTCGCAACCATTTATCTTGCCAAATAGTATGCCACTCGTTCTTTATTGCTGAATAGACAACCATATCATTACTCAACAATCACACTCATACCAACTCGTAACCCTTGAATAGGTTGAGTTGGACGAGCTTCAACTTCAAACGTTCGCATATCAAAACCTTTCGCGGTGTCGGTTGCACGCCACGTCGCAAAGTCACCCATAACCGCTACATGGGTCACTTTCAGTTGATAGCTTTTATCTCCTAGTGCAGGAATAGTCACGTTAAAGGTTTTACCTTGTTGGTAATCTTTTAATTTATCTTCACGAACATTAAATACAGCCCAAGCATCGCTAATATCAATAATATTAACCACGGGGAAACCTTGTGGTGCTAATTCTCCATCATGTAATAGTACTTGTGATACTTCACCTTTATGCCAGCTACTTACTTTTGTATCAGCAACATAAGCTTGAACTTCAGCAACAGCGCCTGCTGCCATTTTTACTTTTTCTTGAGCTGCTCGTTTAGTTTCAACACGCGCGCCTTCTTTAGCCATTTGATACATCTGGAAAGCAGCACTTTCTGTATATTGAGCCGCTTGCCATTGGGTATACACTTCGTCACGCTTTTGTTCTGCTAATACACCATCTTTATATAGGTTATTTATACGAACATAAGTTTTTTGCATCAGTGCCGCCGCCGCTTTTGCTTTACCCCACTGATCTTTTGCCGCCGCAATTTGTTGAATACGAGCGCCATTTTCTGCTTCTTGAGCTAATGCTCCCGCAGCTTGTTCACCCGCTTGTGCTTGTTCTAATTTAGCATCAATTTCAGGGCTTAAAATAGTAAAAATCAACTGTCCAGGTTGTACTTCATCACCCTTACGTACTAAAATTTTGTCAATACGCCCCGGTACTTTAGAGGCGATATTATATTGCTGGGCTTCAATTTGACCTTGCATACGTTCGGGTTGAGGTTGGTAAGCATGCCAGAAGGTATAACCGAGCCATCCAACCACTGCGATAACAGGCACCGCCACTGCAATTGCTTTTAACTTACTCATTATAATTTAACCTCGATCCCTTGATATTGCTGATAATTTTTGAATGTATTCATCTCGCCACTGATAGCAAGTAAGCGCGTTAGACTCGCGACATATTGATAAGCTGCCGCTAACCGTTGCGTTTTAATACTGGCAACAAATAACTCGGCATCGACGACATCTAATGACGTTGATAATCCTTGGCCAAACGCTTTTTCTCGCAATACACTATTTTCATTCGCCAGTGCTAAGCTAGATGCAAGACCGTTATATTCTTCTAATGCTTGTTTCGCTTCACGGTACGTTTTTTCAACTAATACCGTTAGATCTTGCTGTGCTTGCGCTTGTAAGTGATTAACTTGTGTCACCATTGAATGCGCTGCACTTAATTTCCCTGAACGACCAGAGTTATCAATCAGTGGCACACTCACCCCAACCCCTACAGCCCAATCAGGAGCCAGTGTTGCGGCTAAACTACCACTGTCATGCAAGTTATAATCACCATATAAATACACTTCAGGGTAATATTTGCCTTGTTCAACATCTATCAAGCCTCCCGCTTGCTTACGTTTAGCATCCAAAATATGTAAGCCGGGATACGTCGCTAAGGTTTTATCAACAAAAGCAGACATCGGTGGTAATGAATGATTAATAAACAACCCGGTTGATGGCATTGCAGGCGTAGTTTGTTTTAATAGCTGCGTTAGCGCTACTTGTGCGATTTCTAAATCACGTAAAGACTTCTGTTGTTCGACTTTAGCTTTATCATAAGCGGCTTGCGCTTGTAACCGTTCAACTCGCGCAATTTGACCTTGCTGTTCCAACTTTATGGCATCTTCATAATGACGTTGTAAGCCACTCGCTACTTCAGTACGGGTTTGTAATACATTTTTTGCTAATACTACCCCAAAATAAAACCGGGATAAGTCTTCAAACTTTGCTTGTTGCTGCATGGCTAACATGTATTTTGCTTGGTCTGTTTTTCCTTCAGCAATATCTTGCGCCGCATTAATTCGACCACCAGTAAATATTGGCCAGATAGCGCGAATCGAACTGGTAAATACATCGCGATCAGAAATATTAGATGTCAACGCCGAGTTTAATTGTGAATTAGATATAATATTATTGATCACTTGACCAATTTCAGTCTGTGAAGCTGAGGTACTACCAAAAAGATCGGATGGCGACAATTTAATATCATGATCTAAACGAGTATAATTAGCCCCTATGGTAACCTTAGGTAAATACATATCTCGAGCTGCATCTTGCATATATTGTGCTTGTTCAACACTGGCTCGATCAGCCGCTAAGCCATCATTTGTCGTAACAACAGTATGCCATGCATCATTAAAACTAACGGGGGCAGCGTGTACCGTTGGGACGATAGCTAATAATACAATCGCGAGTTGCTTCACCATCAATGGCCTAATCTTCATGTATTAACCTTTAACCTCTTTCCAGCCAATGCGCAAATATAGAGTACATACTCTAAAATGATAAATTTTAACAGATAATGAAATGATTACGTTATTTTAATTATCTATCTATTCAGCACAAATAATAATGTCCGTTTTAACTACAAATAAAATAGCCCACAAAAAGTGGGCTATTAATATTTAGTCAAATAATCACAGTTATTCAATAAGCAATAATTAACGTGCTAAACGAATTAATGAGCGTCCTAATAAACACTCTAGTTCACCAATACTTTCTTTGCCGTAACGTTGCTCACAAAGCATAAACAAACGTTCAATGCCACGATGAGCAAATTCATGAGATGTTTCAGCAGAGGAGATATGATGGAACAATAATCGTAAAATAGCGCGAAAACTTTCATCATCTAATGCAGCAGACCAACTTGTTGCAAATGCCTGCAAATCCCCAGTTAAATCCAACTTATCAACAAAGAGATGGTAGATGCGACTATCAAGTGCATGAGCAAAATCTTGCTTCTTAGGAAAGTGATGACTAATGCCTGTTCTTGATATACCCGTTTGGTTACTCAAGGTGGTATACGACATTTTATCGTAACCTAAGGTCAATATTTGCTCAATCACAGCATCCATGATGGTCTGAATAGTGATCTCTGTGTCTTCTTTACTACGCTTGGGCATAATGCGTTGGCTCTGTTCTAATCATTTTATGCAACGATAATACCCTTAACACGATATAATCATGTCAAGAATATTGGTTCGCTGTAGTATTACAAAATGTTTTTCGCTTAACTAGGGCAAAGCGGCATAATTAACGATTAAATTTTCTCGCGTGTTGTTCAATATCACGATATAAAATTTTAGTCCAATATGGTTGCGTGTTTGCAGCGAGCAATTTACCTTTTCGAGGATCGTGTGGGCTTATCAGTACTTCGATATTATTAATACCCGTCCTTTCAGCTAATAAAAACAATTCTTCAATCGCGTAATCTCCCATAGCCAAGCAACCTATAGAGGATTCTTTACCGTGAATAAAAATATTACTCCCCGGTGCAGTACGTCCTTCTAGTTGCGCATACTTTCGATCAAATGCGTTAGGATAATTGAGCTTCATTGATAAATGATAACGGCTATTAGGGTTAAGTAATGACACTTGATAAACGCCTTCAGGTACTTGTTTATCGCCTTCACGCATTTTCGGCCCCATATGACCACTCATTTTTTGTATATCATAATGTTTTACGTAAGACCATTTACCCTTTTCTTTCGCCCACAGCTCAACGCTTTGCTCTTGTTTCATCGCAAATAAAGCAATGTTTTGCGGCGGATAAGTTAACCCAACATTATCAAAATACCGTTTCAGTCGTGGCTCAACAAAAGGCGAATAACGGTTCATAACATCACTAACAGTACGACTGCCTGTTGGTGGATATAATGAATAAGTTGATGATGGAATATATAACGGCTCTGCGCGTGCGCAACTGATTGATGTTAACACTAGCATTACTGGACAAATAACGTTCTTTAGCACACTACCCTCAATGATAATTTTTCTACACGCATAACATTGCGGTAATTTACCGATAACTAACCATGCTCTATGGCTGAATAGTATCAGTTTACTCGAATTACTGCTTAAACAACCATCAATTTATACGTCAATTTTCATGATTTCGTAAACTTATACAGTAGTCGTGATCTAACCCTTTAAAATCTTTACAATAGCATTATAAATTATACCTATTTAAAAATGAGACGATTTTGCAAACTTTAGAACAATTACGCTCAGGCCAACTTGAAGGTGTCACTCATTTAGCTTTAAGCGAACAACTGACTCACTTTCCTGAAGAGATTCTCACGCTTGCAAACAGCTTAGAAGTGTTAGATCTAACCAACAATCAATTAAGCCATTTACCTGATAGTTTCAGCCAGCTAACTAAATTACGCATTATTTTTATTTCTAATAACTGCTTTACAGCATTACCCACGATTTTAGGCAGTTGTTCTAATTTAGAAATGATCGGCTTTAAATCAAATCAGATCACTACTGTTGAAGCAAGTGCACTTCCTAAAAAATTACGCTGGCTAATCTTAACCGATAATAAAATCACAGCCTTACCTGAAGCACTCGGCGATTGTATCCATTTACAAAAACTGGCACTTGCAGGTAACGCTCTAACAGCGCTACCACTCTCAATGAAGCGATTAGTTAACTTACAATTAATTCGATTATCCGCAAATGCATTAACCGCCTTTCCAGATCAACTATTAGATTTACCCAAATTAGCATGGCTTGCTTTTTCTGGTAATCATTTCAATCGTTATCAACAGGTTACTAATTCACTGCCTGATGTTGCCTCAAATGATTACCAACTAGAAAAAGTATTAGGACAAGGGGCTTCTGGAGTTATCTCTTTAGCTCAATGGCGATCTAACCCACATCAACTAGATAACGACATTGCGGTTAAAGTATTTAAAGGCCAAGTCACTTCAGATGGTTACCCGCAAGATGAATTAAATGCATGTTTAAAAACGGGCTCACACCCCAATTTAGTGGCATCATTAGCTCAAGTTAGCGAACCCGATTATCTCGCATTGATAATGCCATTAATTCCAGCCCATTATCATAATCTTGGATTACCACCTACTTTAACTACATGCACTCGCGATACATTTCCAACTGAATTTACACTGTCAATTGAAGCAATCATGAAAATTATTGTACAAATGGTCGATGTAATTAGCCATATGCAGACACAAGGCGTGGCTCATGGTGATATTTACACACATAACGTATTAGTTGACGATAATGCTAATATTTTAGTGGGTGATTTTGGGGCTGCATCTATTTATGATGATTTATCCTCAGAACAACAACAAAAAATTGCCGCTATTGAGTGGCGAGCTGTTGGCTATTTTATTGAGGATTTATTATCTATTTGTCATACTCAAGATAAGAATACAGCGTTATATCAACAATTATATACCCAAGCCCAAGGTTATATTTCCGCTTAATTACCATTGTTCTCTTCTTAATATCCTTACTCAATTTATCCATGTCACATAAGACACCTAAATTGAGTAAGTCTCATGCCCAGTTATTTATACATTCACTAAAAAAATAAAACATTATTATTCATAACCTTAGCTTTAATCTCTCTTATTACAAGGCTATATAATACTAATTAACTAGTATATACACTCTTGACTATAGTAAATATAACAGCTTAAATTTAACATTATGGCAACACAGTGAATTTCGGTCCATTTATCAATCGGAGTGCTTATGGCTCAATTGCAAACACCTGCTGATATGATCATCAAATGGGCCAATGAGCGTCCTGACGATGTTTATTTAAAGCAAATTATTAATCGTAAATTTGTAAATTACACTTACGCAAGTGTTGCTGATAAAGCACTACGGCTTGTTACTGCATTTCAGCAACTGGGCATTCAGCCCGGTGATCGTATTGCGCTGATTTCTAAAAATTGTGCCGAGTGGTTTATTTGTGATCTAGCCATGATGTTAGGTGGTTATGTTAGTGTCCCTATCTTTCCTACCGCGGGGGCTGACACCATTACTCATTGTATTGATCATAGTGATGCAGCGTTAGTCATTATAGGAAAATTAGACAGCCCAACCGTTATCAATAACGTCATAACTAACCACGCTAGCCTACCAACAATTGCCTTTTCTTACCCTGGCACACCGACATGTCAGTATCAATTCGATGACCTTATTGAACAATATTCACCAACGACTGAACGCCGAACACATCATGATACAGATTTAATGTCGATTGTTTACACTTCAGGCACATCAGGCATGCCTAAAGGTGCAATGTTAACTTATGGTGCATTTGTATGGTCATCACACAAAATTATTGAACATATTGGTTTAGAAAGTAATGAACGCCTATTTTCTTACTTGCCACTAGCACACATAACCGAACGTGTGTATATCTTTGGCTCTTCAATTATGTCAGGGTTACAGGTCGCATTTCCTGAATCTCTCGATACATTTATCGACGATGTAAAAATGCACAAACCGACTATATTTGTATCTGTACCTCGTTTATGGACCTTATTCCAACAACGGATCCAAGATAAACTGCCACAACCTAAATTAAATATTCTACTTAAAATCCCATTCATCTCGACATTCATTAAACGTAAATTAGCGCAAGGATTAGGACTCGATCAAGCACGGGTGCTCGGCTGTGGTTCTGCTCCCGTATCTGCTGGCTTATTATCTTGGTATGAAAGTATTGGACTTAATATTACCGAAGCATGGGGAATGACCGAATCATTTGCTTATAGCACCCTTAATCATCCTTATCGTAGTGATAAAATTGGTACTGTCGGTCGTGCAGGTCCCGGTATTGAATTAAAAATTGCAGCAGATAAAGAGATTTTAGTTCGTAGTAAAGGCTTATTTAGTGGTTACTATAACAATCCACAAGCAACCCAAGAAAGTTTTGACAATGACGGCTGGTTATATACTGGTGATATCGGCGATGTAGACAGCGATGGTTATTTAACGATTCAAGGTCGTAAAAAAGACACATTTAAAACAGCGAAAGGCAAATTTGTTTCACCGGTCCCTATTGAAAAACGTTTAATGGATTTAGGTAATTTTGAGATGGTCTGTTTAATTGGATCGGGAATGGCCGCACCTATTTTATTAGCTATCGCCCACAATTATACTCAATTTGATCAATCGCGTTATGAGAAAAAACTCCAATCGATTATTGAAAAAATTAATACTGAGCTTGAATCACATCAAAAAATAAAAGGTGTATTGATGATCAAAGAACCATGGAGTATTGATAATGGTATTTTAACACCAACATTAAAAATAAAGCGTCATGTATTAGAACAACACTATGCAACACTTGATGATAATTGGAATAATAAACAACTAATAAAATGGCAATAATAAATAGTATTTTTAAATTTAAGTACTAAATCTAATAATAGATTTAGTACTTATTATATATTATGTTATTTTTCACCAGCTTTAACACTTCCCGTATTAAGCCATTCAACCATATTAAAATATTTTTCAAAAGTACGATACATAGCAAAAAGAGGTGTTGTAATTTCACCTTTTTCATCATAACAATAAATAAAGTTATTCGCATTTGAACGGTTTTGTGCTGAGAAGAAAATTGCACGATCTTTATCTATATTCAAAAAAGCATCAACATCGCTCTCATCGCATAGATCACGATCAGACATAGTAAAGAATAAGTTATCAAAGTTAACACGTTGCTTACGGCGATCCCACTTTTCTTTTGCTAATGAAAAATCTTGATCATGGATAAAGTGAATTTCAATATCATCTAGATGCGCAACAACATAGTTACATTTACCCGCATACTTTGATTCAGGAACCTCAACAAGTTCTTGTGAAAAATAGTATTTTAGATTCTGGCAAAATTTAATATAACAGCTAGAATAAAAGAAACAATCAACAGTAGGTGAGTTAAATGGTTGATCTAAATCGCTACAAGTAATACCACCAATACAGTTATTGGAAATAATACTAAAATTTTCATTCGTTAGCTTTTTCTTATGTTTATCATTTACATAAGAACGATAAACTCTAAATAAGGTTCTCTTATAAACGTATGCTATAACTCGTTGAATCATTGATTATCCTTGGGGATTTTTAAAATATAAAAATTGACTATAATTTATTATATAAATTATACCAAGATAAAACAAACAAATAATATAATTCAATTTTATATGTTTAACTTAATAATAAGTAATTCTTTCATATATAACAAAAAAATTAATTGTTTATATAATTGTTATTAATATAATAAAACTACTATATTACTCTTATTCATGAAAACATAGAATAATTTTCACTTATCACAGCAACTCAGATAAGTTATACAATATTAATTCAATTAAAAATTATAGTCTTATAATATAATTCATCTAACTGTGTATTAATTCAAATACAAACAACATCTCTTATTATATTATTTTTTATCAATATATTATATAAATAAATTAAATATTAGAAGAGCAAGATAACCGCAACAGAGACAGATCTACTGTAAATATAAAAAATAAGCAATTTGTATCATTGCCTAAAATCCGATTATTCTACATACAAAAATCCTCACATTTCTGACGAGGATTCGTTGTGTTGTGAATCGGACGTGAACTTGCCATTCCAAAAATCAGCGCTTCCCCCTGCGTGACGGGTCGCAATCATAAGCAAAGGGATATTACGTTCTATTGATTAGAATTTAGATACATTAGATGCAAAAAATCCTCACATTTCTGACGAGGATTCGTTGTGTTGTGAAGCGGACGTGAGCTTGCCATTCCAAAAATCAGCGCGCCCCCCTAGCGTGACGGGTCGCAATCATAAGCAAAGGGATATTACGTTCTATTGATTAGAATTTAGATACATTAGATGCAAAAAATCCCCGTCATTTCTGACGAGGATTCGTTGTGTTGGCGGAGCGGACGGGACTCGAACCCGCGACCCCCGGCGTGACAGGCCGGTATTCTAACCAACTGAACTACCGCTCCAATTCTGTATGAAATTCGATTAAATCAAATTTCTAGAATATGGCGGAGAGATAGGGATTTGAACCCTAGATACGCTATAAACGTATGCTGGTTTTCAAGACCAGTGCTTTCAACCGCTCAGCCATCTCTCCAATGCCGCGCATGATAACGAGGTTAATGAATGGTGTAAAGCTAAAGTTTAATTTAAAAGATCAACCGAATGTTTTTTATACTAAAATGGCTCTTTATCATTTATTTACACATAAAAAAAGGTCGACACACTGTCGACCTTAATAAATATAACTCGGTATGATTTTATTTTTCAGCTGCAATCACAGAGATTTCAACTAATAAAACATCACGTGCCATGCTTGCTTCAACACATGCACGAGCAGGAGCATAGCCGGCAGGTACCCAATTGTCCCACACCGCATTCATCTCAGCGAACAAACTCATATCTTTAATATAAATAGTCGCTGATAACATATGCTCTTTATCACTGCCCGCTTGTTCAAGCAACACTTCAACTTTATCAAGCATCGTCTGTGTCTGCTCGGTAATGTCTTTAGTTGCATCAGAACAAACCTGACCACAAAGATAAATAGTACCATTGTGCTTAACAACACGACTCATACGGGCTTTTGTTTCTTGACGCTCGATCATAAGACTCTCTCTGATTGGTTTAAATAAGCAAATAATTCACTATTAACCGCACCAAGATAGCAAATAAACTTACTTTTTTGTATTTTATTGCAACTAAATTTTAATCATTTACCCAGTGAGTCTTCTAATCGTGCTTTCCAGATAGCCATTGCTAGTGCCGGTTTGCGTAAAACTTCAGGGGTTGGAATCCAACCATGTTTAATTTTAGCGAACACATCAAAGCGCTCAGCAGTACCTGCCATTGCTTCAGCAACAACCTTACCTGCAATATTAGTTAATCCTACACCGTGACCAGTATAGCCATGAGCAACATAGATATCATTGCCTAGATGATCGATTTGCGGCATATAAGAACGAGTAACTGCAAACAATCCGCCCCAATGGTATTCCATCTTCACGTCAGCAAGTTGTGGAAAAACAGTAATCATGCGCTGGCGTAAACGCTCACTTGAATCACTGTACTCGCCGTTGAATGGATGATTGACACCACCAAACAAAATACGACCATCCGGTGTTGGGCGGTAATAATCAAGGCTGTTATTTAAATCTGACATTGCCATCATATTACTGATAGGTTGACGATCGCCCAATTGCTCTGTCACACCAATGTAAGATACAACAGGCAGTACAACGCTTTGTGCTTTACGATGTAATCCTTCAAGATACGCATTACAAGCTAATAAAACTTGTTTGGCTTTAACCTGACCTTTTGGCGTATGGATAATATGCGGATTGCCTTTGTCCAATTTTATTGCTGGCGTATTCTCAAAAATAGTCGCACCTAAGCTTAACGCTGCTTGTGCTAAACCTAAGGTGTAATTCAATGGGTGCATGTGAGCACTGTTTGAATCATATAAGCCACCTAAATAACGCTCAGTGTGTGCCACTTGATTGACTTTATCTTTGTCCCACCAGCTAGCACTTGGATAATCATAACGGCTCTGTTTTAAGTCATACCAAGATTTTAGTTCTGTTTCTTGGCTTTTCTTCAACGCCAGTTCGATATAACCCTGTTGAAAATCACAATCAATATTAAATTTCTCGATGCGATCACGAGCAATATCAACCGCTTCACAAGAGAGATCCCACAGTTGTTTACCCCACTCAGGTCCGTATGTTTCATCAACTTCACGTAACCCTAGGCAATAACCCACTAAACACTGACCTCCATTACGCCCAGACCCTCCCCATGCTAAGCGTTGTGATTCAAGCACCACAACAGAGAATCCTTTCTGACGTAATTCAATCGCGGCGTTTAATCCTGTCATACCACCACCAATAATACATACATCAGCTTCAATTGCTTGATCTAGTAGGGGTTGTTCAGGTAACGCATTAACGGTTGCTTGGTAGTAACTATCGATATATTGACTGTTGATTGACATTCCAATTGCCCACAAAAAAAATACAGGTTAAAAATCGCGCGGATAATGTCACGAGTCTTGATGCTTCACAAGCAATTTATTACTGTGACTTAGTTCATAATTTAGCTTGATTGTTTTTGACACAAACAAACTTCTGTCTAATATCCGCGCTCAGATCTGACTTACCTGGTCAATTAGGAATTAATAACATGAAGAAAATATTCAAAGGGGTGACCACACTAGCATTCGCACTTTCAGCATTTAATGTTTCGGCAGCAAATGATGTGCTTAACGTTTACAACTGGGCTGAGTATATGCCAACAGATGTAATCAAAGCCTTTGAAAAAGAATATGATGTCACCGTCAATTACTCTACGTTTGATAATAATGAATCGATGTACACCAAGCTTAAGCTACTTGATAGTAAAGGCTATGATGTTGCATTTGCATCGACGTATTTTATTGAGAAAATGGCGCGTGAAGGCATGCTTGCAAAGATAGATAAAAGCAAAATGCATCACTTAAATGACATTTATTCTGGTCTAATGAAACAACCATTTGATCCTAATAATGATTACTCTTTACCTTATGTATGGGGCGTCACGGGAATTAGCTATAATGCAGAAGTGATCACATCCGATCAGGTAACGAGCTGGAAAGATTTATGGAACACCAATTTCAAACAACAAGTGATGTTACTTGATGATGTTCGAGATGTGTTCGGTATGGCACTGCGAGCACAAGGTCATAGTATTAATAGCACCAATGAAGCAGAAATTAAGCAAGCTTACGAGAAATTACGTCAATTACGCTCAAACGTTGTCGTTTATAATTCTGATGCTCCTCATGTTCCTTATGTTACCGGGGAAGCAATGGTAGGAATGCAATGGAACGGTAATGCTTTTATGGCACAAAAAGAAATGCCAGAGCTTAAATTTGTTTATCCAACCGAAGGCGCTATTTTATGGATGGATAACTTTATCGTCCCTAAAGGTAGTCAGCATAAAGATCTCGCATTTAAATTTATCGACTTCTTTATGCGTCCTGAAAATCAGGCAAAAATTGTTGAAGAGCTAGGCTTCCCTGCCCCAAACAAACAAGCCAAACAGTTTTTACCGACTGAATTACAAAATGACCCGATGATTTTCCCAACTGACGCACAAGTTGATCACGGTGAGTTCACTGATGATGTAGGTGACGCTGTTAATATTTACCAAAAATATTGGCAGATGCTAAAAAGCTAATCACAAAAAAGGCTACAGTTAATAGTTAACTGTAGCCTCTCTGGTGTTATATCACTACTCAGTGACATTAGTTCATATCTAAACCAGCAGCATTCAATTGTGGTAATAGATCAGCAACAGCAAGTGGTGTATTCCAATCAATATGAATTAACGTCGTTCCCATCTTACGACATGCTTGTGGTAATACAGCATCATGAAATGCATCAATATCACTAATATAACCAATATCTAATCCCATTTCCTCTGCACGTCCACGCTGACGCATACGGCTATAAGCCACTTCAGGATCGGTTTTTAAATAAATACAATAATCAATGGTTGGGTATTGATTGATTTGACTGATCAAATGCTGATAGCACGCCATATGCTTAGCAATATCTTCAGCCGTGCTGTTGTAATTAGCAATACAAGCATGAGTAAAGACTAAATCACTAAGTAAAGAACGCTCAATAATATAGACACCTTGAGGATTCAAATTATTCAAAAGTTCAGCACGTTGAGCCGTGATGTAGCACTGAAAATTACTGCGAGCCTCGACGTTAAATGGATCACAAGTAAATTCACCTAATAAATGTTGAAATTCAGGATCAGAATCTACTGGTTCTAAAATGGCAGTTGCATTTAAGGCGACAGCTAATTGAGGGAGTAAGGTCGATTTACCAGCACCAATATTACCTTCTACACATATAATTTTAGGCTTATCCAAGAACTTTTCCCTCTGAAGACTTAATAGACAGAGAACCACGCAGTGATACTCTTAAGATTTGCTAATGCAATAAGCTCGACATTCTGAAACTAATCGCTCCAAAAAACCATGTTTTATGTGTTGTTTGATTATTAAAAAAGCAAAAAGGAGTACTTTAATTATCACGTTCAAATTAACAATAATAATTATTATCATAAATCAGCGGTAGCCAACAAATAAAAACATATAAATACAATAAGTTATACAAAAATGAACAATATTGTCATTGATGTATGAAAATTTAAAGGCAAAACATTGTTAGCATGATAGCATGCGAAAAAGATTCATTTACAAGGATGATATGATGTCACTAGAAGCTGCAATTGCCTTCTTTTTTGCTATTTTTATTTTTGCCATTGCTCCCGGCCCTGGTGTATTTGCTATTCTCGCCAAAGCGATAGTCGAAGGTCCTCGTCAATGCATCATGATGGCATTAGGAATGGTGGCAAGTGATCTGCTCTATTTGCAATTAGCCTGCTTTGGTTTAGCGACTATCGCTGACAATTGGTCAGAAGTGTTTGTGATTATTCGTTATTTAGGCGCAGGTTATTTAATTTACCTCGGCTATAAAATGTTGACGGCTTTATCACAAAACCAACAATCAGATACTGAGCAACAGCCACAGCAAGCACCTTTAGCCAGTTTTGGTCATGGCTTTTTGATTTCAGCCTCTAATCCAAAAGTTATTTTGTTTTATGTGTCTTTTTTACCGACGTTTATTGATTTAACCCGTTTAAACAGCACTGATATCATCCTAATTTCTGTTTTGTCATCCATTGCCTTGATGTCAGCCATTATGTTAGTTGCTTATGGCGCTTCACGATTAGCTAAAGTGATTAAGACACCCATCGCACAGCAACGATTAAATAAAACAGCAGGTAGCATTATGATCGCGGCAGGTGCGTATTTAGCGGTGAATAAGTAGTTGTTTGATTCGCGACTAACTAACCTTATATCATTCTCGACAGCGAGGTGACGAACAACCCCCCGTCATTCCCTACAGTAAGGTTACGAACGAGATAGGGAATCTACTTCCCACGTGTAGTAAAGTGACTGTTTTCGTTGAGTTTTAACGTATGTTCACTGCCGTCTTTAATGCTCAAACACGTGATGAATAGATCACGGATAGTTCGTACCTCTCTTCCGAGATGACGGATAATAACCCACAATCATTTAGCATAGAATAGATGCAAAAAATCCTCACATTTCTGACGAGGATTCGTTGTGTTGTGAAGCGGACGTGAACTTGCCATTCCGAAAATCAGCGCGCCCCCCAGCATGACAGGCCGATTATTGACACTTATGCCATCACATCTAACATTTATTATCTAAGTTTTGAAACTCAAAACGCAAAAAATCCTCACATTTCTGACGAGGATTCGTTGTGTTGTGAAGCGGACGTGAACTTGCTATTCCGAAAATCAGCGCGCCCCCCAGCGTGACAGGCCGATATTGACACTTATGCCGTCATTTATCGCATCTAACATTTATTATCTAGATTTTGAAACTCCAGATGCAAAAAATCCTCACATTTCTGACGAGGATTCGTTGTGTTGTGAAGCGGACGGGACTTGCCATTCCGAAAATCAGCGCGCCCTCCAGCGTGACAGGCCGATATTGACACTTATGCCGTCATTTATCGCATCTAACATTTATTATCTAGATTTTGAAACTCCAGATGCAAAAAATCCCCGTCATTTCTGACGAGGATTCGTTGTGTTGGCGGAGCGGACGGGACTCGAACCCGCGACCCCCGGCGTGACAGGCCGGTATTCTAACCAACTGAACTACCGCTCCAATTCTGTATGAAACTCGATTAAATCAAATTTCTAGAATGTGGCGGAGAGATAGGGATTTGAACCCTAGATACGCTATAAACGTATGCTGGTTTTCAAGACCAGTGCTTTCAACCGCTCAGCCATCTCTCCAATGCCGCGAATAATACCTATCATCACGGTGGCTGTAAAGGCTTTTTTTATAAAAACATTATAATTAATGACTTTTGTATTACTATTCAACCAAAGCCATCAAAAGAGCATCTTTATGATCATAAAATCATCATTTTCATGCTGTTACTCATATATAAAAATGCGTTAAACAAAATGAACAATGGTTTGAATCAGTTTAGTCGCCAATTTTGCAGTCTGATTATCGTAATCATATTCTGGATTCAACTCTGCAATATCAACAATTTTAACTTTGCCACTCGCCATAATATATTTAATCGCCCACTCCACCATTGATAAGCTAACACCATGCATACGCGTCATATTCGCACCAGGAGCAATCGAGGAAGAAAATACATCAAGATCGATACTCAATTGAATACAATCAACACTATCAATAAAGCTATCTAATTGTGCTTGAACATGTTTTTTATTACGCGTCGTCATTTGATTATCAAGTAGCCACTGACAACCGAGATCTTCTGCCAATTTAAACATTGCTTGTGAATTAGCATGATCACAAATACCAAGACCAAGAAAATCAAAACTGCGCTGTTGTTCTTTGCTATAACACCATGCAGCATGAAACGCAGATCCCGCCCGTAACGATAATGATGGTCTTAGTTCAAAATGCGCATCAAAATTAATCACGCCCACTCGTTGCGGTAACAATTGTGGTTGCTGATCTTCAGTAATCATCACGGGGGCTGATTTTACTTCGGTACTGAAATCAGACAGTGCTTGATAACTAGCAATAGAGATTTCATGCCCACCACCGAGCACAACAGGAAAATGACCATCACGTAAGCAACGTAATAATAATTGGTGCTGTCGTTGGCTAACGGCAGCAAAACTATGATCATTATTGTTTTGTTCTATATCACCCGCATCATAAAAAGGTAATTTTGTTTGAGCATGGGTGTAAGGCAATATCCGTCGAATACTTGCAGGACCTTCTTTCGCGCCTTGTAAGCCACGTCCCCAATCAAGACTCAGATCAGAAATGACACCAACAAGCATAATACCAGGCTGGTATTGCTGGACATAAGGGCTGATGAGCGTATGTTTACGATGGTATGCCATCGGTTTTTGAGGCTCATTTTTAAATAACTTTTTTAATTGATCAACTAACATACGCCAATCTTCCCTCTCTTTCATTGCACAAACAACACAGGCTAGTGTTGTGGTGGTAATGCTCTTGCTGCTTGTAATACACTCATTACAATTTTATTTTTACGGCTATTTATACGCTCTGCTGGCGCCATAACACTAACCGCACCGACAACTTTATTACCAACAAATACCGGTGCACTCACACCAGAAACACCCGCATCAATTTCGGATGTACTGATTGCAAAACCATCTTGTTTAATAAGATCTAATTCAGCAATCCACGTATCTATCTGTGTTTGTTCGGTAATATCATAATGCTCTAAAATCGTTAATTGGCGAGCTAACGGTAAGTAAGCCAAAATAACTTTAGCTGATGCACCACGAATCAATGGCTGGCTTTGGCCTTTTTCATAACTACAACGCAACGCATAAGGACTATCAATACTATCAACACAAAGTGCATTAAAACCGACAGCAACCATATACGCTGACATTTCACCGGTTTGCTGTTGTAATCGTTTTAAAATCGGTCTTACGCCATCAGGTAACGGTGAATTCATTTCAAAATTACGTTGCAGTTGTAACGCAGCAGGACCCGCACTATAAGTATTACGCCCATGATTCTCTTCAATTAAATTCCAATCACGAAGCAACGCTAAATAGCGATATAAACTACTTATCGGCATTTCCATTTCGGTACTGAGTTGCTGTGCTTGAAGCGGTACATTTGACGCCGCAATATGAACCAGCACTTGTAACAATTTTTCATTAGCGCTTAGTGAATGAGTCACAGGTAAGTTATCTCTAATTTGTGTGATGATTATTTGTAACCAATTATAGCGCGAACAACAAGAGGAATTCTTATATTGTAAGAAAATATAGGATTTATTTGCTTTGTTTTATTACCTTACGAGAAATTAAACTATATTTGAAATCTTTAGCTCCAAAAATAAGTATTCCGATTACTCTTTTTTAAGTTGGTTTAATATTTCAACGTAAAAATAAAAAAAACGTCTTTACTTAGCATAAATACAGATCTAGCTAGCCAGAATAAAGGGGGGCTGGTAAAATATTTGCATAATTGACCGTTTAAAACAGTAAAAGAGAGTGATTCCTCATGGGAAGAAAGTTCGAAGTACGCAAATTGTCTATGGCAAAAACCCAAGGCGCTAAGATCAAGGTTTACTCAAAGTATGGTAAAGAGATCTACGTTTGTGCTAAGAACGGTAGTCCGGATCCTGATAGTAACCTAGCGCTTCGTCGTCTTATCGAAAAAGCGAAAAAAGATCAGGTACCAAGCCACGTTATTGAAAAAGCAATTGATAAAGCAAAAGGCGGCGGCGGTGAAGATTACTCAACTGCACGTTACGAAGGTTTTGGCCCAGGCAACTGCATGGTTATCGTTGACTGTCTAACAGACAACAACAACCGTACTTTCATGGACGTTCGTCAAGCATTCGTTAAAAACAATGCAAAAATCGGTAGCCCAGGCACTGTTGGCCACATGTTTGAACACCAAGCTGTGTTTGAATTTAAAGGTACTGACGAAGAAGTTGTTCTTGAAAATCTAATGATGGAAGACGTAGACGTTACTGACATCACTTGTGAAGATGGCGAGATCACTGTTTACGCTCCACACACTGAATTCTTTAAAGTGAAAAACGCACTTGCTGCAACAATGGCTGACGTTATCATTGATTCAGAAGAAATTGCTTTCGTACCACAGACAATGACTGAATTGGCTGGTGACGACATTGCAATGTTTGAAAAATTCCTTGATGCACTAAACGATTGTGATGACGTACAAAACGTTTACCACAATGCGGAAATGGCTGACTAATTATAGTCTTTCATTTCTTCACAAAAAGGTCACTTTAGTGGCCTTTTTGTTTATCCCCTTAATAATATCTACGATTAAAAACATTGACTGCACTACAATTATAATAATGCTAATGTTCAAGCCATTATTTATTATTTTTCCTTAGATATAATATTGATAAAAAGAGTAATTATTACGCTTGTGAGCCACATTATTTAAGCCTATAACTAATACAGGCATTAAATTATGTATTTTTAATCTCAATGATTAAACGAGGGCTTAAACTAATATGAATATCTTAATCGTATTAACATCTCATCAAAATTTAGGTACAACCACAGCAAAAACAGGCCTATGGTTAGATGAATTTACCGTCCCTTTTTATCTATTTAAAGATAATAGCGATACAGTGACTCTTGCCTCGCCTTTAGGTGGACAAGTGCCTATCGATCCCAAAAGTGATACCGCAGAGATGCAAACAGAATCAGTTATTAGATTTAAAAATGATTCAAATGCAATCAAACAGTTAGCCAACACCTTACTCTTATCAACTATCGTTCCAACTGATTATGACGCTGTATTTTATCCTGGTGGACATGGACCATTATGGGATTTATCGCAAAATGCTGCATCAAAACATATTATTGAATCAAGTTATCAACACCACAAACCAACAGGCCTTGTTTGTCATGGCCCCGCAGCATTAAAAGCACCTAAAAATGCTGATGGCAGCCCACTTATCGCGGGTAAAAATGTCACAGGTTTTAGTAATAGTGAAGAAGACGCGGTTGGATTAAGTACTGTGGTTCCTTTTTTGCTGGAAGATATGTTAACTAGCCAAGGGGCACATTATAGCCAGGGCCCTGATTGGCAGAGCTATATTGTAGTCGATGGCAATCTTATCACCGGCCAAAATCCAGCATCAGCACAGGCTGTTGCGACAGAGATAATTCGTCAATTAAAAGCACATTAATATATGCCCCTTCAATTGTGACCTATCTTTAATAAATTTATTATCAGATGGTTATTTAAAAAGTTTCCGCTAAATATATAAAAGCCTAGTTATTTAACTTAACTAGGCTTACTACTTTCTCTCTATAATTATCACTATAGTACTATGCGTTATTTAACGGCCAGTGATCAAAATAGATATGGTTTGCTTGCCAATCAACTTTTTCATGGTTATCAGCTAATAAATAACGTGCCACTGTAAAAGCAAATTCAAAACTCACCCCCAAACCACGCCCCGTAATAAACTGCCCATCAACAACCACTTTCTGTTTAATAAACTCACCATCATCAAACTTTTCCGCCAACTTATCACCGGTAGTATATGTACGACCTTGTAATAAATGATGCGCAGCAAGTACTTTGGCGCCAGATGAGCATAATGCACAAATATACTTATTGGCTTCAATATGACGCTTTAAAAAAGCAATAACATTGGCGTTAGCGGATAAATTATCAGTTCCTTGTGGTCCACCAGGCATCATAACCGCATCATAAGTCTTATCAAATTTATCTGTTAACACATAATCGGCGCTGATTTTAGTTTCAAAGTAAGTATTAAGCGCTGTGGTTTTCATGCAAGATAATACATCCACTTTAATATCCAAACGGCGCATAATATCGATAAAAACCACCGCTTCGCCTTCTTCAAAACCATCAGCAAGCAGTACTGCCACGTGTTTTACTTCTGCCATCATCAATCCCTATGCCTTCAGCTGAGCAATCATTGCACACACTTCACGTACATTACCGGCAATCAGCTCCCAGTCATGATTAGTAATTGCCTTGGTTGGTGCAATCCATGTTCCACCACAAGCGATTACTTGTGGAATAGCTAAATACTCACCCAAATTAAGCGGTGTCACACCGCCCGTTGGCATTAACTGAACCTGACTATAAGGCCCAACTAATGATTTAAGCATGTTCACACCACCAGAAGCTTCAGCAGGAAAGAACTTCAGTGCGCTCACACCTAATTCTAATGCTTGCTCAACCAAGCTTGGATTATTCACCCCAGGGATCATTTTGATATTATTGGCTAGGCAATATTTCACCGTGGTTGGATTAAACCCAGGGCTAATAACAAAATCAGCCCCCGCCTCAATAGCTGCATTAACTTGTTCAACCGTTAAAACAGTGCCTGCACATAACACTATCTCAGGATAAGCAGCGCGAATTAAGCGAATAGATTCCGCGGCAGCTGCGGTACGAAAGGTAATTTCAGCAGCAGGCAAACCATTTTCAACTAATATTTTAGCAAGAGGCACAGCATCTGCTGCATGTTCAATTTGAATGACAGGCATAACTCGCAATGCACGCAAACGATCAATCCATTCATTTGTCATCATAATTACTACTCATTAAATCCGTTAAATATTGGGTACATTGCAGAGGAATAACGGCACCGCGATGCTGAATTACTTGAGCGGCAAGATTATTTCCCCACTGACAGCAAGCAATCATTGGCATACCTTTGGCCCATGCCGCTAAATAAGCAGCATTAAAAGAATCCCCTGCGGCTGTTGTATCGATGACAGCATCAATTTTATTACCATCAACCAAACCTTTTTGACCTGCTTGTGACCACATCGCGCCTTTACTGCCTAACTTCACTACCACTTGGCTAACCCCTAAACGGTGCAAGCGATCAGCAATAATGTCTGCGGGAGTATCCAGTTCGCCTCGTAATAAATCTTCATCATCAGCGGTAACTAACGCAATATCAGCCAAGCGATACAATTCTGATAACCATGTTTTTGCATGGGTCACACCATTCCATAATCGTGGCCGATAATTTGAATCAACCGCAATTTTACAACCTGAAGCTTTTAATTTTTCAAGGGCTTCAACGAGCTTAATTTTGCCATGTTCAGGCAAAATAGCCAAAGAGATCCCTGAGAGGTAGATCAAATCATAGTCTTTTAATTGTGCCATAATCTGCGAAAACTGAGCATGTTCACACATATAGCGTGCAGCGGAATCATTGCGCCAATAATGAAAGCTACGCTCTCCTTCGGCATCAATTTCAATGGCGTACATGCCGGGTAATTTATCGCGCTCACGCATCACAAAACGGCAATCAATGCCTTCATGCTGCCATGCATCAATCATGGCGTTACTATAATTATCAATGCCTAATGCGGTGACATAACTAGGGGAACTTTGAGGAAGCAATCGAGAAAGATAAATCGCAGTATTAAGCGTATCGCCACCGAAACTTTGTTGCTGAGTTGCAAAAGGCGCACCACTCAGCTCAATCATGCACTCACCTAAAATGGCAATATTGCGCTTTATTGCTGAAGTTGGAAATGTCATTTTTCCTCACCTATTAACCATTATTCGCTATCAGAAAAAAGGCCATGACGATGAGATATGAAAATCAATCATGGCCAAAAAACATCATCACTCAAAGTTATAAATGTAATGCCAAATAAAGCTGATCAGCTTAAGGGGGAAATGGCATTACATTGTGTCATCCCTGGCGAGAGGTTATAGTCTGTGGCTAATTACGCTTTTCCTTCGCTACCACATACGCGAATTTTATCTTGAATAATTTTCTTCATTGCTGCTTTACCCGGAATAATATAATGACGTGGGTCATTCGCTTCAGGGTGCTCAATAAAGTATTGTTTTACAGCATCAGCAAAGGCGATTTTAAGTTCAGTCGCAACATTCACCTTCGTAATACCGAGTTCGATACAACGACGTACATCAGCATCTGGCACACCTGAAGCGCCATGAAGCACTAATGGTGTATCCGTTTTACTACGAATAATGCCAAGACGATCAAAATCTAATCGCGGTTGCTCTTTATACATACCGTGAGCAGTACCAATAGCAATCGCTAATGAATCAATGCCTGTCGCATTAATAAATTCAACCGCAGCATCAGGATCGGTGTAAAGTGCATCTTTATCTTCAACAATAAGATCATCTTCCTGGCCACCTAAACGACCTAGCTCTGCTTCAACAGAACAATCCCAACCATGACAAAATTGCACGACTTTACGGGTGAGATCAATATTGCCTTCAAAGCTATGATGCGAACCATCAATCATCGCTGATTTAATACCTGCTTCTACTTTAGTACGAATATCACTGAACGACTCATGATGATCCATATGTAGCGCAATTGGCGTTTGATAAATATTTGCCGCTTTAAGACAAATACCCACCAAATAATCAGTGCCCGCGTAAGAATAAGTTCCAGGCGTGCCAGCAAGAATAACGGGAGAACGCATCTCAGCCGCTGTTTCAAGTACAACTTGAATTGTCTCAAGATTATGAATATTAAAAGCAGGAACGGCATAACCGCCTAGCTGCGCTTTCAACAGCATTTCACGCGAAGAAACCAAAAACATAAAAACCCCAAACCTTCCGTTAACTTTCGATTTAGATGATATTCGAAAACAAAAACAAATAAAAAGATCTGAATCACATAAACACTTTCAAATCGAAAATAAATAACAAAATGAAATCAAAAGAAATGAGACATTTTGGATGAATAACAGGTAATGCCTTTACGCAATAAGTTATTCTTCGGCCTTTCCGCTCGTCCTAAAATAGTTTCTAGCCAGTAAGAACGGGCTGATTGGGTCTCTAAACGACGAGATAATGGATTTTGTTCGGTGATATAATCATTTTTAAATATCACTACCACCTCTTTCGTTTCGAAAACGCCAATGACTTGTGCATTAATCGCCTTAAATTCCACATTAAAATTACTTTGTTCAATGGGTAATGGTTGTGGATCTGCTTGCCACAAGCCACATCGATCTCCACAAAATAATGCAATATTCAATGCTCGCAATGACCAGAAACTGCTTGCTGGGCCACTGTAGTTATCAACTAATCGAGTATCATCATCAAACAGCCCTTGTGTTGGCGCGCCATGTTGCATTGCACCATGGCCAATAAAATATTCCAAACTAGTAGCAAAGGCGCGTTGAGCTTCACCAGCAGTAATAGCTTCACTGTGTTGATCTATAGCCATAATCAGAGGTGCGGTGGCGGCAAGACGATAACAGGCACTGCGGCCAAAAAAAGGCAGGCCTTCTGCGGTAAATAAATAGCGATATTGACTGACAAAATCCGCAAGAGCTTGATGAATAAATCCGCTATCAAAACTTGAATCTATTTGATCGAGCCAATAGAGTGAGTAATGAAATCCCCACGCGTTGTAATAATCATAATTCCCTTTCGCACCATCACGGAACCAGCCATCACCCACATGAAACGCTTTAATGCGTTGGTATTTATCCTGTGCAATAGTGTCTTCACCCGTTAATGCCTTAATGACAAATTGCACCGTCAACGGAAAAAGGTGCCAATTATTATCAACCGTTTGACAATGGTTAACTTGTTTAAACCACGTAATAATTTGGGTCTGCTCAGCCGTGTTCATTGGTTGCCAAACATGGTCACGACTCAACCATAGCGCTAACGCTAAATCAGCACTTTCACAAATACGCTGATCATAGTCATGCAATTCCCCCCAATATCCCGCATGCTGAGGGTCGGTTCCTGCTAAAAAAGCATTACGTAACATTGCAATAAGGTCTAATAGCTGACCATTTAGCCCCTCTAGCGGCTGCGAACCATGCTGGCTGACCCATGCAGCTATTGTAGGTAACACTCGACTCGTGCCTTCCATCGCATCGGTACGTGCACTTTGCTGGCTAGGACGCCCCGGATAGTAAGCATGGCTATAGTCCCATACCGCATAATGATCAAACGCTTGTGCAACATAACGCACCAAATATTGGCATTTGTTCTCAATACTCAGCGCATCATTAGTAAAACAGGCCGCCACTGCAGCATCATGATCAGAGTAAGTCGCCGCTTTCATTTTTAAACGCACAAGTCGCTGTTTAAATAACGTCAAATACATTGCCGGTGTTGGATGCTCATAAGGAATAACGGGGCGTTCAGTTGCTTGAATTTGTTTTGCTACATAAGGTAATGGCTCTGTAACATCGGCGGGGGTATTTAACGCCGATTCAGAAAGTGAAATAGCCGCTTGAGTATCATGTATCATTGTTATCCTCCATGAACAATAACGCACTACAGCCATGTTGATAAACGTCAACATAATTGCAGTGCGATAGTGGGTGATTAACCTTTTGCTGATTCCGTTAGCACTTGGTAACGATCTTGTCCCCATGCAACTGGTTTTGGCTTGTCTTTGATCCACTCATAAAAAGCTTGTTTCATTTGCTTCACTTTTTGTGGATATTGCTGAGCAAGATCTTTTGATTCACTTGGATCAAGCTTGTCATTGAATAATTTCACTTTATTGGAGCCATCATCATAGAAATACAATGCCCATTCTTGATCACGAATTGCCCATGAACCTTTTGATAGCTTCTCTAGATTTGGATTGCTAGGAATGTCATTTGACTCATAAGTGATCCACTTCCAGTAACCATGCCAAAATGCATCATTTTCTTCACTGTAATGTTTCGCGCCAGGGCCTGCCCAGTAAATGTATTGGTGTGGAGACTGTGTTGTTTTTCCTTCAAGTACAGGCAAAATATTTTTACCGTCAACCTTCATCTCTTCTGGAATCGCAATCCCAGCAGCACTTAGAGCCGTTGGCAGAATATCTAACGCTGAAATTAAGGTATTATTGGTGCCACCCGCTGGAATATGCTTTGGCCAATAAGCCACAAACGGTACACGCACGCCACCGTTATACATCTGGCCTTTATAGCCACGATCCATACCATTCATTGGCATCGGTGATTCATGTACCGCGCCATTATCAGATAAGAAGAAAATCAATGTATTGTCTAATTCACCCTTCTTCTTCAGCAATTCAACAATTTGTCCAAGCCCTTCATCAGCAGCATTGATCGCCGCAAAATATTTATCCGCTTCAACATTACCGGTATTAAAACGCTCCATATATTTCGCGGGTGACGCTTCTTCTAATGGAATATGCGGCACACTAAAGGCAAGGTTAATAAAGAATGGCTTATCACCACTTTGTTCAATAAATTGCAGTGCTTCATTGGTCAGGTTATGGGTTAAATAACCCGGTGCTGGAATATTTTTACCATTTTGATAAATCGCAGGTGAGTTCCATAATGCGGCACCAGAGGCGTAAAAACTGTAGGAATAATCAAAACCGCGATTCTCAGGTGAATATTCTGTTGGTGTTACAGGGATCTGATTATCGTGATAGTCACGAGTTTTATTATTATCGGCAACGGCATTTTTACTGCTTATTTTTGAATTATGCCACTTACCAATATTGGCAGTATTGTAGCCATTTTCTTGAAATAGAGCGGGAAGTAATTTGATATCTAATGGCACACCTTGAAGTGCATCATCATTACTGTAAGTGCCAAAGCTAGTTGGGTAACGACCGGTAAAAATACCCGCGCGCGAAGGACCACAAACAGGATGAGCCACAAAAGCATTGGTCATTTTTACGCCTTGTTGCGCTAAACTCGCCACCGTTGGCATCGCACGTTTAGCGGCATCGACCATCTTATCAAAATCACCTTGATAGCGAACTGGCACAGGCCGTTCAGCTAAGGTTTTTTTATTCAAACTGTCTAATGCAAAATCTAATTGACCTGTCCCCAAATCATCCATAACCACTAATAATACATTGGGTTGTTTTGCTGTGGCTGTTGTTGGGGCTGCATTTGCTACAGCAGAAGAGGCCATGCAAGCCGCGGCCACAAAACTCGCAATTACCGTCTTCTTCGTCGAGGACAGATTCATTGTATACTCCTTGTAATATACTGCTGTAACACACAGCAATACGTCTTAAAATTCAATTTAATAATCAATGTTATGCTGAGCGTAATTGTGCTAAGTAAGGCAAAGCATCTGCTGCCGTTCCACCTTGTTGAATCGCCTGACTCATCATGTGCATTGCAGGTGCGGTATGGCGGAAAATCTGCTTATAGGAACCACACAGATAATTTTGTTTATGTTTTTCCCCCGCCACACTAACTAGCCGATGCTTAGGGCAACCGCCATAACACAACCCATGAACCTCACATTGCTGACATTGTTGAGTCAACTTTTGCGATTTAGCACTCCCAAAACGCTGTTGTTGTTTACTGGTAGCTAACTTAACCAGTTCGGTGGTGGCAATATTGCCTAGTTTATTAGCGGGATATACATAGTGATCACATGAATAAATATCACCATTGGCTTCTATTACCATTGCTTGACCACATTCTTTTGATTGCACACAAACAGAGGCTGGATAACCAAGCCATGTCGCTAAAATACTGTCAAACATACGTACAAACACAGTGCCAACATCGTGCTGTAACCACTCATCAAACACTTCACTCATAAACTGACCATAACCCTCTGCAGGCACAGAAAAATGGGTTAATGGTGCATCTTTTTGGGGTGAATAATGACCGCTGCTATTGGCTTGATATTGTGTCTGTACTTCAACAATAGGGATGAACTGTAAGTGGCGGGCGCCTAATGAAGTTAAAAAGCGGTAAGTCTCACGGCCTTTGTTCCAATTTTGATCATTGATAACCGTAAGAATATTAAATTCAACTTTATATTCTAAAAGTAATTCAATGGCTTTTTTAACTCGCTCAAAAGTTGGTTTACCGTTGACTGAAATACGATATTTATCATGTACTTCTGGTGTTCCATCAACTGAAACACCAATCAGAAACTTATGTTTGGCAAAAAATTGCGCCCACTGGCGATTAATAGCAACCGCATTAGTTTGAAAACTATTGGTAATATTCTTACCAACGCCATATTGAGCTTGGTATTTAACCACGTTACGGTAAAAATCCAGTCCAGCGAGTGTGGGTTCACCACCCTGCCACGAAAAGTCGATATCAGTACTATTTTGACTTGCAATATAATGTCGAACATACCGTTTAAGAGTGGCATCTGACATTTGATCACTACTTGAAATCGTCGAGCTTGAATCTGTAGCACTTACAGCAGAACCACAACGATTATCATTGACATTACCCACAACCGTTTCTTTTTCTAAATAGAAGCAATAATCACATTTTAAGTTACAACGGTAACTGGTTGGCTTAGCCATCATATGGAAACGTGCTTGTTGAGAATGAAATGAAGACAGCGCCATAGTTAACCTTTTTAAATGCTTTCGAAATACTGATAACCCATAATACGAAAGAAAACGAAAGATTAAAGCGGCAAAGATCACAAACGAATAAAAATGAAAGATAACGCAAGTGTTTTTATCTTATGAAATGGTAAGCGAAAAAAACGCCGTTACTAAGTAGCAATATCTGCAACTTAACAACGGCGATATTAATGACAGAATAATTAATCAGCGGAGACGACTTTCAGCGCGAAGTGGTAGCTTTGACCAACTAATCCTTCTACATTGATCATCAGGTTACCTTGACTATCAAGTTGTAATCGTTGCTCTGCATCACTTTCAACTTGAACAGGCTTTGTTAACTTCATATGTAACGTTGTCTGCGTCTGTAATGGATCACTAACTGCAATCTCTAATTCACGATCATCTTTTTCAATTATTAGTGCCATTTTTGAAAATGCCGTGATTTGCTTGGTGATCATAACGCCTTGTTCTGTCCAGACGTTAGCCGCTGTTACCTCTTCATCTTTATGAATGATAATATGGGCTAAATTATCATTACGACGAACTTTAATTGGCATTTCATCAATAAAATCCTGAACATCGTCTTTATTAGCATTAGGCATAACGACGTATGCATAGTGATCATTTGTCGAAGTTTGCGCTATTTCAGCAGAAACAAAGTTAGCACTCACTTGTCCACTGCGCGTTCCAATATCACTCCAGTCTCCTGTCCTTAGCTGTTGATCAACAGTAACCGTTGTTGGCTTTAGAAATACATAGCTAATATCACTATCATCAAGTTCATCATTACTAAGGGTTAATGTTCGTAATTTCAATAATTGATTTAACTGCGGTTGCCAACGCTTACCATTAACATATAACGTACTACTTCCCCTATCAGCCAACTTTCGATTCATTACTGTGGTGGTAATATCAGCTTGAATAGTTGATTTAATATCAGAGCCTAACATTACGATCTCATCTTCAAACATAAACCATGACTTTTTAGCTGTTAACGTGTTACTCCAATTACTAAACATCATTCCAGCAGCACCAATATCATCAAAACGCACCGAGCCAACCCAATCCATTTGTGTTTGACGACCACCTCGAATTTGATTTCGCTGACCACCACAATCAGACATCAATTGATTATCGACGGTTGTCCCTTCTAAGCGGTAACGGTTTACTGCTGGCCAATAATTCTGATAATGATCAAGCTGACCATTGTAGAGATAGCCCATGCCATCGCCAGTAAACCATCCTTGTTTGTTTTCATTATTCATACACTCAAAATTACCTAACCGACTTGAGTGCATCGCTAAACTAAAGCTCCAATCATTACCACGATAGACAACTCTGTCCATCGCTGGATAGTTAAAGAAACCTTGTAACTGTTGCTCACCATTAATACTGGAATCAGCCACTAATAGTTTTGCTTTTTGGTAATTTCCAACGTGATTAATCGAGGTAAAAAAGTCGAGGGAAGTATCTTGAATAATTTGAGTTTTAATTAAATCTTGTAACCGCAATTTTGTTTGTGGATCAGCACCATCAAGATAATGTAACAGTGAAGCAATCACTAAATGCCCAACCTGATGACCTTGCTCTGTTGGCCGAGATATAGCACGACCGTTCACAAACTCCATCATGGTGCCACGCTCTAATAATGGCGCGTAACTTTTAAAAATAATTGGATAAATATTTTTAAGCACAGGATCAGTAGCTTGCCAAGGTGATCCCGCAACCAAATCTAATTGTGCACCGAGGCCATTAAGTAACACATTGCCGTAAGTACCGTTATAAGCAATATCATAATGCTGTAAAAAGCTACCGTCACTATAAAAGCCATCACTGGTTGTCACTTCCGCCAATACAGGTGATAAAGCAGCAATAGCGGCTTCTATTTCAGCACTATTGTTATCCAAAATACCACGCAAAATAACTACTTGAGTATTATCAGTGCGGTTACCCCCTGTTGATAAACGGTAATGAGGATTACTTGACACATCAGCACCAGGCCCAGCACCTAAATGGGTTGCCTCTGGCGTAAAATAACGGGTTGCTTGAGTATGAGCGGTAATTAGTTGCAGCGGTAATTGGTCATATAACAACACTAAAATATTATGTATATCTTTGGGCGTACCAAGCTCCCAGTGCCACCAATTACCCCATTCTTTAGCACCAACTTTATAATAATGTTGATTTAGAAATGTCATTCCATCGATAACCGCATTTAATAACGCTGAATTATTTTGAAGCGACCCATCACGTAAACGATAAGCTTTTGCCATACTAAATAGCCGCTGGTAAGAGGTTCGAAGATTAGCCCCTAAAACCTTTTTACCTACATCAGTTTGATCATCTAATACCACATCACTCCACAGACTCGTCCGTGTCGATGCGGTTAACATTGATGACCAATATCGATTAGCAGCATTATTAGTTGTAATAACAGTTTGTTTTAAAGTTTCATCAAAGGGAATAGTGGCATCACCAAGAAAGCTCGCCGCCCAACGTTGGCGCAATGCTTGATATTCCACCAGCGATTGTGATTGTTGATGGCTAACAATCAAAGCAGAGTTAGGTTGAGCAAATACAAAGGTAGGTACAATCAATGTCGATAACGCTACGGCAATAGATACCGCTAAATTAGCATGTTTCATTATTCCTTTATCCTTCCGTTATTAATTTTCGTTTAATTACGGTACCGGACAAAATGAAAGCAATAAAGAGTCACTATCACTCTTTTTCGGTTAAAAAATGATCATAACTTCAGTTTTAGCCACAATATCACAACTGAAAGCTGAATATATGTAAGAATGAAAGCAATGACCATTGGTAAACAAACTACATACAACAATCGTACATAGCCTTAAAACGTGCCGCCAGTATGCCAAAAGATACCAATCACCATTGCCATATCCATTAAAAACCCCAAGCTATTCCCAACCCAAATCGGGGGGTTTTTATGAACAAAGCCATATACAGCCCATAATGCTGCTAACAGGGCATAAAGTACCCATGTGGTTAATGATAATCCCAATGCGTGTTCTGTATGAGAAAAGAACAACTTAAACAACTGCGGTAATGTTGCTAAAGGCCCTACGATACCCATTAACAACATAAACGGTTCAAATGCGCTTGCTAAACGTTTAAGACGAGGAATCATTGGCTATCCTTATGTATTTTATTGATAACCTAATAGTATTCAAAAAATACAGTTTAAAACACCCGTTATTACTCATTAATAACAAATCGTGATTAAGATTCACAATATGCACTTTTTTACAGCAACAGCCATTGACTTACTTCGCAATCACACTATTCTGGATAAGAAGAAAATGATGAAATATAGCCAAACTATGGAAGGTGTTAGATGGATTTACTACGCGGTTTATATTTATTACTAGAGTCAATATTTGAATAATGAAGCAACTATTACCCAACCACTAAGCCGTAATTAATTCATTTATTTACGGCTTTTTATCATGCCTCTCTCTGCTGTTAGAAATTGCCCCATGACGGTATACAATTGCCGACAATGCTGTGGTACCACATTTTCTAAATTTAAAAACGCATGTACCATATCAGATACATGATAATGTTGCGCCTCAATACCTTGCTGACGTAATTTATTATAATAAGTAATGCCTTCATCCCGTAACGGACAAAACTCAGTCGTAATCACTAATGTTTCAGGGAAATTCGCACATACTGGTAGCCATAATGGTGATGCCGAGTATCGATTTTGGTTATTTTGAAAGTATTGATCGAAATACCATCGCACTTTATTTATCTGAAGAAAATAATCATTACCATTCATCATCACCGAAGGTGAAGACAATGTATAATCAAGGCTAGGATATATAAGCACTTGTTTACTAATGTGTACCTCGTCATTTTGTACGATAGCACACACGGTTGCCGCCAGAGCGCCACCAGCAGAATCACCGCCAATAGCAAGGTAGGGAATATAATTAACCGCCATATTATTAAGTCGTGAAAAAAGATGTTGTAAGCACAATCGCACATCATTAATCGCAGCGGGATAGGGATATTCGGGAGCTAGACGATAGTCAATCGCCACAATAATATACTGGCAAGCTAAGGCTAATTTACGGCAAATAGGGTCATAAACATCAAGGCTGCCCGCAACATGTCCACCACCATGTAAATACACCAATACAGGTAAGGCTACTTGAGGTTGAGGGTGGTAAACACGAATAGGAAC
The DNA here is from genome assembly GCF_003025475.1 of Photobacterium sp. NCIMB 13483. NCBI lineage: Bacteria > Pseudomonadati > Pseudomonadota > Gammaproteobacteria > Vibrionales > Vibrionaceae > Photobacterium > Photobacterium sp. NCIMB 13483. The sequence goes on from NZ_PYLV01000005.1 coordinate 121,162, forward strand.
ATGTTCAATAATGTCATCAACGACCATATCTATATGTGGTATCTCAGTAATGTATGTTCGAGTTATGGTCGCTAGCCCTGCTCGTACATTGATCGTACTAAATTCAACACCCGCAATCATTGTAGCGGCTAATTCATGATTAAACGCCTGTAACCAGACTGCAAGTGAATCATCTACTTTGCGCATAGATTATCTCGCCTCTCTCAAAGTACCGCTTATTGAGTATGCTATTTTAAATCTCAGCGCTATCTAAAAAAATAGCGATAGTTAAATTATAATCTATTGAGATAACATCATGCTATGTAAGATAAAAAAAAAGATGACAAGCGGGGAAACTTATCATCTAACGGTAATCTACTCACTTATTATTAGCTTGATAAAGTCGAAGCTATTACTTATTCTAATTAACTATCTTGACACTATTTCGAGTCACTAATGTAGGCTCAATTTGAATCACTTGTGTTGCACTTGCCTGATGATCTAAACGGGTTAATAAGGTTTCAACCGCGGCCTGCCCTAAGCGATACTTTGGTTGGTGAATAGTCGTCAACGCTGGCGACATAAATTTAGCAATATGAATGTCATCATAACCAATCACAGATAAATCATCAGGAACACGAATATCACACTCATTAGCCGCATTCATCACCCCTAATGCCATCATGTCATTAGAGACAAAAATAGCACTTGGTAGCACACCATGTTGCTTCATTTTCATAAAGGCATCATAGCCACCTTCACATTCAAAATCGGATTCAATGATCCACTCAGCATGAAAGGTTAAACCCGCCTCATTCATCGCTCGTTTATAACCTTCATAACGCATTTGAGCTTGATGTCTAATCAATGGTCCGGTTATACAGCCAATATCAACATGACCTGATTCAATCAAATATTGGGTTGCCATATAGCCGCCCCGTAGAGAATTATCTTGAATCTTGTCGCTAGTAAACAACATCGGTCCCCAATCCATGACTACAACGGGAATATCAGGATATTGTTCAAAGACATCAATACGTTCACCTTCTAATGATGAACACATTAAGATCAACCCATCAACCCGCTTTTGTAATAAGGTATTGATAGATTCACGCATCCGTTGGTGATCACCTTCAGTATTACACAAAATAAGGCTATACCCATTTTGATAACAACTACGCTCAACACCTTTGACGACTTCACCAAAAAATGGATTAGTTGATGTTGTCACCAACATGCCAAATGTTTTAGTGCGATTAACTTTAAAACTACGCGCCAACACTGATGGCCCGTTATAATGCAGTTCTTTTGCCGCGTTATTAACCCGCTCTGATATTTCATCACTGACAAAGCGGGTTTTATTAATAACATGGCTCACCGTGGATGTAGAAACCCCAGCTAATTTTGCGATATCTTTCATCGTAGCCATGTTGTTGATCCTTGGTGAATAATTACGTTTATTTATTGCTGTGCAAGAAAATCTTCAACCTCTTTACGGGTTGGAATTGATGTTTGAGCACCAAAACGCGTCACGGAAATAGCCGCCGCCGCATGAGCAAATTTGATTGCTGATTCTAAAGCTAAACCATCTAACAAACCAGTCACGAATGCACCGTTAAACGTATCACCCGCCGCCGTTGTATCAGTCACTTCAACGTTAAAGCCTGCAATAATATCTCCACGTCCATCCTGACTTAGCCATACACCTTTAGCGCCAAGGGTAATCATTACCGTTTTAATTCCCTTTGCATGCAGAATATTCGCCGCTTGTTGTGCACTTTCAGCATCAATAACCGTTACCCCAGTCAACACTTCAGCTTCGGTTTCATTGGGGGTGATCATATCCACACATGCTAATAATTCATCAGACAATACGCGCGCTGGTGCCGGATTTAAGATCACAATAGTATTTGCGTCTTTAGCAACTTGCGCCGCTTTTTCAATGCCACATAACGGCGTTTCTAATTGCATCAATAAATAATCAGCATCACGAATACGATCTAAATCAGCTTCAATCGCACTAGCTGTTAACTTTGCGTTCGCTTCAGCAGAAAGACAAATACTGTTCTCACCACAATCAGATACTTGAATCATCGCAATACCAGTGGGGCAATTCGGCTCCATTTTTACGGCCGTAATATCAATGCCATCCATGCGGAAGTTTTCACGAATATTGATTCCAAATGAATCATCTCCTACACAAGCAATAAAGCCGATATCTGCATGTAAACGCGCAGCAGCCACCGCTTGGTTAGCCCCTTTTCCCCCAGGAATAACTTGATAATTACGACCGTGAAGCGTCTCGCCTGGGCGTGGGAAAGAAGGGACTTGCAGAACATGGTCAGCGTTAACACTACCTAATACCACTAACTTATTCATAGGATTTTCCTCGACTCTTTATGAGCCTTTCTAGTAGAACATAACAAAAATGGATGATTTTAATTTTTAGTTAAATAAACTATTAAAATAAAAAATCAAAAGCATCCATTTTACTCTCTCCTATCATCGTTAAATAACATTTAGGAGAGAGTAAACTCTCATTGATAACGATTTAGAACGATTGGCAAATACCCGTACGTACGCTAAAACAACGCTCTTCATTCGGTTGAAGATAAATCAAAGTACCCTTCTCTTTAGCGGCTAAGAAACCTTCAGGTCGACACGTTGCAGGCAATGCAAATGCCGCAACTTGTTGATCACCACTGCACAATAACCATCGCGTCGCACAATTAAAGTCGTGGGTATCAAACTCAGTTTGCAGGTACTTATCAGCATCAATCTGCATCTTAAATACGGCTTTATCAACATAACGAGCAATATCATCCATGCAATACACCACTTCAGGATCATGCATTTCTGGTTGATCTAATATTGAAATCGGTGCTGATGTTTTCAAACCTTCGTTATATGCCAACCACTGTGATGTCGGTTGTACGTGCGCAGGTACACTTTCACGTAACATTAAAGCACTGTCTGGAATATTCTGCGTCATCACTGCATTTTCAACATATGTGGCGTTAATGTGACACATATACTGCAACGGCATATTCACAGAGGCAAGGTTTTTCACCGCCATGTTAATATCAAAAAGGCTGGCATCTTTATTCAACTGCACTGAAGGCGTCGCTAAATAGTGATCACCAAATCCCATTACATATTCATAAGAGCCTTTGATAACAACACTATCATTATCAATTTCTAACCACGCAGTATCCATTGTTGCGCAAGGCATTTCGCCATGTAATACATGATCATCTTGTGGCGATGGGCACCCCATACGAATCATGCCAGCATGAAAAGCAAAACACCCATAAGTTTCAACGACTGTTTTGGCAAACTTTGGTTCAGAGAACATATTTTTCATGCACAAATCAGTATTCAAAAACTGGGCATCCCAAATCATCTGTCCCATAAACGGTAATACGACTAAATGCCCTTTTGCATTTTTAATTTCAACAGCATGCACACCTGAATTATATAGAAAGCTATGGATCTCAAAATGTTCAGACTGAGCGATCAAGGTTCTCTGTTTCGTGAAATTTTCTTTATATAACGGTAAGGTAAACATATTTAATTCCTCCAAAAACTGACCACCCATGATTGAATGGTCATAACAGAACATTACGCTTTAGCAGCCACAAAATTGAATTGTTGTTTGTATTTCTTCTCATTCATGAAGTAAACAAATACCACAGCAAAACACAATGCACTTACAATGAAAGAAGACTGTAGGCCAATATTATCGGCAAGTAGACCTTGAATCACAGGAATAGCCGCACCACCGATAATAGACATCACCACAAAACCACCCGCTGTTTCTGTGTAACGTGTATCAACAGATTGTAAGGTAGAAGCAAAAATTGTAGCCCAGCAAGGTGCAAACAAGGCTGACGTACCCACTGCAACCCAAACAGCGCTGAAATTAGGAATAAAGGTGACATACATCAAGCAAAGAAAGCCGATTGCTGAGTAGCCCATTAATACATTTTCTTGTGCCGTTTTAGTGAATAAGTAGTTTGCTAATAACTTACCTAAGAAGTACATAATGAAGGCATACAATAAGTAGTTAGCCGCATCATGCTCAACCATATTATGATCTAACTCTAACGCCAAACGAATGGTGAATGACCATACTGCTACCTGCATACCAACATAAGCAAACTGAGTCGCAATACCTTTAAAGAAACGTTTATTGCCCATTAAGTAAGACAATGTCTCACCAAACGATGGCTGATTATCTTTACTGTCTGTCGTTGCTTTACAGTTAGGGTATTCAGTAATCGCAATTAAGATAGCGATAGTTGCTATCACACCGACTAGCCATTTGTACGGTTCTAATGTTTGTTGTAATACTTGGTATTTAAATGCTTCAAGTTCAGGACCAGTTAACGTTGCCATCATATGACCAACATCAACACCTTCTTGGAAAATTAAATGTTTACCCAGTAATAAACCAATAATGTAGCCCATCGCATTGATCGTATGAGAAACGTTTAAACGTAATGTTGCACGCTCAGGCTCACCAATCATTGCAGAGTAGGTATTACATGATGTTTCAAGGAACGATAGTCCAATCGCAATACAAAAAATTGCGGCTAAGAACATGGTATATGTACCGGCATGAGATGCAGGGAAGAACATCAAACAGCCAAAAATATACAATGCTAAACCTAATAAAATCGCTAATTTATAAGAGGTTTTTTTCACAACCATCGAGGCTGGAATAGCCACTAAAAAGTAAGCGCCATAAAACGCTGACTGTACTAGTGCGGAAGCAAAATTAGACAGATCAAAAATTGATTTAAATTGCGTAATCAATACATCGTTCAGAGCAGCCGCCGCAGACCAAAGCGCAAAAACTGATGATAATAATAAAAATTGGAATATCGGTGTTCTATTTAAAAAACCATCAGCATGTTGAATTGTATTATTCTTAATAAACATAATTTATCTTCCATAAATAATCACTCTAATCAAAGAGCATGATTTTTCTTGGTTTTAGATTTCGTTTGCTTGATAAGCGTTAAATCTTTCAATCGAAGGATAAGAGGACTGCGTCCCTTTTTCGGTAACGGAAAGCCCCGCAAAAATAGATGCCTTTTCCAATGCTGATGTCACATCCCCTGTTTGAGTAAAGAAATGTGAAAAACAACCGATAAACGCGTCTCCTGCACCTGATGTATCAACCGCATTCACGTTAATTGGTTTAGCAAGATACTCACCCGTCTTAGATATCCACAGTGAACCTCGCGATCCCATCGTCACAATCAAATTCTTTAAACCATGTTCAAATAACATATTCGCGGCTTGATTGATCTCTTCAATCGTTGAAACCGGTTTACCCGTTAATATTTCAAGTTCAGTTTCATTCGGTACAAAAAAATCACATTTACAAACATATTCTAGAGATAATTCAGGAATGGCTGGCGCGGGATTAAGTAAAACAGTGATGTTGTGTTTTTGACCAAAATCAATTGCGTAATAAACCGTTTCTAGAGGTACTTCTAGTTGCAATACAATCATATCGACAGTTTTTAATTCCGTCTCTGCGCTATCGATATCTGCCGGAGTCAGGTAATTGTTTGCCCCTTTTACAATTAAAATAGAATTTTGTGATGTGGTTGTATTAACAAAAATAGGCGCAACGCCGGTGCTAACACCACTCACACTCGTCACAAATTTTGTATCTATGTGTTGGCTGCGATAATTTGCTAAGCTCATTGCTGCAAATTGGTCATCACCCACTTTTGATACCATTAATACTTGTGCGCCCAATTTAGCCGCAGCAACCGCTTGGTTAGCACCTTTACCACCATTACCAATAGCAAAAGCGGCGGCTTCAAGTGTTTCACCACATTTAGCAACACGATCACCATAAGTAATTAAATCAACATTGGTCGAACCAATAACCGCTATCTTTTTCATATCAAATATCTTCTAGTTACGTTAAACAAATAAACGAGGATCACTGCCCCAATAATTTAAAAAACGACACCGGTTTGGAAAATAACATTGGCATACGGTGTATATTCTCCTGTTCTCACAACCGCACGGCTTTGCGCTGTACGTTGCTTAAATTCCTCATGAGATAAATATGAAATATGAATCGGCTTAGCTGTTGTTGTACTTTCTTGATCTAAAATAGCTAACAATGCTTGATGATGTTCAGGACTGATTTCAGCAAACTCAGCGGCCATAATAACCCCTTCAATTTGTGATTCAGATAACATTACTTTCACTGTATCAAGAAAACTTGGTACGCCATGAGTTAACGCAAGATCGATGCGTTTTACATGTTGAGGTATCGGTAAGCCTGCATCACAAATAGTAATTTCATCTGTGTGTCCTAGTGTTGCCACAAGGTATGAAAGCTCTGCATTAATTAGCGTCGTTTTTTTCATTTGGTAGACCTTCTCGTTACACGTTATACCGCTCAAATTTTCTGTCTTAGAATTGATATTTTTAAGTGACAGAAAAACACATCGAAACGTTTCGATGTGAATAATAAACGGCCTCAGTAATTTCACCAGTGCGAAATAGATAAGGTGTGAGAATGATCGCTTTCAACGCAAATAAAAGACCCAAAATATCTATTTGGCTCACAGTTTCACCATCGAAACGTTTCGATAAAATAATAAAGCCATGAGATATAACAACGGATAAGCCCCAAATAACATAAAAACACTAATATAATGATTTATAAAATAAAAAAGCCATATCCAATCATGAATATGGCTTTCTTTATCTGAATATTTTATAAAATAACGTGCTTATACGCGTCGATAAGGTAAGTATACCGGTTCCCACATATGCTCAGATAATGCTTGCTTCAAATCTTTATCTCGTAAATGGCAACAAGCATCCGTTGCTTGCATCTGAGTTAAAATTGAATGAGCCACATGAACAGACACTGCTTTCAACGCACTAATACGAGGGTAAATACAACCTCTGGCAATATCTTCATCACTCACACACTCAGCAAGTGCATAAGATGCCGTAGTAAACATATCTTGAGTGATTTTTTCCGTTTGCGACACAATCGACGCTAATCCGACCCCAGGGAAAATAAATACATTATTGCCTTGTCCAATACGGTATTGATGGCCATTATATTCAACATCAGAGAACGGGCTCCCCGTTGCGACAATGGCTTGTCCATCACTCCAATGATAAATCGCTTCAGGGATAGCCTCACAATTAGCAGTAGGATTAGAGAGTGGGAATATAATCGGTCGTGGTGTGTATTCCATCATCTTTTGAATATGTTCCGCCATAAACGCGCCACCAATACCACTTGCACCTAATAATACCGTGACGGGATGATTATTAATAAGCTCGGTTAAACTTATTTTACCCAACTCAGCGGCATGCCACCCAGCAGAAATTGAACGTGATTTAGCATAGCGACGTTTATAATCATCTAGACCATCACGATCATCAAACACCACACCTTGAGAGTCGAGAATAAAAATTTTCGCTCGCGCAGAATGATGAGTACAGCCTTCTTTTAGTAGCCCAGCATAAATCTGATCAGCAACCCCCACGCCACCAGCGCCAGCTCCATAGATCACATAAGTTTGATCCACTAAGCGCTCTTGCTTTATCTTACATGCCCCTAAAATACCCGCTAATACAACTGAGCCCGTACCTTGAATATCATCATTAAACGACGGCAAGCTATCTTCATAATCACTCAGATTATCAAACGCATTGGCTTTACTAAAATCTTCCCATTGCAAGACTGCTTTTGGAAAATGCCGTTTAACTTGTTGTACGAATGTTTTAATAAAGCGTTTATAGGCATCACCACGAAGACGTTTACGTGAAATACCCAAATACATAGGATCATCAAGCAACTCTTGGTTATCAGTACCGACATCTAATACTATCGGTAAACAATGTGCGGGGTGGATCCCTGCCCCTAAAGTATAAAGTGATAACTTACCAATCGGGATCCCCATACCGCCAACCCCCTGATCGCCAATACCTAAAATACCTTGGCTATCAGTTACAACAATAATTTTGATATCTTTGCCCATAAAATGACGAGACATCTCACCCATTGCACTTACGTTTTCTTCGGTAATATATAGCCCACGCGCTTTTTGATAGCGATGGCTAAATTCTTGGCAAGCTTTACCTACCGTTGGGGTATAAATGATGGGAGTCATTTCTTCTACATGACGTGAGAGTAACGCATAAAAAAGGGTTTCATTACGATCTTGAAGTGAGCGTAAAAAGAGGTATTTTTCAATATCAGTGGAAGCACTGCTAAAGCCGTCATAGACACGGTTAAGTTGATCATCAAACGTTTGTACTCGCGGGGGTAATAATCCCGTCAATTGAAAAGCATCGCGCTCTTCTTGAGTAAAAGCCGTACTTTTATTTAAAGTGCGATCATTGAGTAACTCGGTGCCCGTTAATGACACAGGACGAAACACTTTCCCTTGCGAATCTTTCCATCTGAGGTACTTACCGATAGTCATATTCTATCTCCGTGTATAACAACAATAGCCCACACACTTTATGATCACAGATAACCATAACGACTGTTATTCGTAATGATAAAGCCATAATATAAAATTAAGTGTATATCCAACCACTTTATAAAAATGTGAACAGCCGCATTTTTAACCATATTGATAGTTAAAAAACGTGAAAATGATATGTTTGTTATACAAAGAAACTAATCAATAAGATATCACTTGAATTTGTTGATCAATCACGATGATTACTTTTATTCAGTATTAAAGATTTTCGCGCCTAATCGCGACTTTATCACAACAAAAAGGCGTAATTTTTAGATTATCACGTGCCTGTAGATCGGCATCACTATAAAGTTGATATTTTAACCGCTGAAAAAAGCCATTCTTATAATTAACACCAACAGTGCTGATAATGGTCAATATTTGCTGAAATTCAATATATCTAAAATCATAAATCAACTGCAATTTATGTGATGAACTCACTTTCGCAGATCGAATATATTGGTTGGCCTTCAATATGGCTAACATCGCTTCAATACTCGCATTGGAGCCTATGATATAACAACAACGATGATGAGGCTGTATAACTATTGAAGGTTTCATTCGTTTGACCTTATTGCCAATAAGATGCAATTAACAACAATACAAAAATCGCAGCAATAAACTTCAATAATAACCCCAAGCTTGCCCCGCCTTTGGGGGCTTTATTACAACAGCTCATCTTGACCTCTATTCACTATTAACGATGCTTGAGTTGCATCATAAAGGTTACATCGAGGGGAAGGTCAAGCTGGTAAAATTAAGAGCGTTACGTCGCTACTGCGCAACCTAAATCACTGCCCCATGTACGCAACTTCTTAGTACCAAACAATAAAATAAAAATCACAGCAACGATCAGTAACTTACCAATACTAATTTCACTCATTTTAATTAATCTCTTGTTGTTCATTTTTAGATAGGTAACGTTCTTTAGCAGCAGCAATAACAAAAACAGCGGCAAAAAAGATACCAATCAACCATTTAGCTTCCATAAATTCAGGGAAATAATGGGTAATAGATAATTCAAGTAAAAGTAGCACTGAAAATATCTGTAAACCAACAATGGTCAATTGTAACCACGTCGCTTTGTTGTAAAGACTACGGGTTAACATCCATACAAAAAAAACCACAGCAAGAGCAATTTTCACTTCAATAAACACATTATTATCCTCAATTAGTCGGGCTAATTTGATGGTATAAATTTTAATCTAATGTTTATGTAAGGATTATTAGGGTAAATATAAAATTTTTATAAATAAAATACTGTTAGTGTTATTTAACCCACTTAATCATCATTAATAAGGCGATAACCGACCCCATTTTCAGTAATGATATATTGTGGTTGCGCGGGTGACGCTTCTATTTTATGGCGTAATTGCGCTATATGAATTCGAACATAATGCGCATGTTCAGTATAATTACCGCCCCACACTTCTTTTAGTATTTGCTTATGGGTTAACACCTTACCCATGTTCTTAGCTAACAAGGTTAGTATCTTATATTCCTTGGGCGTTAACTTAATTGATTCATCAAACCGTGTCACCGTTTGCATGGCAACATTCAAGATAACGTCACCAAACTGATATTGAATCACATCCTCAGCACTCATAGTGGCGTTCATTCGCAATGCAACTCGTATTCGCGCCAGTAACTCTTCACTACCAAATGGCTTAGTTAAATAATCATTCGCACCAGCATCTAAAGCGAGTACTTTATCCGCTTCTTTATCACGGGCAGAAATAACAATGATCGGTATTTCAGTCCATAAACGCAATTCTTTAGTAAAGTCGAGCCCATCAGCGTCTGGCAACCCAAGATCTAATAATAGTAGATGTGGATTCCAAGTCGTGATTTGTTTCAGACCTTCCTGCGCTGTCTCAACCGTTTTAACCTGATAACCATGTCCTGTGGTTAAAATATCAAGAAATCGACGAATAGGTGCTTCATCTTCAATGATTAAAATCTTACTATCATTACTCATAAATATCCGTTAACTCATATTTTTCACAAGGAATTTTAACCACAAAGAGGCTACCACCACCCGATCGTGATAATACGCTAATCTCGCCATTATGAGCGGCAACAATTAACTGACAAATAGCCAAGCCTAAACCTGTCCCTTTTACTTTGACTTGCTCGGAGCGATAAAAGCGTTCAAAAATACGTAGTCGATCTACAGGAGCAACACCACACCCACGATCCGCAATTTCAATAATAAAATGCCCTCGCCGATAATCGGTTTTAATATCAATTATACTTCCAGCAGGGCTATATTTTGCCGCATTTTCAATAAGATTAGCAATAATCTGCTCAATTAAGGTGTAATCAAGTGAGACTAAAATAGTATCGCCACTTAATTTAATAGAATGTGATTTGATGACCTGTTCAACACGCTTAATTGCACTACCAATCACTTCTTCAGGCTCCACCCAGTCACACTTAGGGATTAATGTTTTAATACTATAACGACTAATATCAAGCAGCTTAGTTAAACTGCGATTTAAGCTATAACCCTCTTCTGCGATCGATTGTAAAAGCTCGTGTTGGGTTTGTTGGGGTAAATGCAATGTTGTATCGCTTAATGTCGTAGCAGAACCAATGATAGCCCCTAATGGGGTTTTTAAATCATGAGATACCGCCGCGAGTAATGTATTGCGCATTTGCTCTAACTGTGTGGCTTCTTTCGCTACAGTTAACGCCGCATTTGCTTCTGATCTGGCTAGCGACAAACTGATCAATGTACTCAAAATAGGATTAAAGACTTGCTCTGATAATGACTCAATCACTAACACACCAAACATGCCAGATTGATCATCTAATGGATGTAGACTCAAGGTAGGAGAAATATATTCAACGTGTTGTTGTTGACGGCTTATAAAACGTTCAACTAAAGGTTGATAGAATATGTCACTGATCTTTTCATGTGTGGTTAAGCAGTGTAGTTGCGGTGAGAATAACCATATCTGAGCCCGCATATGTAAATGCTGTTCGAGATGAATAATCGATGCCTTAGCAATAGCATGACTTTCATTTAATGCCGCAAGTACAGAGGCTAAATTATAATTACTGTTCAGCTCAGCACGTAAAATTTTATTTTCTCGTATTTTTTGTTGCTGCGACTGTGTTATTCGAACTGCAAACACACCACTAAATGCCATCACCGAAAAAGTAATAATATGTTGGTAGTTTTGAAACTTAAATGAATTATGTTCCGGTAACACAAAGAAATGAAAAGCAACAATACTCGCCGCGGTGATAACATATGCCATTCGCTTTCGAAGCAAAAAACCACTGATAATATTTAATAATAGCAATAACATTGCAGTATCAGTTTCAATAATAACATCGCGAAACGCGACCCCAAAATACGTCACTAATATATACAATAATAATAAAACACTGGCTTTTGCTACATCAAACCATGACAACGCGTTATTCATTTATTTCTCATTATTTCACAATCTCAATTCAATCTTATATGACACACAACAAAACGCTTATCTTTATTAATCAATTATAAAGATAAGCGTTATTATTCTTTACATAACTAAATTTCCACATGAACACCAATTTCAATCAATCTATCAGACGGTACATGTAATCGCTCTGACGTACGTAACGCATTACGACTTAACAAAATAAATAACCGCGCTTTTGTATCATGCCACCATGAAGTTGGTTTTACTTTTATTCGCTCTGATGACATAAAAAATAATGTATCCGTCGAATGTAACGTAAAACCATTACTACGAGAAACCGTATAAATTTGTTCAATATCCGGTGATTCTTGATACCCAACATAGACAATCATTTGCCAGAAAGTTGCCGATAACTGTGTCACTTCCATCCGTTTTAAAGGATGCACTCGTGGTTGATCTGGATATTTAAATGTTAATAACACATTCCGTTGGTGTAAAACCTCATTATATTTCAGATTATTGATTAATGATGACGGAACCTGAGCTTCATTTCGTGAAAAATAAACCGCCGTTCCTGAAGCTCGTGTCCATGGCTTTTGCTCAAGTTCACTTACCATTGCTTCTGCTGATAATGGCTGTTTTAAAAGTGATCCCAACCGTTGCCGTTCTAAATACCAAATCACCATCAATATAAACACCATTGAACCAATCGTTAATGGTAGCCAGCCGCCATCCATAAACTTTAATGATGTCGCTATAAATAATAAAGCATCATAAGTCAGCATCAATAATCCATATTGTAGTGTCATCAACCGCGACCACTGCCACAAATGACGCGCAACAACTAACGTAAATATCGATGAAATCAACATGGTTGCAGTTACAGCAATACCATAACCTGCGGCTAAGCGTTCAGAACTACCAAAGGCCAATACCACTGTAATAACAAGAATAAACAATAATAAATTAGCTAATGGTACGTAAATCTGTCCCTGTGCTTGATGCGAAGTATGGTAAATTCGCATTGGAGGCAAATAACCTAAATGTACCGCTTGGCGAGTCAAAGAATAAATCCCGGAAATCACAGCTTGAGAAGCGATTACTGTTGCGAACGTCGCTAATATAATTAACGGTAGACGTAGTATTGTTGGCGCAAGTAAAAAGAAAGGATTCGAAGCAGTACTCGCATTCGCCAGCACTAATGCCCCTTGGCCAAAGTAATTTAACACTAGACACGGCATCACAATAAAAAACCAAGCAAGACGAATAGACTTAATCCCAAAATGCCCCATATCAGCATAAAGCGCCTCAACTCCAGTAACTGCCAGCACGACCACACCTAAAGTAAAAAGTGTCTCGATACCATGGTTAATCACAAACGTTAATGCATACCATGGATTTAATGCTAATAGAATTTGAGGATGAGCAACAATGCTGATAAATCCAAGTATGCCTATACAGCTAAACCATAACAGCATGACAGGCGCAAACAAACGTCCAATACTGCCGGAGCCATATTTTTGAATCGCAAATAGAGCACAGATAATAGTAATGGCAATCGGAATGATCAGCGGTTGTAAATCATGATTAATAACGGTAATTCCCTCAACCGCAGAGAGCACCGACATCGCAGGTGTAATGATGGCTTCACCAAAGAAAAAACCAGCGGCAAGCATGCCTAAAAAGATAATGATTTTTTTACTATACTCAGGGGCTGCACTATGTGCTAATGCCGTTAACGTTAACACTCCCCCTTCACCACGCTTAGACGCTCGCGTAACAACAGCCAAATATTTGATAGAGACAGTAATAACAAACGTCCAAAAGACAAGCGATAGCACACCAAACACATTGGCTGAATCAATAATTAGCGCATGTGAGCCACTAAACATCGCTTTAAATGCATATAATGGACTAGTACCAATATCACCATATACAATCCCAACAGATAAGCACGTAAGTACTAATAATGACTGTTTTTGATTTTGCATAACATGTTACATATATGCATGCTTTTTATAACAGCAATACATAAAGCCTTGTTTCATTTAATAAGGCGAGCAGATTAACAAGGGTAATATAAAGTTAGGGTATATTTTCAAGCACAGAATATAAATAAAACATAAAGATTGATGGTTATTCATACAGCTTGTAGTAACCATCAGCAATGTATAAATATAAAAAAAGCACCAGCCATTGGCTGATGCTTTAAAATAAATAGGATGATATCAGTGTTTACATACTTTCAATATTTCTGCCTGATGTTTCAAAACTGTACTTATGTGTTACCCATGCGCCAAGCAATGACGTGACCACTAAACACAATAAGAGCGTAAACACACCAATTCCATGTAATAGAATCGGAAATAAGAAAGCCGTTAAAATAGCACCAAATTTAGCAATTGATGCAGCAAAACCGGCCCCTTTGGCTCTGATTTTTACTGGAAAAACTTCACCCGATATCAAATAGGTTTGTGCATTAGGACCTAAATTATTCATGAAATTAAATAACATAAAACCTAAAAACAACATGTACATTTGATAATCACCATGCAATTTCACTGAAATTGCTGCACACAACAAACCAATAGCGCAACCAATAAAACCATAAATCTGAAGCTTCATGCGGCCAACAGATTCAGAAAAAATAATCGCACAGATAACGCCAACAATTAACAAGCAGTCAATAACAGCAGTACCTTTTGCTAAATAAATTGTATTAGCAATCGTGTTATGTAGTGCATCGCCCCCAGTTGCTTTATGAGGATCAAGCACTGACGCAAGAATCACTGGCGTAAAAATACCAATACCATAGGTACCAAGATCTTGAATAAACCAAGGGACCGATGCCAAAATTGTTTTGGCGCGATATTTTTCTTTAAATAACCGTTTGTATCCATGTAACCAAGAGGTTAATTCAACCTCGTCACACGGTGTATCTACAATAGGCATTGACGACTGTTGCGAACGATGTAATAACCGCTTAAGTGATGTTTCAGCGTCAGCTTTACGATTTTTAGACAAAAGCCAATGCGCACTTTCAGGAATAAAGAAACGTGCAATCGTAATCGCTAATGATGGAATCAAAGCAATAATATACATTAAACGCCATGCATTGATGTCGTTAACATACGTCAATACAAAAATACCGGTTAAAATACCAAACAAAACACCAATAGACTGAAACGCAAACGCACCCAAAACCAACTTACCACGGTTTTTGGATGGAATACTTTCAGATATCATTAAGTGCGCCGTAGGATAGTCACATCCTAAAGCCAAGCCAATGCCAAAGTTAAATACTAAAAGACTTAAATAAGAGTGACTTGTCGCCATACCTATCAAGCAGATAGAGAGTAAAGCCATCTCAATAATGAACATTTTCTTACGTCCATAAAGATCAGATAGCCCACCCAGAGCACTTGCTCCAATTAAAATACCAAACAGAATCGAGGAACTAATTATACCTTTCTGTAGCTCTGTTAAATGAAATTGTAGGGTTAATAATGGTAGGGTTAACCCCATCATAAAAACGATCATACCCTCAAAAAACTTACCAAATGTTGCTAATAACCAAATTCGCCATTGCACACGTGTCATTGACATTGAATATTTACTAGTAACTAAGTTACTTGTTGATATTTCATCAATATAACTCTGGATCGTATTTTGCGGTTGAATCTCTATTTTTTGATTCATGTTAAAATCAACAATGCTTATTGTCTTAATTCAGACGAATATCAGTATTAAAGTTGGCAGTATATAAACATATATCACAACCAAAAATGAAATTTATTTTCTAGGTGTAATTAATCGTCATTATGCACCAAGGGCTGAATTGTTTCTTCTTCGAAGGTAAAACAAATTAAAAAACACCAGTATTTACCTTTTAAATCATTATGTTAGACAAAAACAAAAAATAATGAAAATAGCTTTCTCATACAAATATTTAGATTTATTTTATATGTAAAGATCAAAAATAAAATATAAAATACTATTTATTATGGGTGCATTAACTAATAATTAAGCAATATTTGTTATTTTTTAATGCAAATTAATTTAAATAACCTCTCATTTATCATTTTGATTGATAAAAAAACAATCATCAAGTGTAAAAATAACCCTCTTTTTTGTTAATAAAAAATACAATCTATTTATATAATTATAATGAAAAGACAATACCTCACCTAGCAACCATTATTATAAGTAATAACCATTACTTTAGCGGATATCTTATTCAAAGACGCTAATCGTAACTAAATGTTTTTAATCGAAAAAAATTAAAAACAAATTATCCATTAATTCTTATAATTACGATGAAGAATGATGTTAGTTAAAGACCTATTAGCATCGACAGACGCACCAAATCATGTTGGAATCATAATAAGATGTTAATCCAACAGTGATACTCTCATTAACTCTAAATTTAGCCCCCATAGCCGTTATTACTTGTTCGCCATATGAACTCATGCCGATACTAATATTGTATTCATAGTCATTTAATAGTGCCGCTATTTGTATTATCACTATTGCAAAAAAACATATATAACATTAATAATAAAAATAAATGCATAACCTGCATGAATAGACCTTCTATTTAGAATAAATAATAGTGTTCATACGAGATTTATTCCGTTGGTACAACAAATAACCTCAACTGTAATGACACAATAATGACATACCATTGCTATGCTATTGGTTATTAAGCACCGTATTAACAATGATAACCAAAGGCAACAATGAGTAGACAACAACCATCACAACTCTTAATAATTTGTGACACTATACTTCAACAAATTGATCGCGGTTTATTTGCAACCCAATCAAAACGATTACCATCAGAGCGAGAGTTAAGTGATATTTTTAATGCCAGCCGATTAACGGTAAAGCAGGCACTATTACAATTAGAATCTCAAGGTATTATCTACCGCAAAGAGCGCCGAGGCTGGTTTTTAATGTGATCCTAAAACTACGAGCAAAGGAATGCCAACAGACACATTAAAATAAATAGAACTCATCGATAAAGTCATAAACATCAACTATCAGTCTGCTCCATAACAAAAATATCTAAATATCGATATCTTTATATAGAGAACCGTTGTTAGTCATTCATTACGTTCAACAACCAAATAAGTTAGATTTACAATCAATAAAAAACATCATTTATTTATCAAGTGAAACCACTTGTTTCATTTGCTTTATTTTGATACGTTCATTGCATGAAAAAGATAACACGTACTATCTCACCCCTTTTCTTTTGGTGGCGCTCTTCATAGAGCGGCGCTGATATAGAGTTATCTTTTTATTTCTATTTCATTTTGTCGCCGGAAGGTTGCAAATGAATACGCCTAATCTTATCCGTATTTCCTCACCTCTCCGGCCACACTTTTTCGGAGAAACATATGAACACTCAGGCATCCATCACACCAGATCAACATCAACCGATTATTCTTACAGGTGACCGTGCAACAGGTCAACTTCACCTTGGCCATTACGTTGGATCATTACAACAACGCGTTCAATTACAACATCAATATCAACAAAATATTTTAGTGGCAGATATGCAAGGTCTTACTGACAACGGCCATAATCCACAAAAGGTCGCAGACAATATCCTTAATGTTGTCGCTGATTATTTAGCGGTTGGTATTGATCCTAAACTTACCACTATTTGTCTACAATCAGCGATTCCTGCTCTCGCTGAATTAACCATGTATTACTCCAACATTGTTTCGATTGCACGTTTAGAACGTAACCCTACCGTTAAAAGTGAAATTCAGTCTAAAGCCTTCGGCCGTTCTATTCCTGCTGGATTTTTAACTTACCCAATATCTCAAGCAGCTGATATTACAGCATTTCGTGCAAGCTTAATCCCTGTTGGTGATGACCAATTACCAATGCTTGAACAAACCAATGAAATTGTTAGAAAAATAAATACTATTGCAGGTAAGAATATTTTAGTGGAATGTCAACCGCTATTAAGCAAAGTCGCTCGCTTACCAAGTACTGACGGTAAAAATAAAATGTCTAAATCAATGGGGAATACCATCACATTAGGTGCTGATAGTAAAACGATTTCACAAGCAGTAAAATCAA
Source organism: Photobacterium sp. NCIMB 13483 (assembly GCF_003025475.1). Classification (NCBI taxonomy): domain Bacteria; kingdom Pseudomonadati; phylum Pseudomonadota; class Gammaproteobacteria; order Vibrionales; family Vibrionaceae; genus Photobacterium; species Photobacterium sp. NCIMB 13483. The sequence continues at coordinate 139,181 of NZ_PYLV01000005.1, forward strand.
TGTATACCGATCCTAATCATCTCCGTGTTGAAGATCCTGGCTGCGTTGAGGGTAATATTGTGTTTACTTACCTTGATGCTTTCCACCCAGATGGGGCTTATGTTGAAACGTTAAAGCAGCAATATCGCCAAGGAGGTTTAGGTGATGGAACAACCAAGAAAATCTTAGAACAATGTTTACAAGATCTAATATCGCCAATACGCAAACGTCGTAGTGATTATTTAAATAACCAAGATTATCTCATTGAAGTCCTAAAAGCAGGAACCGAACATGCTAATCAACAAACGCAACAAGTCTTAACCGATATTAAAACAGCCTTTGGTCTAAATTTGTTTTAATTTTCTTTATAATCCTGCCTATTGATTAGGCAGGGTTATTGATAAAATTTTAACTTCATCAATAAGAATGATACTACTTTAATAGATCTCGATTATTAACAATATATGATTTGATCTTTTTTAAACCCAATATAATAAAGAAGCTATAAGGAAAAATAGCCATTCCTAATAGTTCATACTGGCTATCATTTATTCTTTTAAACCAATAAAAAAAACCCAATAAAATATTAATAATGAATATACTAATCAGAGCGCTATACATGTATATATTTTTTGTCATTAAATTATATATTAAGTATGGCTCGTTCAGATTAAAAATACCATTATAAATTTAAAAAAAAACCTTTCCAATAACATGCGAATATAATCTTTAGGAAAAGTATCCATCGTATAAATCCACCTCACTTAAATAAATCCATTCAACTTAAGCCATAAGATTGTTATATGTAATATCGAAAAGAATTCACCATTAATTAAATATAATTAACCACTCAATTATAATAGTATATAATAATACTTTTTAGGATAACTCACTCATCTTTACATTATTTTTCATTAGGTATAAAAAAGGCTGAATATTTTATATTCAGCCTTTTAATTAGTCTTATATTTTTAACCGTTTTTTGGTGGTGTAAAAGCAGTTAATGTTGGAGCAACACCTGTGAATTTTTCAATTTTGACCACACCAGAGTTACCGCAGTTACCATTACCTAAACGTGATGTTGGAATATCCATCGTTAATACGTTTGGTCCACCATTTTTACACATACCCGTCTTAGGATCTAAATCAGGCCATGCACCTTCGTGGATACATACGCTGCCTTTTTTAATACCATCAGAAACAAAAGCACCAACCAAAACTTGGCCGCGTTGGTTGTAGGCGCGCACTAAGTCGCCATCTTTAATACCACGAGCTTTTGCATCTTCCGGATGGATCGTAATAGGTTCACGGTTCTGTACCGCATATTGTTTACGAAGATCAGCATAGTTAAATTGGCTATGTAAGCGATGTGCTGAGTGTGATGTCATTAACTGCAATTCACCATCATTGTAATTAAACATCCACTCGGTTGGCTCCATCCATACTGGGTGTGGAGGACAATCATCTAACTTAAAGCTTTCAATCGTTTTAGAGAAGATCTCAATTTTACCACTTGGTGTGCCTAGTGGGTTCATGATGGGATCTTTACGGAAATCACCAAACCGCACAAACTCAGCGTTCTTCGCGTTCCACTTCATTTCAATAAGCTTATTCGCTTCCCAAAACTTAGAGAAATTCATCATTGGAATACGTGCGTTACGGCCACCTTTTTGAGCAGTTTTATAGAAATCACGCAGCCATTCCATCTCCGTTTTATTTTCCATATACACATTTCGACCGCCGGGCTTTAGGTGTTCTGCCATATCAGCAAATACATCTAAATCACTACGCGCTTCGTTTTGTGGCTCAACCACTTGCTTCATCGGCACAAGATGCTGATTAGAGTAATCACCTGTCATCGTCAGATCATTACGTTCAAATGAAGTCGTAATAGGTAGCACGATATCCGCGTGTTTAGCTGCCGCTGTCCAGTATGGTTCTGAAATAACGATCAATTCAGGTTTTTGCCATGCTTTAATCAACCGGTTGGTATCTTGGTGATGAGTAAAGTTTGCACCGCCCGCCCACCAGATCATCTTTAATTCAGGGAACGTTAGAGTATGGCCATTATGTTGGTACTCTGTACCCGGCTTTTCCAAACACTCAACAATACGCGCGACAGGGAAAGCTGTAACCGAACCTTGAACAGCCCAATCATTACCACCTGCAGAACTTGTTCCTAGAGATGGTGACATTGCAGGTAATACACCAGCGTCACGGGTTGGATTACCACCATTAGAATAATGGTATGAATAACCAAAACCACCGCCAGGTAAGCCAACTTGACCAAGCATAGAAGCAAGTACCGTTAGCATCCAATGACGTTGCTCACCGTGTTGCTGGCGTTGCATACCCCAGCCAGCCATAAGCATAGTGCGGTTTTCTTTGAAAATTTTAGCCAGAAGCTCCATTTGTTTTGCAGGAACGCCACAAATAGCTTCAGCCCATTGTGGTGTTTTCTCGATGCCGTCTTCTTTACCCATGAGGTAGGCTTCAAATTGCTCAAAGCCTACGGTGTATTTAGCAAGGAATTCAGTATCGTGTTGTTGTGTTTTGATCAACTGATAAGCAATACCCATCATCATTGCCACATCTGATTGCGGGTTAGGTGCAATCCATTGGGCTTTATCACCAAAAAATTCAGCGGTTTCTGAACGCATTGGGTCAATGATAATAACAGTTTTGCCTGATTTCTTAAGTTGATGGAAAAATTCAAGACCTTGACCATCACTTGAAGACCATGCAATTTTTAACGTATTGATAGGATTCAAACCCCACAATACAACCACTTTACTGTTTTCTAGAATTACAGGGTAAGTAGTTTGTTGTTCATAAACTTCAATCGAGCCAACAACGTGCGGCATAATAACTTGAGCCGCACCCGTAGAATAGTCGCCTAAGTGACCCGCATAACCACCCGACATACTCATATAACGCTGAAGTAATGTTTGCGCTTTGTGCAAGACACCACTTGAACGCCAGCCATAAGAACCAGCAAAGATAGACTCAGGGCCATAAGCTTTACGAATACGCATATGTTGCTCATGGATCAGCTTATAAGCCTCATCCCATGATACTTGCACAAATTCATCGCTACCGCGTACACCTTGAGGAGCACTTGGGTTTGCTAAATAGCCTTTACGCACCATTGGGTACTTAACACGTGCTTTAGTATAAACCTGAGAAGGCCCCGTTTGTTGCAAGCTGTTGGGCACTGTTTGTGCTAATCCATTTTTAGTCGATACCAATTGGCCATCTTTAACTTCACAAAGCAAAGGCCCCATACGACCAGCAGTTAGCACCAATGAATCAGTACGGCCAAGCGTAGTAGCATTAACCGATAATGGAGCTATAGAGGTGATCGCTAATGCACCAGCAGATGCACTTGCGCCTTTTAAAAAGCCGCGACGAGTAATAGTTGTCATAGTCACCACTCCCTTATTGATGAGTTGCCACGTCTTTCGCGTGGTTTTGGAAGAATTTAGTTAAGATCTCAAGGTTTAGTTCAGAAATATCTGTACGTGCACCCATGCTTTTTGCAACAGGGCCCCAAGAGTTAACAGTGAAGTGATTCGCTGGAATTTTAGCGTGGCAAGTTGCACAGTAAACGTTATCCAATTCTTCTGCGTAATCCCATAACGGTTGATTAGAAGCAAGAACAGGAGCATCAATTGTGCCCGTTAGTTCAGCACTACGCCATTGATTACCGTAAGCGTCAGTTTTAGCCTCACCCAATTTTAATGCTTTAATACCCGCATCCGTTAAGGTCGCGATAATTGAACGTTGACCCTCACCCATGTAGATAACAGATTCTGCACCTTTCATTTGGTAACCAGAAACCATAACCGTACGCTGGTTATCTTTATGCGCGACAGTGGTTAATTCAACGGTTGGATTAATCGTCGCAAGATCAGCCATTTTAATGGTTTCAATTGGATAAACTTTTACTGCGTCTGCTTTAGTATTTTTAGCCATGTCAAAAAGGTGATCAAAAGCGGAGGTATCTAACGTAGCTTGCGGTGCAAAGTGGGCAACACCTTTATGACAGTCAATACAGGTTTGATTATTTTCTTTACCATATAAATGCATTTTCTGTGCACTTGCTGATTGGTCATAGGTTTCCATCGCATCAAGACTATGACAAGAACGACAAGTAGCTGAATCGTTTTCACGCATTTGTCCCCATACTGTTTCAGCCATTGCTAAGCGATGATCTTCATATTTGGCATCTGTATCAATTTTACCGGTAACAAATTCATGATAGATGTCTTTAGAAGCTCGAACCTTGGTAATTAAATAATCAATAGGATCTTTAGGAATATGACAGTCTGCACATTCTGCACGAATGCCTTTTTGATTACTGAAGTGAACGGAACCTTGATATTCAGCGAGTGGTTTTTGCATCGTATGGCACGACACACAAAATTCAGTGCTAGAGGTTGCATGAAGTACAGCTTGTGTACCCCCTAAGGTTATCCAACCAATAATAATGCCGATAACAGCAATTAGAGCAATATAGCGTTTTTTCATAAGTATGATCCTTTAGTTAGCCTTGTTATATGTGTGGCTATTTAAAGGATTTTACCGACTAATGTTACATATATACTCATAAACTATCTTTTATCATTCATAACTGTGATTTAGCCCTCACAATTGATGATTTTATTAATAGCAAATTACTTTTATTGACTTATTTGTAAACAATAGCCTTAATGCATTGTGTCGCGAGGTATTTTAAAATTTAACTCTATAAAATTAATATATATTTTCCAATAAATAACCAAGCCACAATAGGCGATATATTGCCTATTGTGGCTTGGTTGTTCACAACTATTACCATCAACTATTTGATGCTTTCTTATAGATTGCAATATTTAGTTGTTGAGGTAATAATTTAATATGTATCCTATTTTCTTCATATTGCTTAAAAGCATATATTTTCTTAGGCTTTATAGTATTTTTTTGCTTTCTTTTTTTCTGTAAATTTGAATTAATAATAGAACATAACGATAAATACCCATGCGTATCATAGGCCGCTTGGAATCTTTTATTTACCCGCTTTCTTAATTGATGCTTTTTTATTGACACACCGTTACCTAAAAGTTATTCATTTGAAAGTATTAACTATAAATAATTCATAGAGAACAATATCTACTAGTCGTATTTAAATAAAAATAAACTTAATTATATATCTAACCCAAAAGTAAATGTAAAATTACCATAATATCGTCCAAGGGCCACATCTTGCCTTTCTTTTTTTATTTTAACTAAAATTGGTAATTTAACTTTAGAGCCGCTAACTTTAATTTTAGTCGTTGATACTTGCTCTTTACCATCTTTTACTAGCTCTTGAACATCACATTTAGGACAAACAATATTTAATGGAATATCTGCAGCACCTAACTTTCCGTTAATATGCTTTAAATTAAAATCATTACCCGTAGGTATATTTAAGACTAACCCAGTAGAAAAAGACCCCGTTGCAATAACATTAAACATTGCAATCCCTTCGAGAAAAGCACTGTCTGTTTTACTAATATCAAAATCAAACTTGTGTATACCAGGCTTTTCTAATCGAACATCCATCAAATAGCCCGGTTTGTAATTTATATTAATCACTAAGTTTTTAAATTTATTTTGCCACGTCTGGACTCCAGATAAAGGCATAACAAAACCATAAGGATATGTAAATCCAAAATTAAAACTATATATACCTTCTCGTCTATCTGCTGTAGGTAAATTATCAAAAGCATCAATTATTTTCGTTTTATCGATAGATAATATAGGCCGAATAAAATGATAAGGCATTGCATTATTACTTTTTAAAACAGAACCAGAACATACAGTAGAACCCGTTGAATTAACAACAAAAGTAGTACTACCACTAATTCCAAACGAATCACATTTAGTTATTGGTGATTTTAAAGTGTCCTCCTTTAATGTATTGCTTGCTTTATATTCAAGGCCAACAATCGTAATTGCATCACTGATATTGACTTTTACACCACTAGGCCCTACCAAGCTGATATTTTTACTCTCGTATTTAAACCCCGGTGACCAAGAAGTTGCTGGTAATAAGTTAGTTTCAGGCTCCCAGCTAGCTAATGTTTTATAACTAGCAGAGGAAACACTAGAAACCACATTTTTAAATTTAAGATCGCTACCTGTCAGTTCACCATCGAGAATAAAAGAAAAACAATTTGAAGAATACATCGCTATTAATAATAAAAGTTTTTTATTATTTAATAACTTTATTAAAAATAACTTTCTTATCATTTGCAACAACCTCTTTTTTATAAAAAGTATCATCAATTGATGAAATAAATACATCAATCATGCCTTTTCTTGCATTTTTAGGTAATAATAGTTTTCTTATTTTCCCTGGAAGCATAATAACTTTAGTACTGCAATCTGCTTTAAACATAGCAGAACATTGATTAAAAAATACTTCTAAAGTTGTATTACTTGTGTTTTTAAGTAGCGCATATTCATTCTTTTTTTCAATTGAATATGATATTTTTTTATTCTTAGCAGGAATAACAAATATGCTTTCATAGCCATAACTTATAGCAACACCTTTCATTTTCCCATTTTTAGAATAAGGTGTCGGTGTAAATTGAACAGCAAAAACAGTATCGTGATCAGGATTACAGCCTTCAGCACATAATGCTCTCACACCTACTTTTTTCGCCATTAATGGGTCAAGGATAAATTTATTTTGAGTTAATGTTGCATCCCACTCTAATAAATTAGATTTAGTATAAGGTGTCTTAACCACCTTGCCACTTTTAACTTCAACCTTAGACAACTTAACATTAACAAATGCAGGATCAGCTTGATTATTTGTAACTGTATAAACGCCTGCACCATGTTCATCAGAAACTTTTAGCATCGTATCAATAGCAATTGCATGTGATATTGAAGGAAATAATAACACTAATAATATCAATTTTTTCATTTCTAATTCCAATCCTGGTTTAATAATAATACATAATTCGAAATTGTATCTTTCGGTACGTCAGCCGTTAACATGATGTCTGATAATTTTTCTTTTATATCATTACTTACTATTTGTTCCTGATCATAAGATACATAAACCAAGTTCTTATCATCTCCAAATTTCTTCTCAATAATATTGTATTGATTATCCTTATCTAAAGATGCATATCGCCATTTATTTTTAGTTTCAAATATACCTAAATAAACATAACGCATGTCTTTTCCAGTTAGAGGATCATTTATAACTAACAGTTGATCATTATCCTCTGGAATACAGTAATTCATACCTATATTTAATACACTAATATCGCGAACTTGAGGTGTTAAACAAGTTAATACTTTTTCTTTATTCTTTAAAACAAAAGGCTGTCCAGATCTAACTGCAATTTTAAAAATGTTACCGTCAATATTTTCAACATCAACACAACCCTCACCAACACATTCAACGTCTAAAATATCTTTATCAATAATATCTTTAAAACCACTAACAAAAGAAACAATTTTAGTTAAATTCATATTAGTCGTCATTACACTACCAGGATGAATAAAAAAGCTGGATCTATTCTTACCTGTATTTTCTAAAGATGATGATTCAGTATCAATTTTATTGTCATATTGAGAATATGACTTTAGCGGTACGATTTTATTATTCTGATTAATCTTAACATCATATTTACGACGATTATCTTGCTCAATAGTAAGAATACCATATGTGTCATTATCTTTAATATCATCTGATTTTTTAATATCTAACTTAAGATAAGCTTCTGATCGTTCTCTTGTAAAATCAATACCATCAGAATTAATTACCTGAGTATTATTAAATGCAATATTTTGCTGAATAGTTCCTGTTGTTGATATAGAGCCATAATAATTCGCATCAAAATTATTATTTTGATAATCACCCATAATATCTAAAGATGTATCATTAGTTTGATCTCTATCTTTTACAAATGCAGTCCTAGCTAATGCTGAAAAAGAAATATTATCGTCAGGTAATAAATCTCCAGTATCAAATTCAGAAGTAAAATCATTAAATTGATCTTCTTGTGCACTAGTATTAAAAGACAATTGGCTATTATTATCAAAATTTATTGTATATCTGAAATTAAATTGAAATTCATCATCAAATTGGTTATATCTACTAACTCTACCATCATTTTTGTTATACGTTATATCAAAATCAAAATTATTAGATGAATTATAATTATAATTATAGTTATTAGTTATAGATGTATTGCTACCTTCTTCATATTTATAATAATTATAGTACAATCCTGTCGATAAAGAACCAGTTAACAACATGGACTTATTTATATTAATATTGGTTCGAGAGCTACAACTTTCAGTAAAACAAGCAAGTTTATCATCTTCATCAAAATGATATTCCTCATAACCTATATTAATCCATGATGAATATAAATTAACAGAATTTAAATTAGATCCCTCACTATAAATTTTATTATTATAGGTAACTTGAGAACCATTAATGAACGTATAATCAACCGCAGACTGAAATATAACATCATTCTTTTCTGATAACGTGATAGCTCCAGATAGAATCAAACCATCAGATAATCCGTATGCTAGTTTAGCTGATGAATAAATAGAGTCATTATAATCATCATCGTATTCATCATTATGAGAATCATAATCATTGTTGTACCCTTCATTATTCTCTCCATTAGCTAACATACCAACCTGAACACGATAATCAAAATCGCCTTTTGATAACATTGCTGACTTTATATTATATATATTATATGTTTTATCAAAGAATGTATTACTCCCTGATTTAACTGTAACTCTAATTTCATAAACACCAGAGGGTAAATCGTTATATGAAATTTCTTGCTGTCCTGCTTTTACCGCATACTGTTTAATATACGTACCGTTTTTTTGTATGGATAATAACCCAGCAGAAGGTACATAAATATTAACTTTCTTATATGCTTGATTCGATTTTATAAGCAGATTTCGTGATGAGCCAAAAGAAATATCAACAGTATCAGAATCTGTAAATGACTCTATTACATCTGTTGCATTCATTGAATTATTATCTGAAAAATATCCAGCTTTTAATTCAGTATTATCTTTATTTACACTATAAGATAATTCATTGAGATCAAATACATCATCATTATTAGTATTGATATTAAAATCAGAACGTAAATATCCATATTTAAATCCTTGAACAAAATTATCTGATATATTTAAAGATGTATCATCATCATACTGATTAATAAAAACAGAAGAACTATTAATCAATGCATTATTATTATTTATATTTGATGCATATACTACTTTTGATTTTTTTTCTTTAAGTATATTTTCAGAAAGAAACACTCTTAATATATTAGAGTCAATATTATAGAAAAAAGCATAGCTATCTGTAGATACAATACAAGAGCTTGGTATTCCTTGACATTCATTTGTATTCATTATCCCTTCGTTAGATAGCAAATCAGATAATATCTTACTTACATATTTTTCTTTAATATTATTATTTTTCAATAGCTTTTTGAAATTATCAATTGCTAACTTATCGTTTTTATTCAACCGTACTTTGTTATATGAACTAATTAACGCTTGTTTTCCAAAATCACCAGAAGGAAAAACAACTTTTACAACTTTGTTCTCCTCATTAAACATTTCCTTAAATTCATCAGGGATGTTGTCATATTTCAAATCATCAGAATATGCCACAGATGAGTATAGGCATAAAAAAAAGACAGTTAATACTAGATGACTTTCTCTCATATCGATAGCCCAACCATTAGCGTCATTTTACCTTCACAATATTTATAATTATTAATAAAATCAGTGACAGGTATTTTTGAAAAGGAAAGATTAATTTTTTTTACACTAGCTTGTGTTCCAGACACAACATCATCAAACTCTTGCCATAATAACGGGTTGCGACTATTCACTTCGACGAGATCCCCCACATTATTAGTCATAGCTAATACTGGCGGTTCATAATAAATAGTTTTCCCATTATGTAGTAAACAAGAAGCATTGTTTTCCACAAGATTAATATCATAATAAAAACTTTCAAGTCGACTTGAAGGTATATCAGTATTAACAGTTAATGTAGAATTAATATCGTGGAAACGTTCATGACTTTCATCATAAATAACAGTAAAATTATTTGGCGATATCACAACTGATTTAATTTTAAACCCTGCGGCAGATGGTGTTACATCAGCTTGGAGTAGAAAATCAACAGGAAATTCAGTCTTAGCAAAACAATTACTAGCAAAAAAAGTGCACATTAACACTATTAACATTTCTTTAGACAAAAGACACTCCTGAAAATCATTAACCAGCTGGATAAAATAAAAGATTAGGCATCTATGATGCCTAATCTTAATATTATATTATGCTACTGTAGCTAGAACATTAGCGTTTACAACTAGAGGCTCAAGCAAGTTCAGAGGCGTAGCTGAAGTTACAGGCGATACACTGTTTACACTTAGAGTAACAGTTGAAACTCCGTTAGCACCAGCTTTAGACGTTAGCTCTGTACCTGATGCAATATCAGTCATTTTAATATCCATACCTGCTGTAGAGTTCGCACCCCAAGTAGCAGTGATACCATCAGCATCCACTGTCCAGTTTGTAGCGAATAAATCGCCAGCCGTTTTAGAACCTGAACCTTGATCCCAGTACAAACGAGACTCTAGAATGATAGGTGTTTTTGTCTCAAACGTACCATCGCCTTTAACAGTTAGAACACCGTCTTCAACAGCACCAGAACGAGCACCAGTAATTACGATGTCGTTACCAGGAATAACCTTAGCAAAACCGCTCCACTCAAGAAAAGCAGATGAAACATCACCAGCTGCTGGTGTAGGTGCTGTTGCTGCTGGAATAGTAGCTGGTACAGCCGCTTGAGATACTGCAGAGAAACCAAATGTCGCTGCCAACACTGTTGCTAATAATAATTTATTCATTGAGACTAACTCCGTTAAACGTCTTATATTATTAAACGTTTTAATTATTCAGTTACACCATGTAACCGATGAATCACATATTAATATCAATAAGAAACAGAATTAATAGCATTTAAAAAAAGAGGGATTAAAAATTGCTATTAATAAGGATCGATAGGTTTAATTATAATCGCGCCAGCATCTATTTAATGTTTCGTTAACCATGATGATATTTAATGTATAAATAATAATTTAAGACTTATTTATACTAACGGGAACAGATTTCCGTTCACTCTTTTTTGAATCAGCTTTATTTATAAGTGAGGCTACATGTTTAATATAAAAAAGTGCTTAATTTTTATTTTATTACCACTATTCCTTATAGGGTGTGGTGGTGAAAATGAAGAACAATTGCCACAAGAAATTGTCGCAATAAATGCTCAGGACTTACTAACTTTTGCTCCAATAAAAAATACACAAGTTGTAGATCTTAGAAACAAAGTAACGGCAGAAAATAACCAAAGTTTAATAATAGAAAGTGTTGAAAGCATTGATAATAAGTGTTCTTTCAATGAAAATGATATAGAAGGTTTAACATTTAAGGTCACCACAACTGATAGCGAAAATGTTTGTCGCTTTAAATATAATGTGAAACCAGCATCATCACAATATAAAGGAACAAGCGAAGCTATCGTTCAGGTTGTTGTAACAAAAGATTATACTCGAGGAGACTTTCTTCCTCCCGTTTCACGTACTGTAATAGAAGGTGGTTTATTAACTTTAAATAGTAAAGATTTATTAATTGAATCTGGTTTTGAGATTGATCCAACATCTGTCTATTTAATTGGTGATACAGGCTCTTCAGATATAGGTATGATTGCAGGTGTAGATGCATCATCAATAAAATATCAAGCTCCTGCGGCAACAACTGGTACGGTAAGAATTTTCTACACTGAAATTGATTCGATTAAAAACATAGCAAGACCAGGTATTATTTATATCGCCATAGGTCAAGAAAGTAACCATAGTCCAATAGCACTAGATCAAAGAATAGATGCTTTAGATAGAAGAGAAGTTGATATTCCTATTGATATATCGTCTTATATATCTGATCCTGATGGAGATAATATTCAACTAATTGACACAAAATCAATAACAGGAAGAGTAATTATTGATTCTCCTCACTCTTTCCTCTATACACCAGGTTCATCAGGAAAAGAAGTTATTACTTATATAGTTTCAGATCATAATGGTGGGTATGGCATTGGTCTATTAACATTTGATGTTAATGAATATAAATCAATAGTTGATAGTGTTCAGAACCTTACTTTCACTCCCCCATTAACTTTCAACCAATTATCAGTAATTGATGGCGTTTATACTGATTCCTATAAAGAGCTAGGATTTACTGGTTACACTGGTTTATATCCAACTTTCAGCAAAGATTTGGCAGAAGCTTACTGTAAAACAAAAGGAATGAAATTAGCATCACTTGCTGAATTAAAGGCGATGCGAACCAATGTATTAGCGGATATGCCAATATTCCAAACTGATTATCGTTGGCATAGTGGCATCAAATACTTAACCCATGATGCTAATGCAATAAGCCTTGAAACAGGCAGTACAGCATCTGTTTCTGACGGTTATTTTTCATGTACGAATGATCTTACTGCTCATGGATGGGAATTTTTGGACCCTTACTATAGTGGATTATTTAACACACCAACAAAAATTTATATTACGTCAAAAACAGCAGGTGATTCCATTTTCCTTCCGGACGATGATTATAATCTAACGTACAAATTTGAAGCTTTAAGTGTTGATGGCATATTAATTGATCCAACCTTAGCTTCAACATATTTATCAGTATCAATTAGCGGTAATACCATTACTGTGACAAAAAAAAGTAATGCGTATGCTATTGCTGCAACACTAGAGATATCAGATATAATTGCACCAAGCACTAAAACTAAACTTATTTTAGGAGTTTCGCTATGCCCTCTATCAGTTACTCCACCAGTAGCCGATGAATTAAGTTGTATTTTAGTATTACACCCAAGAAAGGGGTATGATGCCAGTGGTACTGAAGCATTCTCAACTGCGTTATCAAATAATATGTTAACCATATTAGGTATGAAAGAAAAACAGATACACTCCCTTGGAAGCAAGCAAGTTGGAAAAGGAGTAACTAAATTTCAAACAATAAGATGGGGTGACAAGGATACAACATATAGTACTAGAAAAAATTGGTTAGAAAAATTGAAACTTGTTTGTGATGCAATGTCTAAACTTAAAGTCGATGGGAGAGACAATTGGGTAGTTGGTGCTGATAATATCAAACCACAGCGCGGAACTGCAACTCGTGTAGCATTTCTAATACCATCACCTGAATACTATCCTGCAAAAGATTTTGTTGAATGGATGTGGAAACAGGATGGTAGAACCGAATATGTAGGAAACTACGGATTAGGGTATGCAAATGCAGATCCAAAGGTTACAACATATGTAAATCAATCAACTACTACGACTACTTTTCTTCAACAATCAGCCTTTGTTCCAGAAACGTACACTTTCCCATCATGTTGGTCAAAAAATTAACTTATAAGCGAAATGTGATATTATCCCGTTTTACTTAAAATAATCCCATAACCTATTGAAATATATTTTTATATGCCGTTCACTTAAAGTGAACGGCTTTTTTATTTATAGAAAAATTTAAATAAAAAACCAAGGAAATAAAAATATGATACCAATGAACTGTCATTTAAACTAAATCCTAACACTTGATAACTAATAAAATTATAAATGAGACCGACGATTACTATGCATGGCAGATGATTAATTTAGTATTCGTACTGATGACTGGTGTTAGTTAGTTAAATTCATTTTTTGAACAAAATTAGTCAAGTAGACTTAGTTCAGAGACTCCACTAATAAAAGATTACATTGAATCTTTCAAACTAAGAGCAGCAACTCATTCAAAGTCCACATCACTGCTAACATTCATAGCATTTTTAAATTAACCACAATTTTTCATCAGCTCAGCTGTCATAGCTCTTGAACGTGCCGAATTATTCATATCATATCTATTTGTAATATATCATTGCTCGACCCATCACCCCTCTCATCGTTATATTCAATTAAGATGCGTAAACGTCACCCATTAACTCTAAAAGTAATAAATCAGACGGTATTTCAGTCATTAATAATATTAAATATATCCATAAAAAAATCCGAGAATATAAATATTCTCGGATTTTTCTTTAGATGACTATTTATTAGTTTAATTATTCATTTCGCAACTTAATTGCATTACCTTTATAGTATTTATATTAAGTGGTAAGATCCATCGTCACTAACGATAATATATTATTATCATTTTTACAACATCTATTGTGTTGCAATATCTATCTCTTTATTTCTATAAATTTCAACAAAATAACAAATAAATAGCATTACAAACCTGAATTTGTTCATGCTTTTTTATTACATATACAGCTATGATTTATGACTATAATATCATTACAAAAATATATAGCACATATTTATCTAATGTAACGACAAATATACTCAACGATAAAAATTGCGGATACTAATTATTCAATAAGTTCATTTAAAGTATAATTTATTAATAATGATGCCTTTGACACACATAATAATTAACCTCAAAGAAATCACCCTATAAATCCTTATCTTCATTTATATATTAATCTACTATTATAAAACCATACCAATAAGATATATATTATATGCTACATTATTTTTATAAACATAATTCAACTATTCAACTCTTATTAAAAAACACTCAGAACATTGATAAAAAACAAAGAAATCAAAAACAAACAAAATTCTTTTTTATTTTCTCAAAAAACAAGCCCTATAGTAATAGCATATTAAAACACATCAAATAACTGATGCTATTATTAATTAGATAAAAATAAAAATCACATTACATTATATAGATAAAAAATATCCAATCGAAAATATTAAATAATATTATCTAATAAAACATTTGCTTTTTATATGCACTCATAGCATCCTAAGCGCCTTTTTAATCATCTTAAGATATAGTCGGGTATGAAAGATAATTTTAAAAGTTTACTTAAACAATATAGAATTGATAATAATTTATCTCAAAATGATTTTGTCGATATGTTTATTTCATCTAATAATTTTTTACTAAAATTAGATACGGTTACATTAAGCCGCTGGGAGAATGGTAAAACAGTACCATCGATTGAAAAAAAAATGAATATTATGAGAACACTTAACCTGCTCACTCAATATATAGATAGTATACGTGGATTTGACAAAACTACTAAGATAGATGCATCACTTAACATCCGTTTTGGAATTGAATATGAGCGATATAAAAAACTCAACGGAATCGATACAACACAGAATATACAATTTGAGCACATTTCAGATAAGAAAAACTTACATGCGCATATAGAAAAATATTTAATGCCTGAAACTATAGAAATTATCAACATAGATCCTTCCCCAACATTAAGTATTGGACACTGGTTTTTAAATAAGAAAACAGAAGCATTTTTCATTCATGCATTTGTTAACGAAAACATATATAACAATTACAATTACAATTACAATAATATAAATTCAATCATTCTTCTTGAGCAGGTAACTTCAACGAGAATTTTTTACAAATTATGCTTATTAAGTGCATTCAATACACTTTTAAATAACAACCATATTGACTATGTATTTGCATTTGCAAATACTAAGTTTTATTTAAAGTTATTTTTAGCTATTGGTGGGGATATAATTACTACCATAGGTGATTTATCAGCCCCCCCACCCTGCAATGAAGTTATTTTAAAGCACACAACAGTAATTAAAATAGATGCCATTAAGTTATTATCAAATAAAGACTTCTTGTTCTTTTGCTTACAAAGTCGCACTGAATTGAAAATTACAACCCCTCAATTATTAGCTCAGATAGACGACTTCAAATGTTAAATTAATTAACACTTAAAATATTAACCATACATAATAAGCCATTTTCAAAAATGGTTGTCATTTGAATTACATACGTTGTGGTAAATATGATAAAAACCATAAAAAAGTGCTAAGTATTATATACTTAGCACTTTTTATTTTTCATTTATCATTAACTTTTAGATTAGATATATTATAAAAACAACAACAGAGCAATACCTCCCCTCATCTAAAATGAGATAAAAGTTACACTGTTTTACATTTACTAATTTTAATAAATGTTATGGCTTAATGAACTTGTACACCTAAATAAGATAAAATACTCTTAAAATTAAAATGGCGTACATAATGAAAAAAACCATGATGTAAGCTATTTGAAATACCTCGTAGTAGAGGCTCTGCGGGTGCAAGGACAATAGCTGAGCAGCTAATCCAAGAGGGTATTATAAAGCTACTAGCTTAATGAAAGAGCCCAGTATTATAAGTAACCAGCCGAATAAACATAAATATAAAATATCTGATGACGTCTCTAAAATAGCCCCGAACTTATTAAATAGAAAATTTAATGTTAAAGCGGCAAATCAAGTTTGGTGTGGCGATGTGACGTACGTTTGGGCGGGTAATAAATAGCTATATTTAACCGCTGTTATGGATCTATTTGCTCGAATAATGTGGGTTGAGCATAGCTCAGATAGCCCAAACAGTGATTTCTCTTCAAATGGCTTATGAAAGCCGTGGCCGACTATAAAATGTGATATTTCATTCAGATCAAGGTTGTCATTACACCAGCCTTCAATTCAAGTAAACATTGTGGAAATACCAATTAACTCAAAATATGAGTCGACGAGGAAATTGTTGGGATAATGCCCCAATGGAACGATTTTTGAGAAGTTTCAAAACAGAGTAGATGCCCAAATAATTATGCAGAAGCAGAAAGGGACATGCTCAAATATATTGCAGTATCAAGCGGAGTCATAGTTATAACAACTACTTATTTCCAGTAATGATGGAAGCAGCAGCTTAATGTAAACACCTATAAAGGTGTACAGTTTTACTTGGCAACTTAAAAACGACTTAAAGCTAAAAGTCTAACTCTGTTTTGTTTTTCAATTGAGCATTGAAATATAGCTAGATTGATACATTTAAAATATCATCTATAGCCATTGGTTTATGAAAGAAATAACCCTGGCATAAATTTACACCCAACTCTTTAACTATGCGATAGGTTTCTAAATTTTCTATACCTTCAGCAACCGTTTGTAACCCCATGCTTTGTGTTAAATCAACTAAATGCTCTATTATTTTTCTATCTGAATAATTTGTAGTAATATTTTCAATAAACATTTTATCTATTTTTAACTCAGTGAATGGTATGGCTCTTAACCGAGACAAAGAAGAATATCCAGTACCAAAATCATCTATAGAAAGGCCGAATCCGAGAAAATTTAATTTTTCAATATTTTCTAATGATGTTTTTGTTTCAATATACTCAACATTTTCTGTTATTTCTAACGTTATATTTTTGTTTGGAATACAGTTTTCTTTACATTTATTATCTAACCACTGGTATAGGTAAGGAACATTTAATGTACTTGGAGAAATATTAATAGATATTTTTTTTAGCCTATTGTTATAGGTTAAATCCTTTATCGCCTGATTAGCGGAAAAGAAAAAAAGTTCACTAATTAAATTATCTCGCTCTGCACTTGCGATAAAAATCTCAGGGCTGACATCCCCTAAATATGGGCTTTTATATCTTAATAAAACTTCAACACCATTTAATGAGTTATCCTCTACATTATAAATTGGTTGATAATTATTAGTGAAAAAATTATTACTCAGACCATCAATTATAGTATCTTTTGTTATTACAATTTTTTGACTACACATATAAAATCAACCATTAGAGTTAGTAAACACACCTTACCCTTATGCATATCGCATCGTAATAGCATCCTTAATTTAAGAGATAATTTAATGCTATAAATTATAACTAAAACATTTGATTTTCACATGCAATTAGCATTAATATTACTTATGTTAATACTATGCTTATCTTATGTTAGAGGTAAAAAGTGCAAGATAATTTTATTACGCTTATAAAAAAACACAGAAATGACAATGAGTTATCTCAAAATGATCTTGTTGACATACTAACGTTAAATGATGATTTTTTATCTAAATTAGATGTGGTTACTTTAAGTCGTTGGGAGAATGAAAAAACCTCACCTTCGTTGGAAAAAAAAGTAAGAATTATGCGAAAGCTAAAGCTACTTGTACCCTATATATATTCAATTAATGATTTTAATATAAAGACCAAAATAGAAAAATCAATGAACATTAGATTTGGAATAGAACTTAATAAATATAAGGAAATAAATAGTTTAAATAACTCAAAAAAAATATCTTTTGATTTTTCAAATAAAAAACATAATCTTGGTAAAAATATAACTGATTTTTTAGAAAAACAAGACATTGGGTATCTTTCTCTAATCGATAAATGGCCAATCAATGTAGGAACTTGGTATTTAGATAATCAAGTACAAGCTTTTTTTATACATTTATATACAAATAACGAAATATTTACTTATGGTCATTGTGATAGTTGGAGTCAATTATATAAAAAAAACATTGATGGTGAAATAAATAGCATTTTATTATTAGAACAAATATCATCAACTAGAGATTTTTATAGACTATGTTCCTTATGCTTATTTGATACTCTTATTAAAAATGACGAACTAAAATATGTCTTTACTTATGTTCGTACTGACTATTTTTTAAAATTAGCACTCTCCCTTGGCTTTGAAGCAGTAGCAACAATTACTGAGCCTGATTCGGTGTTAAATGAACATATGGATTTGAAATTCTTATGTGTAATAAAAATTGACGCTATAAAATTATTAACGAATAAAGATTTTTTATTCTTTTGTCTAAAATGTTATTACGATTTAGAAAAAAATAATCCTCTACTATTAAACAAGATCTATGAAACATCAATTCACGCTCAAACATTAAAAAACACAAAAAAAGCCCCAGCTCTCGGTACAGAGTAGGGGCTTTAGATAGTGACGGTAAACTTACGTTCACCAATAATAAATAACATCCTGTATATCTATTACTTTGTCCCTTGGTATTAGGCTGGAGACCGATAGAGACGGGAACCAGTAAGCATAAGACAATAACCACATATTATCGCTATGGTGATTTAGCCATAACACACGGTTAGCGTTTTATTCCAACTGATTTAACGACGCATCTGTTTCTGGGTCAATTCAACCGCACGTAATTGTGCCATTGCTTTTGCCAGATCCATTTCCGCCATTGCGAAGTTAACATCATCAGCATGCTTGTTGATGTTTTCTTCGGCGGCGCGACGAGCTTCATCAGCGCGGGCTTGATCGATGTCCTTCCCATGCATTGCCGTATCGGCAAGTACAGTTACTACGTTGGGCTGAACTTCAACTATACCGCCAGAAATATAAAGGATTTCTTCGGGATCCTTCAGATTTGTGACAAAGCTTGCTACACCAGGTTTTAGTCGGCTCAATAAAGGAGAGTGACCAGGGCGAATACCCAACTCACCATCGGAGCCTGAAACTGCCAGCGCGTGAGCTGGACCAGAGAACAACGGTCCTTCAGCACTTACGATATTAAGCTGGAACGTGTTCTCGGTAACGCCAATAGCCATAATGCCTCCTCAAGCCTTATAAGGTTTTCGCTTTTTCAAGTACATTTTCAATGCCACCACAGTACAAGAATGCTTGTTCTGGAATGTCATCATACTCGCCGCTTAATAAGCCTTTAAAGCCTGCGATAGTCTCTTTAAGAGAAACGAAAATACCTTTTTGACCGGTAAATACTTCCGCTACGTGGTAAGGCTGCGTTAAGAAACGTTCAATCTTACGTGCACGCGATACGGTTTGCTTATCTTCTTCAGATAGCTCATCCATACCAAGGATAGCGATAATATCTTTTAATTCTTTATAACGCTGAAGTACTGTCTGCACACCACGAGCAACATCATAGTGCTCCTGACCAACAACCAATGGATCAAGCTGACGTGAAGTTGAATCCAATGGGTCAATCGCAGGGTATAGGCCCAATGCAGCGATATTACGAGACAGTACAACGGTTGCATCTAAGTGAGCAAAGGTTGTTGCTGGTGATGGGTCAGTCAAGTCATCGGCTGGTACATATACCGCTTGAATAGAGGTGATAGAACCTGTTTTAGTTGAGGTAATACGCTCTTGTAGTACACCCATTTCTTCAGCCAATGTTGGTTGGTAACCTACCGCTGATGGCATACGGCCTAACAATGCAGATACTTCCGTTCCCGCAAGTGTGTAACGGTAGATGTTATCGATAAATAAAAGAACATCACGGCCTTCATCACGGAAACTTTCTGCGATAGTTAAACCAGTTAGCGCTACACGTAGACGGTTACCTGGGGGCTCATTCATCTGACCGTAAACCATGGCAACTTTATCAAGCACTCCGGCTTCTTTCATCTCGAAGTAGAAGTCATTACCTTCACGAGTACGTTCGCCGACACCGGTAAATACAGATAGACCTGAGTGTGCTTTGGCGATGTTGTTGATAAGCTCCATCATGTTAACGGTCTTACCTACACCCGCACCACCAAACAAACCCACTTTACCGCCTTTCGCAAACGGACAAATAAGGTCAATTACCTTAACGCCAGTTTCTAGTAATTCAGAGCTGTTTGATTGATCTTCATATGAAGGTGCAGCACGGTGAATAGCATATTTTTTCTTTTCACCGATTTCACCACACTCATCGATTGGGGTACCCAATACGTTCATGATACGGCCGAGGGTCTCTTCACCTACCGGTACAGAAATTGGCGCATTAGTATTAACCACTTCTAAACCACGACGAAGACCGTCTGATGAACCCATTGCAATACAACGAACAACACCGCTACCAATTTGCTGCTGCACTTCTAATACTAATGCTGCATGCTCACTATCACTTAAGGTAAGCGCATCATATACTCGAGGCACGCTATCTTGATCAAATTCAACGTCAACGACAGCGCCGATGACTTTGACAATCTTACCAATACTCATTTGATGTCCTTAAAATTCTGTTTAAACGGCTTGTGCCCCAGCTACGATTTCACTTAGCTCTTGGGTAATTGCTGCTTGACGGGCTTTGTTATATACAAGCTGAAGATCATTAATCAGCTCACCCGCATTATCTGTTGCAGCTTTCATTGCAACCATTCGTGCTGCTTGCTCACAAGCGATACTCTCAACGGTGCCTTGGTAGACTTGTGATTCGATATAACGAAGCATCAATTCATTGAGGATCGGTTTAGGATCAGGTTCATAGATATAATCCCAGCGACTTGCTTTATTCGCATCTTCAGATGCAGTCTCTTCAAGTTCCGGGTTAGGTAACAGCTGGGTTACCTTTGGCATTTGCACCATGGTGTTTACAAATTGGTTGTAAACCAGGAACAAGCGGTCAATTTTGCCTTCGTCGAAAAACTCCAACATGGCATTAACCGGGCCTAAAATATCTTCTAATTTTGGCTCATCACCAATACCTGATGTTTGTGCAATTACGTTGCCGAAGCGATGAAAAAACGAAATTGCTTTTGAACCGATCAAGGTGGTATCTACATCAACCCCTTGATCTCGCCATTGGCGCATATCGGCCATGGCTTTCTTGAACAAATTAATGTTCAAACCACCACATAATCCTCGGTCTGAGGAAATGATGATGTAAGCGACTCGTTTTACTTCACGCTCTTCAAGATAGGGATGCTTATATTCCAACGAACCGGAAGTTAAGTGTCCGATCACCTTACGCATATTCTCTGCGTAAGGGCGGGTAGCTTCCATGTTATGTTGAACTTTACGCATCTTACTTGCGGCAACCATTTGCATTGCACTAGTGATCTTTTGCGTATTTTGTACGCTAGCGATTTTAGTGCGGATCTCTTTTGCATTTGCCATGGTTAGCTCCTATCTACATTCATACTGCGTCGTTTGGACGGAAAGTATTCTCGTTACTTAGTACGACTGCGTATCAACGAATGTTTTTAGAAGCTGATGCAGACTTGCTTCGATATCATCGTTGTAATTACCTGATTCATTAATTGATGCAAGCAACTCAGCATGTTGGCTCTTAGCAAACGCCATTAATGCCTCTTCAAACACACCAATTTGAGATAACTCAACGTTGTTTAAATACCCTTTCTCAGCAGAGAAAATAGCAAGTGCTTGCTCCGCAACTGACATCGGTGCATATTGCTTTTGCTTCATCAATTCCGTTACTTTTTCACCATGATCAAGCTGCTTACGTGTTGCGTCATCTAGATCCGATGAGAATTGCGCAAATGCGGCTAATTCACGGTACTGCGCGAGTGCTGTACGAATACCGCCTGACAGCTTCTTGATAATTTTAGTCTGAGCTGCACCACCAACACGCGATACTGAAATACCAGGATCTACTGCTGGACGTAAACCGGCATTAAACAAGTTAGTCTGCAAGAAGATCTGACCATCAGTAATCGAAATTACGTTAGTGGGTACGAATGCTGATACGTCACCTGCTTGAGTTTCGATAATTGGCAGCGCAGTTAATGAACCAGTTTTACCTGTTACTTCACCATTAGTGAAACGCTCAACATAGTTAGCATTTACACGTGATGCACGCTCTAGTAGACGTGAGTGAAGGTAGAAAACATCACCAGGGAAGGCTTCACGGCCTGGTGGACGCTTAAGCAATAGTGAAATTTGGCGGTAAGCTACTGCTTGTTTTGACAAATCATCATAGACAATTAGTGCATCTTCACCGCGGTCGCGGAAATATTCACCCATCGTACAACCAGCATACGGTGCTAGGTACTGTAGTGCTGCAGCTTCTGAAGCAGAAGCAACCACGATGATAGTATTTTGTAGGGCGCCATTTTCTTCTAATTTACGCACTACGTTCGCAATAGTTGACGCTTTTTGACCAATCGCAACATAAACAGAATAAATACCAGAATCTTTCTGGTTGATAATGGCATCAATCGCCATCGCTGTTTTACCTGTTTGACGGTCACCGATAATAAGTTCACGTTGACCACGGCCGATTGGTACCATTGCATCAACTGCTTTGTAGCCTGTTTGAATAGGCTGATCAACCGATTTACGGTCAATAACACCTGGAGCAATGATTTCTACCGGTGCGAAACCGTCATTATCAATAGCGCCTTTACCATCAATAGGTTGGCCAAGGGTATTAACCACACGCCCTAATAAACCTTTACCTACAGGAACTTCAAGAATACGACCTGTACCTGTTACTTTCATGCCTTCTGCAAGGTCAGCATAAGGGCCCATCACTACCGCACCTACAGAGTGACGCTCTAAGTTAAGTGCTAACGCATAACGGTTGCCAGGAAGTTCAATCATCTCACCTTGCATAACATCAGCAAGACCATTGATATTAATAATACCGTCGCTTACAGAGACGATAGTCCCTTCGTTACGTGCTTGACTTGTCACGTTGAAGGTTGCGATTCGTTGTCTAATTAAATCGCTAATTTCGTTCGAGTTTAGTTGCATATCTATTACCTATTACGCCTGAAGGCTCGTTGCGAGTCGGTTGATAGAGCTTTTAAGCGTGCCGTCAATCACCAGTTCTCCAGCGTTGATCAGTATGCCGCCTATTAGCGTTTCATCGATGTGGCAATCAAGCTCAACACTACGATTTAATTTTTTCTGCAGCGCCTGTACTAAATTGGCTTGTTGTTGAATGCTTAATGGCTCAGTTGTGGTGACATGCGCAGTAACCATGCGTTCATAATCATCTTTAAGCTCACGAAACAATTCAACAACCTGAACGATCACATTTAGACGTCCATTCTCAGCCATTACTTTGATCAGATTCTGGCCATGTTCATCCAGTAGACCTTCACAAACGCCCAAGAACATGTCAGTAAACGCTGCTGAATCGTTAGCACCAAACTGTTCACTGTCTTCAATCTGTTGAGCAATGATTGGTTGACTAGCAACCGTTGCTGCGATGGTCAACATTTGCTCCCATTGTTCCAATGCCTGATTAGCAACTGCATAATCAAATGCAGCTTTGGCATAGGGCTGAGCAATGGTTAGTGGATCTGACATAATGTGCTCTCCGCTTACATATCCGTGATAAGTTTATTAACGAGATCGCGGTTAGCATCAGTATCCAAATTGCGATTAATCAGTTTCTCTGCTGTTTCAATGACCATATCGGACATTTCAGCACGTAGTTCCTGACGAATGCGATTACGTTCGCTTTCTAACTCTGCTTGACCTTGCGCTACAAGACGGGCTTTCTCTTTCTCGCCTTCTGCATGGGCATCTTCGATAATTTGTGCTCGACGCTTATTACCTTGCTCAACTAACTCACTCGCACTTTTCTTCGCATCTTCAAGAACTTTGGCACCATTCGCTTTTGCGATATCAAGTTCTTTCGCTGCGTTTTCAGTATGAATAAGCCCATCTGCAATATCACGCTGGCGTTGTTCTATTAGCGCAGTAAGCGGCGGCCAGACATATTTCATACATAACCAAACAAAAATCACAAAGGAGATTGCTTGACCAAGCATGGTTGCATTTAAATTCATACCATCCTCACTATTTAAATAACGTTATGATAAATAACGGTAGTTTTAGCTATTAAGCCACAGCAAAGATGATGTAAAGACCAATACCAACACCAATCATAGGAACCGCATCGACAAGACCCATCATGATAAAGAACTGCGTACGTAACATCGGCATAAGATCAGGTTGACGTGCAACACCTTCAAGATATTTACCTGCTAAGTTACCAATACCAGCCGCCGCACCTGCAGCGCCCAAACCAATCAGTAGTGCACCAGCAACATAAAGAACTGCACTTACAATATCCATGAATGACTCCAAAATTATTAAATAGTTAAAACGTAAATCGAACTTAGTTTATTAATGTTCTTCTGTTGCCATCGCAAGGTAAACAACGGTTAGTACCATGAAGATAAAGGCTTGAAGGAACACAATAAGAATGTGGAATAATGCCCATGGAACGCTAAGTGCCCACTGCATCCACCACGGCATCAATGCTATTAGGATGAAAATCATTTCACCTGCGTACATGTTGCCGAACAACCGAAGACCGAGAGAAATTGGTTTTGATATTAATGTCACTAACTCCAAAACTAAATTCACAGGGTAAAGCCATGGACTTTCAAAAGGTTGTGTAGTGAGTTCTTTAATAAAGCCACTAAGTCCTTTTGCTTTTAGTGTATAAATTATGATTAACATAAATACACCAAGCGCCATCGACATCGGCACATTGACGTCCGCTGAAGGTAATTCACGGAAATGCTCAAAACCAAGTAGACGAGCAAGTGCTGGAATAAAATCAACCGGTAGTAAGTCAATGGTATTCATTAAGAAAACCCAAACAAAAATAGTTAAAGCCAATGGCCCAATTAACTTATCTTTAGTTTGAAAAATTTCCTTAACAAGGTCATTTACAAATTCATAAGTGATCTCAATGAAACATTGCAACTTACCCGGAACACCACTGGTTCCTCGTGAAGCAACATATCGAAAGACACCGATAAACAGTAAACCTAACAACCAAACCATGAGCATGGAGTCAATGTTAATGCTCCAAAAACCCTTACCCACAGTGAAGAATGTTAGATGGTGCTCAATATAATCGTGAGCGGTAGTTACTGATTCCACCTTACGTCATCCTAAATTGAGGTTTGTTAAGTATCGGAGTTAAAAAGCACCCTAAAAATGTAACGCTATACGCCAATAGCATAATTTTGTTATCGACGGGTATAAAACGAACTACAGCGAGTATCATTAACGCGGTATAAACCCATTTAACTAATGAGTTAAGCTTGGCTAAATATCTGATACTAATATCTCTATTCATCTTCAATTTATATGCCGCACTACCAAGTCCGAGCAATGAAGGAATAACAGCAATCGCCACACCTATAATTGCAGATTTCACATCAAACATATTTTTTGTAATACAAATAGATATTATAAATAAAAATCCAAGTATTAACTGTCCGAGTAATATGATTTTTGCTGCAGAAATAATATCGTTACAACCTGAGTCTGCTTTCATATTTAAATCCTCTACACCGACTGTATCGTAATTATTATGACTCCTTAGTTTTGCAATGTTTATTACAGAAAATATAAAATCATTAATTATTTTCTGTTTATATCAGGCTACACATTGAGCCTGTATAAAAACTGAATATATTTTCAAATATTTTTATATCACAATAAAACATTAATTTTGCACTTACTTAAATATATAAAACCAAGTTATATATAATAAGCATTTTCACTAATAGGCTTATTTTTCAATACGTTTAGACCTACTGAATGCGTTATGAAATCTACGTGAACAATTTTGCGATAGCCATTAAAATAAATGCAAACAATGATTACCATTTTTGGTAGTTGATGTTGCAACCTAACATTTACATTATAATGTGCAAAATCAGCATAATTAACCATTAATAATCTTTAACTTATTTTTACAGATAGGAATATTAGTTAACTAACATAGCTGATTGAAAATTACGTTGTTTTCTCTGCCATTACATAATTACTTATTTAAATTAGAAAAAGTAACCACTATTTAAAAAATCATTTTAGTAACAAAAAACAATCAAAAAAATACCATTTAGAAACTAAAATATAATGAAAAACAAGAATATTATTTTTATTGAAAAAGCAAAAAAACGCCATCAGCAACGGTATAGTTATGCTTTTTTTGATTATATAAACGCCAAAACGAAAAGTATTATTACTTGCCCTATCCATGGGAATTTTGAACAAAGGCCGGATGTTCATCTTGCAGGGCATGGCTGTCCTGCTTGTTCTGGTAAGTTAAAAATGGACATTCAAACCTTTATTAGCCGATCTACGGTACTTCATGGTGGCAAATATACCTATGGGGAATTTATATATAGTGGAACTTTACAGAAGGGGATCATTCACTGTCGTATTCATGGTAACTTTACACAAAGTCCTAATGCACATCTTGCAGGAAAAGGATGTCCTAAATGTGTTTCGTCGTATCATTACTCACAAGCTGTCTACATTGAAAAAGCCAATGCTATTCACCTTCATCGTTATCAATATTCAAATATAAACTATACCAGCGCACTTCAAAAAATAGACATAACTTGTCTTATTCATGGTATTTTCACTCAACGTGCAGATGCACATTTACGCGGAAGTGGCTGTCCAAAATGTGCAAAAAACAGCCATAAAAAAACCACAAAACAATTTATCGTTGATGCAAAAAAAATTCATGGTAATCGGTATAACTATTCATTGTTTGAATATCAAAACATGCGAACGAAAGGCATTATTATTTGCAGTATTCATGGCCAATTTTGTCAATTACCAACCAACCATTTGGCAGGCAGCGGCTGCCAAAAATGTGCTCTACAAAGAAGAAAAAAAATCAATGGCATAAATAAACAACCGCCAATTAAATTATTACAATCTTATTAAATCACTTAAGTTGACGCTTTATTTTGCCACCAATGGCGGAGTACAAAATATTGCTCCTACTGTATAATAAGCACCATATTAAAAGACGAACCCATACTCTTTTAAATATAAGCTGGCGTTATTTGGGTATTTACAATTAATAATGCGATTGAATAAGACTGGTTATTAATAAAAATATTTTGATTCACTTAAAGACAGTATTAGCACACTTGCTCTATATTGAAGTTACCATCCTTTCGTTTCGCCAGCACCAAAGACTCTTAAAACGACGCTGGGTGATCAGGCCATTGTCAGTTACACTAACAGCGAATAACTCAATATTTTAAATTAGTCACTCAGACGGCATATACCATGACACAAAAAAATAACCCACTACACGGCATTACCTTAGAAAAAGTATTGATAGAGCTTGTCGAGCATTATGGATGGAATGAACTAGGAGCTCGAATTAACATTCGTTGCTTTAATGATGATCCAAGTATCAAATCAAGCCTCAAATTCTTACGTAAAACTGAGTGGGCACGTACTAAAGTTGAAAACCTGTATCTTGATATGGTTCGCTAATAAACACAGATAAAAAGCCGCTACATTGACCTTTAAAAACTGACATGTAGCGGCTTGTAACACTATTTAATATTATCAGCACATATAGCAGCAACAACCGCTAATCTACGCTGTGATTGCGCAACAAAAGGATTATGAGTATCCCAAGCATAGCCCGCTAAAATGGCACAAATCATTTGCTTAATTTTAGGGTCAGGGTTGGGATGAAAAATAACGGTTTGTAACTCACCTGAATACCACCCTTCAACGTAAGTTCTAAACGTATCAACGCCTAACATCAAAGGCTCGGCATAATCACGTTGCCAATCGATATTCTCGCCAGCAAAAGCACGTCCCAACACCCCAGCCGCTAATTGCGCTGATTTCATCGCAATGGTCACGCCAGAAGAAAAGACCGGATCTAAAAACTCCCCAGCATTGCCTAATAAGGCATAATTTGACGTAGCCAATTGCGTCACATTAGCAGAATAACCACCAATAGTAGAAGCCACTTGAGGATATTCAGCATGTGCTAACACATTCGCAAGCCCTGGCTCTTCAATGACTAACTGCTTTAATACCATAAGTGGATCATCACCGTATTTTGCTAACCAATGCGGTGGAGCAACGACCCCTAATGAACAAGTGCCATTACTAAAGGGGATCAACCAATACCAAACATCAGCCGAGTGAGGGTGCACTGAAATTAAAATCTTGTTGCGGTCATATTCAACCAAGCAGAGGTCAGCATCAATATGATCGGTTATATGACAAAATATCGCCTGCCTTGAGGGTAAATGTGAAGGCTTTTCCAATCCCAACAATCGCGGTAGTACACGCCCAAAACCACTGGCATCTAATACAAAATCAGCATCTATTGTGTATTTTTGTTGCTGCTCATCCACGATAGTAAGCACTGACTTATTAGCTAAACATTCAATGGCGTCCACAGTATGTTGATAGCGAATTTCAACACCTTGAACAACAGCTTCATCAGCTAAAACCTTATCAAAATCCCCACGCTGGACTTGATAGGTTGTCCCAATACCAGACGTGAATTTATCGTTAAAATTAAATGCGGTATAGCGATCTTGATAACGAAATGCAGCCCCATCTTTATATTGAAATCCTGCGGCAGTAACAGCATCCAACATTTTTGCTTGTTCAATCACTTCCATACAGGCAGGTAATAAACTTTCACCAATTGAAAACCGAGGAAAAGTACTTTTTTCTACAACAATGACATCAATATTTTGCTGATGTAATAACGCTGCAGCAACTGAACCTGAAGGGCCAGCACCAATAATAACCACTTGCGTACGCTGTTTCTGCTTCACAATTGCTACCCTTACCTTTCGCTAAATTTGTCCTGCTTGTAGCGTGAGCAACGTATGACCTAAGCCAATATCATCTTCACGTTCAACAACGATAAAGCCGGCTTCTGTCACTAACTCTAGAAAATCTTCACTACGATAAAATCGACTATTACCATTCGCTAAACAAGTAAAATATAACGAAGTGGCATTTAAGCAATAAGATGCAGCCTCATAGCGTTGCGCATCCCAGAATAATTCAAGAATATAAACTTTGGCATCATGACTCATTGCTTGTCTTACTCGACGTAAAATACTTAAAATTTCCATCGGGGAGAAACAATCTAAAAATTGACTCATCCACCACACATCAGCACCTTGTGGTAATGCTTGAGTGCGATCAAGCATATCAACAGGATATCCCTTAATACGATCGGAAAATCCAGCCTGTTTAGCATTTTCAAGAGCGACAGCAATCTGCTGAGGCAAATCAATGATCGTCATTTCTACATCTTTATTGTACTGGCAACACTGCAATGCCCATTTGCCAGTATTACCACCAATATCAAAGATTCGCTTTGGTGGGTGAGTAAATACTTTGTCGAGTAACAACGGAAATGAACGATCAGAATAAAAATGATCAAATGCAAACCAACTTTGTTTGGCTTGTTCAGGCAATTGCGATAATCCTTGATAGATAGTTGACCAATCCCCTAATTCTTTAAGCCCTGCTGGTTTTCCTTGTTGAATAGAATCTGTTAGGTGCATCATTGCGGCATAACAAACATCAGCGGTAAAATCCATATTGGCATTGGTCATGCCATCATGTAATAGAAAATAGCCAAGGTTAGCTAAGCAATATTTATTCTGTTGCCAAATCACAATATGAGTACTAAGCGCCATATCTAATAATACTTTTACACCATATTCAGAGACTTGTGTTGCTGCTGCAATTTGTAGGGCATTTAGCCCATCTTTGCCTGCATTATCCAATACCTGTAGTATATTTAAATCGCGTAACGTACGTGCGGTATGAAAAACAATCGGCGAAAAAGCCAATTTTTGAGCTTCCGTTTTTGCAGCTAATGCATTATATGGATCTTTAGTAAAGTGACTCACGCGACACCTGTAATTAAGGAGAAGGAAATTCAACGGTTATTCTAACTAGCCGCTTTTAATAGACACTGTTTTAAAACAAACAATATTAATAATTACACATATATCAGTAACCTAAGAAAAACGACTAATATAAATATCAATAAATTCTAAAATATTAAATATATGATCATAAAATACACAGTTATCTGCTTGATTTAATGATAAACTTTATCAATAGTTATCTTTATTTATACTCATCATTCTGATTGTTTTGTTGTTTATGTGGAGCTTATGAATACAATTCACTTCAATATTGACCACTGGATTGCACTTACTCCTGGTTTAGTCTTACAAGAAGACGAACAAGCATGGGCTAACCACCCTCAATTATTACATGCTCAACCACCAGCAGCAGATAAAATCCCGCCAATGATACGTCGACGTATGAGCCCTATAAGTAAATTAGCGCTTCAAGCAGCAATGACGATCACTGAGAAAACGACGGTTGATTATATTGTTTTTTCCAGCCGTCATGGGGAATTACACCGCACCGTTAATTTAATTAAAGACATTATCAACGGTGATGATGCATCACCGATTGCTTTCTCACAGTCGGTACATAATACCGCGGCAGGCTTATATACTATTGCGACCAAACAACCTCTTGCCGTTACATCACTTACCGGTGGTGAAAATACTCTTCATATGGCATTGATTGAAGTTGCATGTTACCTCAATGAGCATCCAGATCATCATGTTCTGGTGGTTGATTATGATCAACCTCTACCAAATGAATACCAACAATTTGAACAATATCAATACCCACTTTTTGCATTAGCAATGGTGATATCTTACGGCAACAATAGCCAACTATGCTGGCAACCAATGTCACCCGCTATCTGTGAACATCATCATGGTGTCGATTGTTATCCGCAGACACTCACTGTTATCAAACATCTTGCTAATAAAGATAGCCAATGGTTTATTAATGCGCAAAAACAACAGTGGCAATGGCAGCATCAATAATGAAAACACTCTCAATACCACAACGACTCAATAAGAGCTGGCGTATTATTGCAACTGCTGGATGTTTCAGCTTATTCGGATTAGGTGCTCTGGTACTGACTTTTATCGTCTTTCCGGTCATTACTTTACTAACACCGCAACAACAACGAGAGATCAAAGTACAAACGACAATTCAACGTACCTTTAATTTTTTCTGTCGTACGATGCGTTTTTTAGGTGTTATTGATTATCGCTTTGAAAATTTAGCAGCACTTCAAGCAGATAAACAATGTTTAATTGTTGCTAACCACCCCAGCCTGATTGACTATGTTTTATTAGCATCACAATTACCCCAGTGTGATTGCTTAGTGAAGGCAACAATCTGGCATAACCCTTTTATTAAAGGTATTGTTAAAGCTGCGGGGTATATTCCCAATAAAGATCCAGAATTATTGTTAGAGACATGTAATCAGCGCTTACAGCAAGGGAATGTGTTATTGGTCTTTCCTGAAGGCACACGCACTACGCCCTTAACAACGCCAAAGTTACAGCGTGGAGCAGCACAAATAGCCGTTCGCAGTCAGGTTAATATTCGGGTTGTGCACATTACTGTTACACCCAGTTTTTTAACTAAGCAGCAAAAATGGTATCAAGTACCGAATCATAAGCCATTATTTTTAATTGAAATAAAAGACGAAATTAATACAGCGTCATTTTTAAACCAAAACCGATCGTCAACAGCAGCAGCTCGACAATTAAATCAATATTTAACCCGTGCTATTTTTCCAACTCATGTGTGACAACTATTTATGCTGTCGTTAACCATTAATAACAAGCAGGTAATATGGAACAACTATATACAGAATTAAAAACATTGATTATCGATGTATTAAATTTAGAAGATATTAGCGTTGATGACATCGACACCAATGCACCACTTTTTAATGATGGACTTGGCCTCGATTCTATCGATGCTTTAGAGCTTGGGCTGGCAATTAAGAAAACATACAATATTGTTATTGATGCAGATGACACCAATACGCGCCAACATTTCGCGTCAGTGGCTAACCTTGCTCATTACATCTCACAGAACAAAGCGTAATCATTATGACTCAAATCAATAACGACCAGATTTTTATCCAAATCCAAGACCTTTTAGTTGAACTATTTGAACTTGATGCCAATGACATTCAACCACAATCAAACCTTTACCAAGATCTAGATCTCGATAGTATTGATGCGGTTGACCTTGTTGTTCGCTTACAAAACCTCACAGGTAAGAAAATCCAACCTGATGAATTTAAAAATGTTCGTACTGTCAATGATGTCGTTATAGCGGTTGCTGATTTACTCAAGGCTGAATAATGGTGATGCGTCTGCTAACTATACTGTCAGCCTTAGCCCTAATAGCTTATCCCATGGCTGTTTATTACGGTATTAACCGTTGGGGAATAACCACGGTTGGCGCTTTACTGGCGGTATTTTTTATTGTTCGCATTATTGCAGCCAAGCAGACGCAACTCAAAGAGCTAAAATATATTGGCTGGTTAAGTGGTGGCGTTGGTATTACGTTGATCCTGTTAGGGACATTGTTTCGCCAGCAAGGACTATTGCTCTATTACCCTGTTATCGTCAATATATTGATGCTAGGACTGTTCAGCAGTAGCTTGTGGCAACAGCAAAGCTTAATTGAGCGATTAGCACGCCTGCAAGAACCTAACCTACCACCAAGTGGCGTACGCTATACTCGCAATGTCACTAAAATCTGGTGTGTGTTTTTTATTATCAATGGAGCAATTGCATTCATAACCTGTTTTATGCCATTACATATCTGGACATTTTATAATGGCTTTATTAGCTATATTTTTGCTGGCAGTTTGTTTGGAATCGAATGGCTATGTCGGCAATGGTTTAGACAAAAACACCAACAGTAAGTAAGCACAAACTTTCATTAATAGCACACGAGAACGGCTATGCATACAGCAATAACACCCTCGACGTTAACATCATTATCGACCTTAATGCAGCGCCCTACTCATCATCTCACTCACGTGGCATTTAATGGCACAAAACAATATTCATGGCCTCAATTTCGAGCCCATGTTTTTAGTTTAAGCCAACAATTAGCCATAATTGAACAGCCGCGTTTTGCACTTTGTTGCCACGACAGCTATTTGTTTGCAGTTGCATTTATGGCGGTAATTTATGCTAAAAAACAACTTATTTTACCCAGTAATCATCAGCCCGCAGCACTGGCTGAATTAAATACTCATTTTGATATCTTGCTACATGATGAGGAACTACACATTCCTTCATCAGTGACTACCATCAATATTGGCTCCTTGCTCAATACTCAAGAACAAATATCATTATCTCACATGGTCTTTCCACCATTAGCCCTTGCTGATACCGAACTGACATTGTTTACTTCCGGTTCAAGTGGCATACCCAAAGCTATTGTCAAAACGTTAGATTTACTGGATAACGAAATTGCACAACTTGAGGCTATTTGGGGAACGCAATTACAACAGAGCCACATTTGTAGCACCGTCTCTCATCAACATATTTATGGTCTACTATTTCGAGTGTTATGGCCGTTATGCAGTGGTCGTAGTTTTGATTGTTTTAATCTCGACTATCCAGAGCAAGTGATTGCACAAGCAGCACCCAATAAAGTCTTAATCAGTAGCCCTGCATTATTAAAGCGCTTACATACTGATGTAACCTCTGCTTCCTATAACGCTATTTTTTCTTCGGGGGGACCATTAGCATTAGCAGCGGCTCAACATTGCCAACAATTACTTGGCAAACTACCTTTTGAAGTATTCGGCAGTACCGAAACAGGAGGCATTGGTTATCGCCAACAACAGCAATCAACAACGCCATGGCAACGATTTACGGTAGTTAATATCGCTCTAAATGCAGAACAGTGTTTAAAAATATGCTCTCCTTTTGTTGATCCCCTGCACTGGTATCAAACCTGTGATCACTGCGTACTCATTGACAATGATCACTTTGAACTTAAAGGCCGAACAGACCGCATAATCAAAATAGAAGAAAAACGCATATCATTAACTGAAATTGAACAACGTTTATGCCAGTTGCCATGGATTGATGAAGCCGCCGTATTCCCGCTAGAGCAACAACAACGATTACATATCGCCGCGGTGATCACACTTACAACTTCGGGTATGGAACAGCTTAATCAGATTGGGAAAGGGAAATTTTGGTTACTATTACGACAGCAATTACGCCAATGGATAGAACCGATAGCGATTCCCCGCCGTTTTCGTCCCATTGCAGAGATTCCATTAAATAGCCAAGGTAAACGTCTTATTCGCGACCTTGAACACCTATTTAATGACCATAACTAATAAGTAATAATGACTAATGAACAGAAAAGCACCAACCTTACTTAGCAGCCATATTGTTGATCATCATGCGGTTATTACCTTATGTGTCGATCATGATTTAGATGATTTTAAAGGCCATTTTTCAACATTTGCGCTATTACCGGGAGTCAGTCAAATTGATTGGGCAGTTCACTTTGCAAGCCATTATTTCAGTGATATGCCGACTGAATTTAAAGGCATGGATGTCATTAAATTCCAACAACCTATTTTACCCAATACAACGATCACTCTGACATTAGAGTGGGTTGCTGATAAACAAAAATTACACTTTAACTTTAGCTCGCTCACTCCGGAGAATGAAACCATCATTCACTCTTCAGGTAAAATAACCATGGGGATAGCCGCATGAGTTGGTTCCATCCATGTTTTATTATTCCTTGTTATAATCATGGTCACACTGTGCCAGCTATCATTGATGCATTACAAACTTTTGCTTATCCCATTATTGTGGTTGATGATGGCAGTGATGCTATAACTAAAGATATTCTAACGCAGCTATCACAAAATCCCTTAGTTGAAGTCATCACCTTACCCCACAACAAGGGCAAAGGTTATGCAGTAATGGCTGCTATTAAACATGCGGCAAAACAAAATTATAGCCATGCCATTCAAATAGATGCAGATGGCCAGCATGACTTAACCGCTGTTAATGAATTATTGGTTACAGCACATCAGTATTCAACGGCACTTATTTCTGGCAAGCCGATTTACGATGATTCAGTTCCTAAATCACGCTTATATGGACGTTATATTACTCATTTTTGGGTCTGGATCGAAACCCTATCATTTACTATCAAAGACAGTATGTGTGGTTTTCGTTGCTACCCCATAGATCCCATTATACAAGTCTTAAACCACTATAATTTCAGCCATCGAATGGCGTTTGATACTGAAATCATGGTGCGATTCTATTGGAATAACGGCGATATTAAGTTTATTGATACAAAAGTTATCTATCCTGAAGGCGGTATTTCACATTTTGATGCCCTATGGGATAACATCAAAATTAGTTGGATGCACACCAAATTATTTTTAGGCATGCTGCCACGTATTCCTCGATTATTAAAACGGCATCAATCTCACTCACAGCACTGGTCAAGCCGAAGTGAGCGCGGCACCGTATTAGGAATCAAACTGTTATTGGCTATCTATCGTTTATTAGGGCGCAAAGTCGTTAATCAGTTATTAAAACCGGTAATTGGTTATTATTATTTAACCAGTAAGACAGCCCGTCAGGCATCCACACAGTATTTACAGCAACTACAACATTTTGCCGCGCAGCAACAATTGTCATTACCTGAAAATCTAACCCCCTATCAGCACTTATTGTCGTTTGGACACACAACACTCGATAAGTTAGCCGCTTGGAAAGGCGATTATAATGCTGATAACCTCACCATTCATGGTCAACATCACTTTGATAATATTGTTGCCAGTAATCAAGGCGTGGTGATCCTTGGCGCGCATTTGGGTAATTTAGAATTATGTCGAGCACTCAGTCAACGGCATAAAAATATTAAAATTAATGCATTAGTATTTACTGAGCACGCGGCACATTTTAATAGTGTTCTTAAAGCCGTTAATCCAGACTCAAATCTCAATCTAATTCATGTTAATCAACTCGGCGCCGATACTGCAATCATGCTTCAGCAAAAAGTTGAACGTGGTGAATGGGTAGTTATCGTTGGCGATCGCACCTCCGTTGCTAATGAAACACGAGTCAGTTGGGCAAATTTTCTTGGGGAAAAAGCACCGTTTCCACAAGGTCCTTTTATACTAGCATCTGTACTTAAAACCCCTGTTTACCTATTATTTGGGTTACGTGATGACAGCCAAGCCACCCCTCATTTTAATGTATATTTTGAACTGTTCAGTGAGCAAATAACTTTGCCACGCGCCACTCGTAATGCCGATTTACAAACGGTTGTTGAGCACTATGCTATCCGCCTTGAGCACTACACCTTACAAGCACCATTACAGTGGTATAACTTTTTTAACTTTTGGCAGCTTAGTGGAAAAAAAGATGACAAATAATTCGCAGACAACACCGCAACAAACCATTCGCTTTGGTGCAGACAGACTCACTATTGAAGATGTGGTCGCCATTAGCCAAGGTGCCACTGCTGAAATGAACACAGAGAGTGCCTTTACTAGCAAAATAGATCGAGGCGTTGCCTTTCTAGAACGACTATTAAAAGAAGAAGGGGTTATTTACGGTGTAACCACAGGCTATGGTGACTCTTGCACGGTGGCGATTCCAACTCACCTTGTCGATGATCTTCCCCTAAATCTTACCCGTTTTCATGGTTGTGGTTTAGGCGAAGATCTTGATCGTCAACAAGCACGTGCCGTGCTGGCAACCCGATTATGTTCACTATCCCAAGGGGTATCCGGTGTTGGTCATCCATTACTCAACCAAATTGTGACTCTCATCAATCATGATATTAGCCCTCGAATTCCTCAAGAAGGTTCAGTGGGTGCCAGTGGGGATTTAACGCCATTATCATACCTTGCCGCAGCATTAATTGGTGAGCGTGAAGTTATTTATCAAGGAAAAATATGCCCTACTGCCGATGTATTTAAAGAGCTAGGCATCACACCAATTAAACTCAAGCCGAAAGAAGGTTTAGCGTTGATGAATGGTACTTCAGTGATGACAGCGTTGGCTTGTATTGCTTATAAACGTGCAGAATATTTAGCGCAATTGGCGACCAAAATTACTGCAATGGTCTCGGTTGGTATTCAAGGTAATGGTTTCCATTTCGATGAAGCTTTATTTGCCGTCAAACCCCATCCAGGTCAACAACAAATTGCAAGTTGGTTGCGCTCAGATCTGCAAGCAGAGCGTCCACCACGTAACAGTGATCGCTTACAAGATCGTTACTCTCTACGTTGTGCACCTCATGTGATTGGGGTTTTGCAAGACAGTTTGCCATGGCTACGCCAGATGATTGAAAATGAACTTAATAGCGCCAATGATAATCCTATTATTGATGGTGATAACGAACGTGTCCTTCACGGTGGGCATTTTTACGGGGGTCATATTGCAATGGCTATGGATACGCTAAAAACAGCGGTGGCTAATATTGCTGATTTACTTGATCGCCAAATGGCACAATTAATGGATTACAAGTTCAATAATGGACTGCCGTTTAACCTAACCGGAGCAACCGGCGAGCGTAAACCGATAAATCATGGCTTTAAAGCGGTTCAAATTGGTATTTCAGCCTGGACAGCAGAAGCACTAAAACACACCATGCCAGCTAGTGTGTTCTCTCGCTCAACAGAATGTCATAACCAAGACAAAGTCAGTATGGGAACAATTGCTTCTCGTGATTGTTTACGAGTATTACAACTGACAGAACAAGTAACAGCGGCATCCTTATTGGCGGCAACCCAAGCAATTGAATTACGTAAGCGCGATCAACAACTAACAGATACCAACATCAGCCCAGCACTACAAGCAATGCAACAAGCGGTATTGGCTGAATTTAAATTTGTAACTGAAGACCGTCCGTTAGAGCACGACTTGCGTCTTTTTATCAGCCGCATCCAACAACAACATTGGTCATTATATTGATCGCTAACGATCTGTTAACTCAGATTTGATCATCAGAGGCCTTGAGCACTGTTTAAGGCCTCTGGTTTATCATTGTACTCATACGGATGACATCATTTATGCGTCAAGATACTTCACCGGCATTATTAACCGCAGAACTTACCTTAACCACGGCTTTTCAAGATGCCGATCCAATGGGGGTTATCTATCACGGTAACTACTTCCGTTTTTTTGAAGAAGTTCGACGTTTATTAATGGAGAAAATTGATTATAGCTATCACCAAATGCAAGCTTCTGGTTATCTGTGGCCGATTATTGATACGCGGGTAAAATACGTTAAGCCGGTGCCTTTTGATCATCGTATTCGTATTACAGCCACCCTTACTGAATGGGAAAACCGACTTCGGGTTGATTATGTTATTTATGATGCACAAACCAATGCTCGAATGACAAAAGCATACACAATGCAAGTGGCTGTTAGCATAGAAACAGGAGAAATGCGCTTAGCCTCTCCTTCTATTTTTACTGATAAAATAAAGGCTTGGCATGATGAGCACTAATTTATTAATATTCACTCGTTTAAAAAAACATACTCAAGGTACGATATTGTGTCTGTTATTAGCTCTAACCAGTTTATCAGCACAAGCCATGACATTAAGCGATCTTCAACAAACCCTTTCTACCACCAAAATTGTTCGTGGTGATTTTAATCAAAGTCGAACCATGGCGATGTTTAACCAACCACTAATATCTAATGGTACGTTTATTATTGCCGCTAACCACGGCTTATGGTGGCATCAAACAGCCCCAATGGCAGTATCATTAGTGCTAACCCAAGATAAACTCAGTCAACAATTTGATGATCAACCTCCGCAGGTTATGACTGCGGATAAAAATCCCATGGTATTTTATTTTAGCCATATATTTCTGGCACTGTTTAACGGTGATACGTCAACATTAGATCAACAATTTAATTTAGCCATGACGACCTTAACACCAACAACGGATCAGAAGAATAAGTGGCAATTGGTATTAACCCCCAAGCAGGCTCCTTTAAATAAAGTCTTCTCCACCATCACACTACAAGGGGGGAAATTTATCAATCAACTTACTTTGGCTGAAATTCGTGGTGATAAAACTGTGATTACATTTAGTCATCAACGTACAACACCATCAACATTAACCACAGAAGAACAACGTGTTTTCCAATTCTAAACTTAGCCGTTTATGGTTATTCATTATGCTGTTGTTAGTTGTTAGCTTCGGTTATCAATTAACAGCGCATAAGCAGTTGCCAATCGAAACGAATATTTTGGCTTTGTTACCACAAAATGACCAAGATCCAGCAGCACAACAAGCTTTTGATCATATCGCCACCAGCATGAGCAATAAGGTGGTATTTTTAGTGGGCAGCTCAAGTCGCGATACCATGCTGACAGCAGCACAACAATTTAGTCACCAGCTAACTCAACTAGGCTTGTTTACAACTATTAATGCAAAAATGAGTCATAGCCAACAACAAGCATGGGCGCAATTTTATTACCCCAAACGGTTTCAGCTGTTAACGCCACAACAACAACAACGGTTAACACAGCAGCCTCAACAACAAATAACCCAAGTATTACAGGCACTGTATAATCCGTTTTCTGGCGTTACGGGTGCAGAGCTTGAACATGATCCTTTTTTATTATTTCGTGATTATTTAACTCAATTAAGCGCTCAAAGTGGTCATTTCAATCTTGATCACGGTTTTTTAACTACAAAATATCAGCAGCGTCATTACGTATTGATCACGGCTGAACTCGCAGGCTCGCCGTACAGTGTTAAATTGCAACACCAATTACCCGCACTTAACCAATTACAACAGCAGATCATTAACGACTATTCTACCGCAACAAATAAAGTAGATATCTTGCATACTGGCGTTATTTTTTATGCGGCGCATGGCACACAAAGCGCTGAAAAAGAAATCAGTACTATCGGCTTAGGGTCGTTGTTAGGGATCATTATTTTATTAGTAGTCATCTACCGAAGCCCATTACCTTTAGTATTAGCATTATTGTCAATCAGCTGTGGTTTGGTTGCGGCATTTGTCGGTACTGTCGCCATTTTTGGTAAAGTACACTTATTTAGTTTAGTGTTTGGTGCTAGCCTGATTGGAGTCTCGATTGACTATGCTTTTCACTATCTCACTGATAGATTAGCCGCAGCAAATGATTGGGATCCACACCAAGGGCTCAAACATATTTTTGTGGCGATTAGTTTAGGGCTAATCACCAGCTTGATTGGTTATCTCGGCATGTTAGTTGCACCTTTCCCTGGGTTACAACAATTGTCACTGTTTTCAGCAATTGGGCTTACTGCCGCTTATGCAACCGTCGTGTGTTGGTATCCCACTTTAGCGGCAAAACCGTGTTCACCACGACCTTTACCTTGTCGGCAATTACTCAATGCATGGTTACAACTGTGGCAGCAACCGTTTGTGCGCTGGTGCATACCATCAATATTGGCTGTCGTTTCTATTCTAGGACTATTTCATATTCGCTATGATGATGATATTCGCCAGCTTCAAGCACTACCAGCACAACTCAAGCAACAAGAAACAACCATTAAAGCGATCACGGGAGTTAGCAGTGGCCAACAAATGCTATTAGTTAAAGCTAAAACAGCACAAGATCTATTAACTAAATTAGCGATTGTCGACCAGCAACTCAATACCTTAGTAACGACTCACAAACTTGATAGCTACCAAAGTATCGGGCATTACTTACCGTCAATTGCAACTCAACAACACAATTTTGAGTTAGTGAAACACTTATATCAACAGCAAGGTCCAGAGCTAGATAAAAAAATCAAATTAAGTCACCCACCACAATTTAGCGCCACCTTTCAGCCGTTAACGATTGCTGAATATTTAGCATCACCAGTATCTAAACCACTACGCTTTACTTGGCTTGGTCAGATTCAATCAGCACAATCGTCTGTATACGGTGCGGTTATTTTGCTTTCTGGTGTCAATCAACTTGATGTCATCAAACAATTGGTCGTGCAAGATAGCCAACTTAGCTACCTCAATAAAGCCGATGAAGTATCACATCTTTTTGGACAATACCGACAACGAGTCACTGAGCTATTAATTGCAGCAACCATCGCAATTTTCTTATTATTAGGATGGCGCTATGGGCTTAAAAAAGGGCTACAAATGATCACGCCATCATTGATAGCAGCATGTGCAGGTATTGCAATCACTAGTATTAGTGGAACACCATTAAACTTGTTTAATTTACTGGCACTGATCTTAATTTTGGGGATAGGAATTGATTACAGTCTCTTTTTTGCAGAATTAAAATCCACTGACAACAATCACCATCGTCGTTCAACCTTATTGGCTATCACATTATCGGCATTAACCACGGTACTCTCGTTTGGACTATTAGCATTAAGTGCCACTCAAGCTATTCATAGTTTTGGTATTACCGTTCTCACAGGGATTATTATTGCATGGTTATTAGCCCCATTAGCTATGACACCAGCATCCTCAGCCATATCAAACACAACATCACATAGAGGAGCCAAATAACATGCAACATTACTGCCTTCATCGTCTTAGTTATCACGGGCTAATAGGGTTACTGAGCGTATTATTAGTCTCAGGGTGTACAACCATACAGGTGCCACAACCAAATCAAGTCAATATTGCGCCCAATACCTTAGTGACCTTACCAACCCCAGCGCAATTAGGCTATTCGCTCACCGCTAGTCAATTGATCACTGCAACATGGCAACAAACCAGCCATCAGTTACCCGTGCAATTACAAGTTACGCCACAAGCATTAGCTCTTGCCGGGTTTTCATCATGGGGCTCACGGATTCTGAGTTTAGATTATACTGACCAACATATTACAACGTATGTGATGCCAGGCTTAGGCTCTACTCTACCCGATCCTAAACAAGTATTGTTCAATATGATGATCACCTTATGGCCACTTGATGCATGGCAACAACCGTTACAACACATAGGCTGGCAATTAAAACAAACCTCACACCAACGTCAACTTATCAACAATAAGGGTGTCGTAGTGGCTGAAATTAATTATCAAAACATCCATCAATTAACGGGAACGATTACGTTTACCCATTACCAGCCTAATTACACCATCACCATAAAAACATTACACTATCAGCGTCAATAACCTCGGTATGAGATTTTATGAAAAATAATCAAACCACAACCCCAGTCTATATTCGCGGCTGTGGTTTTCATTCTGCACTCGGGGCAACACCTGAACAAATCCAGCATAGTTTAGTGCAAGGATCTAGCCCAGACATGCGCACAATTTCTGGTTGGCTTAATGATGGCAGTGAAACGGTTATTGGCCAAGTAACAGCCCCATTAGCTGCCATAAATGAGCAACAATATCCACATCAAAATACGGCTAACAATCGTCTTGCACTGTCAGCATTACAACAAATAAACTC
This sequence comes from Photobacterium sp. NCIMB 13483, assembly GCF_003025475.1. Lineage (NCBI taxonomy): Bacteria > Pseudomonadati > Pseudomonadota > Gammaproteobacteria > Vibrionales > Vibrionaceae > Photobacterium > Photobacterium sp. NCIMB 13483. Next base: position 182,012 of record NZ_PYLV01000005.1, read on the forward strand.
CCAAATACAGCAAGCGATTATTCAATATGGCGCTGATCGTATCGCCGTGATCATTGGTACAACAACCTCAGGGATCAGTGATGGCGAACACGCATTAGAACAATTAGCAGCACAAGGTCACTTGCCTGAGGATTATCATTATCATCAACAAGAACCAGCGAATACGGGGCAATTCATTGCTGATTATTTTGGTTTAACCGGATTGGTTTACACCATATCAACCGCTTGTTCTTCCAGTGGCCGTAGCTTTTTATCGGCTAAACGCCTCCTCAAATCTGGACTAGCCGATGCCGTCATTGTTGGTGGTGCAGATACCTTATGCCGCCTAACACTTAATGGTTTTCATGGTTTAGATGCGCTCTCTTCTAAACGTTGTAATCCTTTTAGTATGAATCGAGATGGGATTAATATTGGTGAAGCTGCAGCTTTTATGTTGTTAGCACTCACACCTGCTGAAGAGGATAAAAAACAGCAATTATCAATCAAAAAACAATCAAATATTGCTTTTCTAGGCGGCGGCGATAGCTCTGATGCATACCATATTTCAGCCCCACACCCAGATGGTCATGGCGCAGAAATCGCAATGCAAAATGCATTAACGGATGCAGGGTTAACACCAAATGATATTGGTTATATTAATGCTCATGGCACCGCAACACCGTTGAATGATGCTATGGAAGCAAAAGCCATTGCGCGAGTATTTGGTCACCACGTTATGGTCAGTTCAACCAAACCTTTAACGGGACATACACTTGGTGCCGCCAGTGCTGTAGAAGCAGCTATTTGTTGGTATATTCTGGCTTACCAGTTACCGTTACCTGTACAAATCAATGATGATTGCCAAGATCCACAACTGCCGATTACACTCGTAAAACGATCTCAACCTCTAATAACATCGGCAGTCCTCAGTAACTCCTTTGCTTTTGGTGGCAATAACATCAGTTTAATTTTTGGATACGTTAATGACTAATACTCCTCCATTGGCACAATTACTGCCTCATGATACTCCAATGATATTAATTGATGATTTAATCAGTGTTGGGGTAGAAAATGTGCATTGCCAAGTCACAATCAAATCAGATGATCTCTTTTTTGATAACCAGCGCCAAGGTATTGCCGGTTATGTGGGTATTGAATTAATGGCCCAAACTATTGCAGCTTGGGCGGGTTATCATGCATGGCAACAAGGCAAACCCGCCCCGATTGGATTTTTATTAGGTTGCCGCCGTTATCACAGTGAGTGGCCACAATTTGATAAAGGCTGTGTGCTTGATATTTATGCAGAACGCTTAATTCAAGATGATAATATGGCTGTTTTTAGTTGTACTATCGTCAATCAACAGCAAACCATTGCCAGCAGTCAACTCAATGCGTATCTTCCCTCCCCAGAAAAGATAACAACCCTGCTTACCACTAAATAAATAGGAGTAACTCATGACCCGACAAGTACTGGTAACGGGAGCAAGTAAAGGTATTGGGCGTGCTATCGCCATCCAACTTGCACAAGATGGATTTACTATTGCTGTACATTATATGCGTGATCAAGCAGGTGCAGAATCAACCCTTACAAGCATTATTAATGCCGGTGGTCAGGGGCGAATCATTCAGTTTGATATCAGTGATCGCCAACAATGCCGTCTACATCTTGAACAAGATATAGCACTTCATGGTGCATACTATGGTGTGGTCAGTAATGCAGGCATTACCCACGATACGGCTTTCCCAGCCATGACAGAACAAGAATGGGATGGCGTTATTCATACTAATCTTGATAGTTTTTATAATGTGCTTCATCCATGTGTGATGCCAATGGTACAACTGCGCCAAGGTGGTCGCATTGTAACGCTGTCTTCAGTATCAGGAATGACGGGTAATCGTGGACAAACCAATTACAGTGCGGCTAAAGCTGGTATTATTGGCGCTTCAAAATCACTCGCGCTTGAACTTGCTAAACGTAAAATCACTGTTAACTGTGTTGCTCCAGGCTTAATAGACACCGGCATGGTTGCAGAAGAAGTCAAACAGCATGCATTACCACAAGTGCCTTTACGTCGTATGGGCGATCCACAAGAAGTCGCAGGATTAGTCAGTTATTTAATGTCTGATATTGCGGCTTATGTTACCCGTCAAGTTATTTCTATTAATGGAGGTTTAGTATGAACCGTCGCGTTGTTATCACCGGAATGGCAGGCATCACTGCACTGGGACACGATTGGTTAACCATCGAGAAAAAATTGCGTGAAGGTCAAAATGCAGTAATCTATATGGATGATTACGCTGACTATGATGGCTTAAATACTAAACTTGCTGCTCCAATTGCCGATTTTGAGGTGCCTAAGCATTATACCCGCAAACAACTACGAGCAATGGGCCGAGTATCAAAACTAGCAACAGTCGCCAGTGAAAATGCCCTCATTCAATCTGGTTTAATTGGTGATTCGATTCTCACCAATGGCAGTACAGGTATTGCATACGGATCATCCATTGGTAGCACTCCTGCTATTGGTGCATTTGGCACGATGCTTAACGAAAAAACCACCAAAGAGATCACTGCAACCACTTATGTTCAAATGATGCCACACACGACAGCAGTGAATGTGGGCTTATTTTTTGAATTACGAGGACGTGTGATTCCGACCAGTAGTGCCTGTACTTCTGGCAGTCAAGCGATTGGTTATGCTTATGAAGCGATCAAACATGGCTATCAAACCGTGATGGTTGCGGGTGGTGCAGAAGAATTATGTCCAACAGAATCAGCCGTGTTTGATACCCTCTTTGCAACCAGCCTTAAAAATGAGGCTCCTAAAATGACCCCTCGTCCATACGATGCTGATCGTGATGGATTAGTCATTGGTGAAGGGGCCGGCTCTCTCGTATTAGAAGAATACCAACATGCAGTCAATCGAGGTGCCACAATTTTTGCTGAAGTGGTTGGATTTGCAACCAATTGTGATGCAACCCATATAACCCAGCCACAACAACAAACCATGCAACAATGTATGGCAATGGCCTTAGAGCAAGCACAACTACAACCACAAGATATCGGTTATATTTCAGCGCATGGCACAGCAACAGAAAAAGGTGACATTGCAGAAAGCCAAGCAACAGCCAATATATTTAGCAATAAAACCCCGATCAGTAGCTTAAAAAGTTATTTTGGTCATACACTTGGTGCCTGTGGTGCAATTGAAGCATGGCTAAGCATAGAAATGATGAACAATGGCTGGTTTAATCCAACCCTCAACCTAGACACTCCAGATCCACGCTGTGGTGAGCTTGATTATATTCAAGGTCAAGGTAGAAATATTGATTGTCGCTATATCATGAGTAATAACTTTGCCTTTGGTGGCATTAATACTTCATTGATTTTTAAACGTTTATAACAAGATCCCTTGGTACTGTCATAAGTGTTTTGACTACTGATACCAAGGGGGATTTTTAGTTACATAAGATTTATTGTAACTGCAAGAACGTGATCGCTTGTGGTTTTTCAGCAAAAGTAAAGTATTGAATGTCGATATCACTAAATAGTGCATCTTCAACCTTAACCACTTTTTCAATCCAACTCGCATCAGCAACCACAGCAACTTGCTTAATATGTTTCATGCCAGCATGAACAAGATATTTCAATTCCTCGACAATTGCTGCTAACTCAATTCCAGAAAAGCTTTCAATTTCTTCATAGATCACAATTCCACCATGATCGACTGTTTTCGCCTCTGCATCCATTAACACACGTTTCATATCATCTTCTGTTACTTTACCTGATAACGTAAAAGCAACCGCATTATCAATGCCAATATCAATCATCGTTAACATCTAAAATTCCTTATTCAATATTACGTCAATTAGCACACGACTGTTTAGTTACTATGCACTTTTATTGCCGCCGCTTCAGCTACTAAGGCCAGATCTTTACTCAATATGACATTGCAACAATAACAGTCATGATTAACTAACATAAAATAGTTACCCACTTTTTTTGTGGATAACAGTAATTTATATTTAAATATCAATACCATAATATTTTCAACAATAAACGACAGAAAATAAAAAAGCCGCACTATACAAGTGCGGCTGGGATGTTGCACTTAATGTACTTACACAGCACATCAAGTTTGTTACGCTTCGTCACTCATTACGTTGAGCTTGGCGTGTCCGATAACTATGTATGGACCGATATTTTGACGAAGAAGCAAGATTTTTACGGTATTGCTATCCAAATTGTTAACAACTAAGAGTGTTACCTTAGAAGCTTTTACGTATTTCACTTACTGTTACGCGTTGCAACTTGATTGCTATTAATAACGGGTTGAATAGGTCTACTAATAACAACCGGAACCTGAATCCCTAAGTTAGATGAAAACAGCTTCTTTCCTCCGTAAGCTCGATAATATATCTCAGTTCAGGTTAATTAAACTATGGTAGATAAATCGAAAATAGGCAAATTTAAAGATGTGATCTTTATCAAAGATCACTAACAATAAGCGCTCTCTTTTTATATTTACAAAGACAATCAATACCCTAGTATTTAAAAAAAATAACAACCAACCATCCTCTACTATAAATTGAATTTTCATTTAAATTATTGATAATTTTATTTGCACTGTGTTTTTAATTTTATTATCAATATTATTTTTCTAGTTTAAAATAGAAAAGAAGAAAAATAATTCAGTTACAATCTAATTAACTATAATTATTTTACCCCATACTATTTTCAATAAATTAATATTATTTTATTGATTTCTATAAAAACACAATCATAATGAAAGAGTTAAATAACCCTTCATTGCCACACCAAAAATGCAACCAAAGATTTCACTGTAAATATCAAAAAACGTGATCTAACTTTGAGATTTAAAATTCCATTAAAAAACTAGGAAAAATTCTTAATCCATTTAAGTGTATCATCGGTATGGTCTCGCCATAGTGATTTGTCTTATTCAGTACAAATCTGATTTAAGCCCTAACGAGATTCAACCGATGGAATTATCAATACTTCAACGAGTCCGCAAACCCACGCTTGACCTATCGCCAAAAGAACGTCGTAAACTATGGTTTTCTCCTTTTCTAAAGTCCTATTTAGTAGTTTTCGTTAGTTATATGGCCATGTATTTGGTCCGTAAAAACTTCAATATTGCCCAGAATGATATGATTTCTGACTACGGCATGAGTTTAACTCAGCTTGGTACTATCGGCCTTGGATTTTCAATCACTTATGGTGTTGGTAAAACAGTTTTAAACTATTGGTCTGGCGGTAAGAATGCAAAAAACATTCTTCCTTTAGGTCTCCTATTATCAGGTTTTTGTATTCTGGGTATGGGCTTAGTCATGGGACCAAGTTCTAGCCAATTTATTATGATGACCATCCTTTATGCGGCATCAGGCTTTTTCCAGTCAGGTGGTGGTTCAAACTCAGTAGTGACTATTACTAACTGGACTCCACGTAATCGTCGTGGTCTAGGTGTTGGCTTCTGGAACATCTCACATAACGCAGGTGGTGCATTAGCAGCCGCTGTAGCTATGTTTGGTGCTGATTACTTTTTTGGTGGCGATGTAAAAGGGATGTTCATCTTCCCTGCCGTTATCGCTATCATTATTGCGATCATCGGCTTCTTTATGGGCAACGATAGCCCAGAAGCTTATGGTTTAGGTACTGTAGAAGAAATTTTCGAAGAACCAATTTCAGAAGAAGATAATGCAGTTAAAGAAAACAAATTAACTAAAATGGAAATTTTTAAGAAATATGTTCTCTTTAATAAAGTTATCTGGATCCTTTGTTTTGCAAACGTCTTCCTTTATATCGTACGTAGCGGTATCGACCAATGGTCAACAGTTTACGCACACCAAATTTTAGGTTTCTCTAAAGATGTTGCAAACTCCGGCTTTACCATGTTTGAAATTGGAGCATTAGTCGGTACCTGTTTATGGGGCTTACTGTCAGACTTATTTAATGGTCGTCGTGGCGCTGTATCTTGTGTTGCTTTGATCGGTATTGTATTTACTCTAGGTTACTACCAACACGCAGACTCTATTTTTGCTTATAAAGCATCACTATTTGCTTTAGGTTTCTTAGTATTTGCACCTCAACTTCTTATTGGTGTTGCAGCAATCGGTTTTGTACCAAAACAAGGCCTAGCGGCAGCTGACGGGGTTAAAGGTACGTTTGCTTACCTAATTGGTGACTCATTTGCAAAAATTGGTCTTGGTTATATTGCTGAAGGTAACCCTTTCTTTGGCCTTGATGGTTGGACTGGTACCTTTGCGGCAATTAAAGCTGCTGCAATTGCTTGTTGTGTATTAATGGCACTTGTTGCTTTATTTGAAGAAATTAAAATAAGAAAACTAGCACAGCAACCTGCTGCACATTAATAATATTAATGACATTAAAAAACCCTTATAATTAAATAAATTATGAGGGTTTTTTATTATTCATAAAAAGACAAATAGAGCTATTATTCTAATTAATAATTTAGTTAATAAGGGGCTAATATAAAACAAACCCTTTTGCATAAGCATTAGAGCACCTACCTAAAATATAAATAAAAAATGATCAACAGCACTAATTTTAAGATCTACTTATAGTAACCATTAATATCCGCCCATATATTAGTACAAAAAGTCAGTTATATGTCAGCATTTAAAGGCATCCATTCCTTAGTGAAATATATATAGTATTATCATCTCGAAAGAATCCATATACTTCACTAATAAGATTGATACAAAATAAGTATCAACTGGAATAATTATGACAGACACTAGAATATACAGCGCTGACCGCCGTCAATGCGCAAAATTTCTTTATCGTGGTTCGTTCGGGCCTAAAAAAGGACAAATAGATCAACTCCAAAAAAATGGCTTTGATGCTTGGTTTGATGACCAATTTTCAATACCGCCTACTTATCATTTACCAAAACTGAAAGCCCTTTTTAACACGACAAGTTACAGTCATCCACAAGACGACATGCGCCAAGGTATATGGTGGCAATGTACAGTTACAGGTGAAGATCAACTTCGTCAACGTATGGCTTATGCATTAAGTCAATTATTTGTTGTCTCTTCCCATGGGGTTGGATCGGTAAATGATGGCTTAGCGAATTATTACGATATGCTGGTTACACATGCATTTGGTAATTTTCGTGATTTATTTAAAGCCGTTACAATTAGCCCAATGATGGGTCGATATTTAACATTATCAGGCAGTAAAAAACACGATCCCAAAAACAATACTTTTCCTGATGAAAATTTTCCACGTGAATGCATGCAATTATTCACCATAGGATTATGGCAGCTTAATAATTATGGTGAGCCGATTCTTGATAATAATGGCAATAAAATTCCCACTTATGATCAAGATGATGTTGAAAACATGTCACGTCTACTTTGTGGCTGGTATATCAATTATCCTCATTGGCAACATGACTGGATCAATCCAATGTTGGCAGATAATAGCCAACATGATATGGATGAAAAAATCGTTATGGGCACACATTTCCCTGCAGGACAAGATATCCATCAAGATCTTGATGCGGTAGTTGATATGCTGTTTAACCACAATAATACCCCTGCATTTATTGCGACACACCTGATTAAACGATTTGTAACCAGTAACCCCAATCGTAATTATATAAAGCGTATAGCTGAAGTCTTTATTGATAATGGCAACGGCATTCGTGGCGATTTACAAGCAACAATTAAAGCAGTATTAACCGATCCTGACGTTTTTGCTGGCTTAGCCAATGCTGCTGGACAGGGAACCCAAGGTGAACATCAACATTTTGGCTTACTAAAAGAACCCTTAATTGTGGTTGCGAACCAATTACGTGCGCTTAACATGCAGGCTGCAGGAGATCATTGGTGGGACACCCAATGGGCTGAAGTAACTTATGGTCAAGCAGCATTGAGTGCTGAAACGGTGTTTAATTTTTATAAACCAACAGATGCCCCTCAAGGTGAAATTGCTGACTTAGGTCTTACCGCTCCTGAGTTTACCATTATAACCGCTGACATTATGCGCAAAACGCATAATAGAATATGGTACAACCTCTTAAAATGGAACAAAACTGACTATAAAGAATGGCACTGGGATCGAACTGATTTTCATGACATTTCAATGGGCACCACTGAATATGTTGCACTAATTAATGAACGTTTTTTTGGCGGTCTAATGTCAAAAAGCCTTCAAAACTATATGTATAAAACGTTATCAAGCCACTCTGCGCCTTACCAGCTCAAAACCCGCTATCTTAATGCTATATACATTGCAACAACGGCTCCTGAATTCTTTTGTGAAGGTTAATTAAAATGAAATTATCACGTCGACATTTTTTAAAAACCACGGCCGTTGTTAGTGCAACTACTTTGTCCACATCAGCACTGGCATCATCAATAATACCAACAAACAACAGTCAATCATCAGAGAATACGAATAAAGCATTAGTTTGTGTCTTTCTCTTGGGTGGTAATGATGCCTATAATATGATCGTACCAACGCCTGGATGTGCTGCTTATCAGGATTACCAAGCTGCTCGACCAAAAATGAAGTTAAATAAAGATCAGTTAAGTGATCTAAATCTAACCACGACTAATGGTATACCACTAAGTATTAATAATAATATGACGTCGTTATTACCATTATTTGCATCAGGTAATGCAGCAGCCATTATTAACTCTGGTCAGTTAGTTCAACCAACAACTCGCGATGATATAAGTAATCGCCGTGTCACATTGCCACAATTTTTGATGGCACATAACCAACAACAAGATCTATGGCAATTGGGTGCTGAAAACCTAGGTGATGCTTATGGTTGGGCTGGAAAAATGATGGATATGCTTGGTGCTACTGGCAGTTTATCCCCCCTAATTTCAGTAAACCAAGGTCAAAAATTACTACGAAACAAAAAATCGCAACAAACAGTTATTAATGGTAAAGGTGCAGGAACATACTCAGGCTGGAATGAAGAACAGCGCCTTGACGGGTATTTCTCTCACTTCACACAACGTCAATATGACAACATTTATATGCGCAACTATGCGAGTGCAATGTCTCGTAATGTTTCTGAAAATGAAGCCATTAAAACGATTCTATCCAAACACCCTAATAGCGAAACTTACCCTGAATCTGATTTAGCTCAACAACTCAGTATGGTAAGTCGTCTGATTAAAGCACGTGACGATATGCACCAACAACAGCAAGTGTTCTTTGTTGGTCTAAATGGCTTTGATACTCATCAATTCCAACAACGGGATCATCCTAAACTGCTGAAACAAGTCAGTGATGCATTAAGTGCTTTTAACACTGATATGATAGATTCTGGCCTTAATGATCAAGTGACGTGTGTCACCATGTCTGATTTTGGTCGCCGTTTACAAGCAAATGCCAGTGGTACTGATCATGGTTGGGCGGGACATCAAATCGTAACGGGAGGTGCCGTGCGTGGTAAAGCTGTTTATGGTGAATGGCCGCAATTAACCGCCGATAGCCAGCATAATTATAATAATGGTCGTATTATTCCAACAATTGCAGCAGACCAAGTCAATGCTTCATTATGCCGTTGGCTTGGTTTATCTGAAGCACAAATACTATCAATATTCCCTAATTTAACTAACTTTAACTCACCTTATATCGAATTCATTTAACGATATAAAAATAATACTAAATGTCGAGCCGAATTATCGGCTCGGCTTTTTTATGCTTTAATTGCCTTAACATGCACAGGAATACCACGCGCAGTATTAAGTTAAAATATTCTCCCCCTTTTATATAAAAGCGTCAACACTAATAATGATACCCACAATACAATTAATAATTATTAACATAGCACTGTAATATTTAAGCACTGACAATTAACATAGATAGAAGAAGAATAACTAATTCAATCTAAATACATTGTAACAAACCAGTTACTGAGTATAAAAAGAGAGATAATTTCGACCGATATAAATATACAATCAACACAATAGAGCAAAAAATTATATATACAGCCATAAATATCTTATGGCTGATTTTAGTGATAAAAAATTAAACATTAGATGATTCAATACTCATCTGAAGTACATCTTCACCAGCAACAGCAAAATGTAGCTCAATACCACCTTTTGACGTTATGTTTTTTATTAACTTAATATCATGTTGACTATATTGCTTTAAAACAAGTTCGTGAAGTTCAGAAATTAATTTTTCTTTATCCACAACAGCTGCTTTTTTCTTGCTTTCAAACCACATATAAACATTTCACATACTGATTATAAACACAGTGATAATAAACCAGAACTCTCGTTTTCAGCAGCATATAACCGCTACTAAATATTAATCAGATCACAAAGATAATGATAAAAAATAACATTTGAGTCATTTATTGGCCATTTATCTTAGAGAGTGATTTTCTGAAGTCATAAGACTTATCTTAAAGGCGAGTCATCATAACACTTCAATAATGTAATTTTAGGTTACCATTTCCATTTACAACAGCCTTAAATATCAACAGATAAATATTCTAACTATCGATATAATTACACTTACTTGTTATTAAGAAGCATATAATTTCTCGTACTAACAATAAAATATCATTAAAATAAACTTATGATTAATATATAAAAGTTAACACCATTGTTAAATGGTAATAATTAAAATCACAGACTTACTCACTAATAAAAAATAATATTTGACGATAGCTATCAAGCCCGATATAAATGTAATTGATTTTTATTTACATTTATAATTCATTATAAAATTAATAACATTAATATACTTTTAATCTCACATTTAATTAGTGATTTCTTTCTATTATCATATTCTGTTCGGAGAAATAATAATGGCAAATAGTATTGCCTTATTGGGAAACCCAAACTGCGGTAAAACCACATTATTTAACATTTTAACTGGTTCAAGACAACGTACAGGTAATTGGGCGGGTGTAACCGTTGATAAAAAAGAAGGTGTTTATCACTACCACAACCAAACTATCACGGTGGTAGATTTACCGGGTATTTATTCTATGAGTTCCTTTGATGAACAAGGATCACTTGATGAACAAATTGGGTGTGAATATATTTTAAGTGGTGAAGCAGATCTTGTGGTTAATATTGTTGATGCCGCTAATATTGAGCGAAACCTTTATCTGACATTACAATTACTTGAAATGAATGTGCCCTGTCTGGTTGTACTTAATATGCTAGACATTGCCCGTCAAAAAAATATTGTTATTGATAGTGAAAAATTATCCGCTCAACTTGGTTGCCCTGTAGTTAGTTTAATTGCCAATAAAAATAAAGGTATCGAGCCATTAAAAGCAGCAATAGAAAAACAACTTATTACGCCTCAGTTATCTCAATTTAAAACAGAGTTTCCAGCACCGTTACATCAAGCTATCACACAATTAGCAACCGATATCCCTGATACATTAATTGCAGATAACAATAAAGAATGGTTGGCATTAAGATTACTAGAATCAGATATTTCAGCACAACATCATGTAATTAATACGAATATTCCAAATCGTGTAACACACTACCAACATACACTTTATCAAACATACCATGAACATGCTGATTTATTAATTGCCGACTCTCGCTATCAAACTGTCGCTACTCTCGTCAATCAATGTGCTTCCCATGAACAAGCGACTCAACACAAATTAACTCAATGGATCGATTCAATAGTGTTGAATCGTTATTTAGGGTTACCGATCTTTTTGTTCGTCATGTATTTAATGTTTTGGTTTGCAATTAATATAGGTGGTGGGCTCCAACCTATTTTTGATCAAGGTTCAGCTGCAATCTTCATTCACGGTACAGCGTGGCTATGCCAATATCTCGGTTTGCCTGTTTGGCTAACAGCCATTTTATCACAGGGACTTGGCGGCGGTATCAATACTGTAATGCCTTTTATCCCTCAAATAGGGTTAATGTTCTTATATCTTTCTGTATTAGAAGACAGTGGATATATGGCGCGAGCGGCTTTTGTTATCGACCGTTTGATGCAGTCAATAGGCTTACCCGGTAAATCATTTGTGCCACTCATTGTTGGCTTTGGTTGTAATATTCCATCAATCATGGCTTCGCGTACGCTTGAAACACCAAGAGACCGTATTCTCACCTCAATGATGGCGCCTTTTATGTCTTGTGGTGCTCGACTGGCTATTTTTGGCGTTTTTTCTGCTGCTTTTTTTCAAGGTATGGGCAGCTTGATCGTGTTCTCACTCTACTTGTTAGGTATTTTAGTGGCAGTACTAACGGGTTTTATATTAAAGAAAACGTTATTAACCGGCGAACCATCACCTTTTATCATGGAATTACCAACGTACCATGTGCCTAGTGTTAAAACGACCTTAATCCATAGCTGGAGCCGTCTTCGTGGCTTTTTAGTCAAAGCATGTCGACTAATTATTCCCATTTGTATGATTGTGATGGCACTCAATAGCATTACATTTTCTGGTCGAGTTATTGAACCTGGACAACAGCAACAATCTGCATTATCAGATATTGGTCGTTGGGTCACACCCGTGTTATCGCCACTTGGTGTCAACCAACAAAATTGGCCTGCAAGTGTTGGCTTATTAACAGGCTTCTTAGCTAAAGAAGTCGTTGTTGGTACACTTAACACCCTTTATAGCGCTGAATTAGCCAATAAGCAGCTTATTAACGGTTCCCAATCTTTCAATTTATCCGCAGAATTAAAAACCGCATGGCAAGATACTATTAATGGTGTTGTGAATAGTTTTTCATTAACCACATTGAAAAACCCGATCAAAGCCAGTGAAGCTGATGGCACGATGAATACAACAGCTATGGGGCAAATGCAGCATCAATTTGGATCTATGGTCGGTGCGTACGCATATTTAATCTTTGTTTTATTATATGTACCTTGCGTATCAACCATCGGGGTTATTGCTAAAGAAATTGGACGCAACTGGGCTTGGTTTTCTACTTTCTGGGGAATCGCAGTGGCTTATGCATTAGCTATCAGTTTTTACCAAAGCGCGACCTTTATGGCACATCCAACCGCTACCATCGGTTGGGTAGTTTTTGCAATATTACTCGTCACTAGCTTCATTATTGGGATTCGTTATTTAAGTCACAAAGTTGACTGGCAAATGTCAATTCCAACCACAGTCCCACAACATAAAAGTGGAGGCTGTCACTAATGGTATCCTTAATTGCAGTAAGAAATGCTGTGCGAACAGCAAGGATTATTTCACTGACTCAACTCAGCCAGCAATTTGACAGCGAACCACAATGGCTATTAATTTTACTTGATGATTTAATTAAAAGAGGAAAAATAGAACGTTGTGAAGTGATGAAAACCTGTAGTCAAGAATGCCAAGGGTGCCAAACAACAACGCTCGACATAACTTATCGCTGGTGTGATGAGCAAATCGCGATTGCTAATATTTAACGGCCTATTTAGACGTTAACATTAACCTAAAAGACCACTTCATTATGAATGACAGTGGTCTTTTAAATTATGTCTCTGTGTTTATTACGCCCCAGAAAAATTATATAACTTATCCGTTTCAATCGTTAATAACGTAAACAATTCATTGGTTAATTCTTCTGTCAATGCTAGCGCTAATGCTAATATTTCATGTTCAAAAGTATTAATACGTTCAATTGCTTGTTGAGGATGAAGAACATACAACGCTAGATATTCAGCTTCCATCTGCTGCTGTTTATGGGCTGTTTGTTGCTCGAAATCATGGTAAGCCTGCTGCACAACAGGAGCAAACTTATTCCAATCCATCATTGCTAATGTTTGTAGTTTACGGAACTTCCAATATGCAGAATGGCTATCTGCTGTATTTTCACCAATCGTGAGTACTTCAGGTACAGATGTCATGCCTTGATAAAAAGGTAAATACACACTAAGTGCCGTCATTCCATAAGCTATATATTGTACCTCACCAATCGCAATGGGTAACTGGGGCCGAACGTGTAATACGTGAGAATGCTCAGTACGAAAAACAGCTATCGGACGGTAAGAATCATTAGGATTACAATGAGCATAAGCGTCATGATCCGTCGCCTGATAGTGGTTACGTAAACCTAGCATGACATCATATACACTCAGTTTATACTTAGGTGTTAAATAAACAGGAAACGTTGCGCCTTGATCTATTTTAGTTGTTAGACCATCAGTATAGAGGTGTTGTAATGTCCATACCCGTGGGTAATTATATGTTTTATCATGCTCAATATCTTGAGAATAAGCACAATGAAAATTAAAGACACCACGATTTTCAGCCGACGGTAATTGGTGTTTTTTAGCAAATTCAACTAACCCAGCAGAAGCCATAAAATCGGGATGATCGGCAATATAATCAACTAATCGACCTTGATTAGCAGAAACAAAATATTTATCTGCTGGAATTTTAGCCGCCATCCAATGATGCCCACTACCGGTTTCTAAATACCAAATACCCTCTTTATCAACAAACGCAACGCCAAACCCCTCAGCAGTACCTTGCGTTTCAATAATATGACCAAGTAAAGCTACACCTTCTTGCGCACTATGTACTCGCGGCAAGATAACATTCACAATCGCATCTTCACCAATACCGGTGGCAATAACATAGGGATCAATAGCTAACACTTGTGCATTATTAAACACCGTTTCCGTTGCTGTCATACCAACGCCAGCAGAATTAAATCCAGCCGCACCAAAACTAGTACCATTGGTATCAAAATCAGAGTTTGAAGTATATTGCAGCGCATTTTTAGCTGCTGGATAGGTGAAATTATTCCCCATAGATCCGATGGAATGGAAATCTTGACGTTGTAAGGCTTCAGCTGGATGAAAATTAAAGAGTTTAGCGTTGATCGCTTCATGATCCTCATTACGAGCAATAATAAAAGATCCATCGATGGTGACTTGATTACCCACTAAAATTGTAGTGCAAGCACTTGTCGCTGATGTTGTTGTGTCTTTGTTATTAGGATATGTTGAAGAAGATTGTTTCATTAGCAGCTATCCAACGCATAAAATATTCCCTCACTGTATACGATGAAAACCCGTCATGTTTGTGATCATAGTCACAATTGATCTTTCTTTTATTTGTTTCTCTTTTTACATTTATGGATTAAAAACTAGAGCATGAATATGCTTATTACAAGGTAAAACGGCTTTGAGCATATGCCCAAAGCCGTTTTCCTGTTCACTATATTCTGCGTTCCACTTCAGAATATCACCTTAGCGTTCCGTCTAAGGTGGTTTGCAACTACTTATGCTTCAGCATTTAGCAGTGCTAGCGATTGCTGTGCAATCACAAACTCTTCATTGGTCGGAATCACCATTGCTAATGGTGTATTTTCCTGACTAATAATACCTTCAGCGCCAAAACGTGCAGCTTCATTACCAGCAACGTCTTCACGGTATCCAAAAATTTTCAATAAACGCATAATTTCACGGCGTACAGGTAAAGAGTTTTCACCAATACCACCAGTAAAGATAATGCCGTCTAATTCATCTAATGCAACCATGTATGAAGCAATGTATTTTGCCGCACGGTAACAGAAAACTTCAAACGCAAGTTTAGCGTCATGATTACCCGCTTCCATCGCTTCAATAATGCCACGACAATCGCTGGTTAAACCTGAAACCCCTAAGAAACCAGAGTTACTCACTAGTTCTTCATGTAAACGCTCTTGCGTCCAACCTTTCTTCAATAAATACTCAAGAATACTTGGATCAATATCACCACAACGCGTTCCCATCATAAGACCAGCAAGCGGGGTGAAACCCATTGAAGTATCAATACTCTCACCATTTTTAACCACACATACAGATGCGCCATTACCAAGGTGAACTGAAATAAAGCTTGATGCTTCAACAGGTTTATTTATGCGTTTTGCCGCTTCACGAGTAACGTAATAGTGGCTTGTACCATGTGCACCATAACGACGAATATTATATTGCTGACACACTTCTTTAGAAATTGCATAGGTGTATGCTTTTTCTGGCATCGTCTGGTGGAAAGCGGTATCAAACACTGCAAACTGTGACAATGTTGGAAAAGCTTTTGCTGCTGCTCGCATACCTAATACATGGGCAGGATTATGTAACGGAGCTAAATCGCTCAACGCTTCAATATCAGCCATGACTTGATCATCAACATGAACAGTACAATTGAATTTAGTTCCACCATGTACCACACGGTGACCAATTGTTACGATGTCGTCTTTCATACCAAGTTCATCAACTAAAGCAACAATACGATCAATTGCTTGTTGATGATGCCCGTTAAGGCCATTAAGTTTGAATTCTTGCTTTTCACCGTTCACTTTCCAACTAACAACGGCTTCAGGAAGATTAAAACACTCACCAAGACCACTTAACGTAGCTTCACCGGTTACCGTATCAATCAATGCAAATTTAAGTGAAGAACTACCAGAATTGATTACAAGAACTAAAGAATTGCTCATGGTTATCTCATCAGAATATTTAAGGGCGAATTTCGGATTTATTAACAACATCCAGTTTTATATTTACTCAGTTCAATGCGCGTAATAATCATTCAACTCAGTAAGTATGTTATAACCCATACTACTCAATTTTTTTTTAATGTCTCAACTTTTGTTTCAAAAACCACTTAAAAATTTAAATTTTACTGGTTTAGATCAATTTAAAGACTAAAAATCGATTTAATTCGCATAAATCCGCACCATTTAATCAAATTAAGTTGAATGTCACATGTGAATTTTTTCATATTCCAAGCTTTCACTAGGAGTAATATGTGACATATCAATCAAAAAGTTCAAATAAGCATCATTATTTCAATTGGAAGAGAGTATAGGCTTAATGAAAATAATGTTATCAGTTATGCATTCTCGCAGCGAATACTAAATAGTAAGAAAACATTACCGATCACAAACAAATTCGCTTTTTTAATAATGAATAACAAATTATTCATCTATTGACGGGTTATCCATTGTTATATAATAATCGTAAAGACGATCGATATCAGCACTACACATTATCGCCATTGCTGCTTTCAATTGTGTTTGTGACCAATACCACCACTGCATTTCAAGTAGTTGCTTGATGTGTGATGAGGTGAATCGTTTTTTAACGCACCGTCCTGGATTACCAACAACAATCGAATATGGTTCGACATCTTTAGTGATCACTGCTCGTGTTCCAATCACGGCCCCATCACCAATAGTAACACCCGGCATAATCACGCATTCAGCGCCAAGCCAAACATCATTACCAATAACAGTATTCCCCGCTCGTTCAAAGCCACTTTTTACCCCATCACCAAATTCTGCAAAATCAAATGGAAATGATGAGATCCAATCATGTCGATGACCTTGATTCCCAGCCATCATAATAACAACCCCACTGGCAATTGAACAAAAACGGCCAATAATAAGCTTATCGACTTCACCAAAAATACCCGATTGCCATACTTCATTACTTGATTTATCCCCTAGCAAATAATGAACGCATTGATCTTCAAAATGATGTTGATGGTAGTAACCTGAATAGTAACTATAATCACCCACTTCTATATTAGGATTAGTAATATGTTGCTTAATTTCATAACCGCCAATCCAAGATGGAAAAATACTCAACGCCATATCTCATCTCCTTGATACTCAACATTCACCACAAAACAGCATATTATAGATAAAATTCTCATCATAATGGATTAACTATGACACTTAATCAGTTACACAATGCTTACTTAGGTGAGCTTTATGGTATTAGTTTTTTTACCACATTTATTGAACAGTATAGTGACCCTCGCCATAACAACAAATGGCAGGCTTTATTAGAGGTTGAAATTATAACAGCTAAAGAACTGAAACTTGCATTAATACCTTTAGGGATAACATGTCCAGATTACGATCAAAAGATGGCACAACAAGGTATAGAGGATGCTAATAAATGGATTCACCTGCCATGGACGGCACTCATTGATACGATGGTTGTTTGGGTTGCCCCTTACCAGCAACGCTATCAACAGCAAGCTGATAATGCTCAACAATACCACGAATTATTTAATTTAATTGCTGACCATGAAAATGCTATTTATGATTTTTTAGTTGCAGAACAAGCCCATTCACCGAATAGCCTACAAATATTACAGCACTTTATTGATAATCATACGCTATAACGAGAACATAATTTGCTATACGGTAAATAACAGAGGCTCAATTATTTAATCGTTACTTGATAGCTGACATGAGCCGTAACACCAGCCTCAAGCTTGCCAGATAATTGCCAAATAATGCCGCCTTGATATCCATAATCATTAACACCATCAGGCGTCAAGATTTGGCAACTTAGCGCAGACGGTAAATTGCCATCATTGCAATCAATAGCAGTAGCTAAAGTGGTAAAATGAGGGACAGAAGCAGAAATATTAATATTAGAAATAGCACTATAGGTACTGTTAGCGACATAAATATTGTATTCAATTACATCACCAGGCTTGGCATCAATCAATGTTGATGCTTCACTCTGCTGCGTAATATTGGTAACGGTTTTTGTTAAAACCACATCATGAGAAATTGATGCTACAACAGTATAACTGGTTATATTTAATATAAAAAAAACAGAAAAATCACGTAGATACTTCAACATAATTTTGCCTCTTATTTCTTAAATAACAACTTTATTACTTATGATTTTATTGTCTCATTAGTCATTCATTGTCTTATTTTTAAGAAAAAGCTCATAACCTCAGCAACAGAACGATGATCAAGATGGGATTTTTTACGGAGAATGTTACTTCAATTAAAATAACCCGTTCAATATATGATTAGCACATTGTAAAATAGTCATTTATTGACACTAGTGCCACATAAACATAATAATAAATCTTTAATAAACAATACGTTAAAAAAAACAAACACAATCTTCCTTCAAAACACTTATCAAAGCCTTGATCATCGTTCCATTCACGGAGAAGAAGGATTATTGCCCTCTGGTGAAATAAACGATAAAGTCAATTATGTATAATTATTCATTTTTATTAGTGTAAATAAATTAAAAAATATTTCTTTTTCCTAATATTTTAATTTAATCAATAGGCCGAGGTATATAGTGAATGAAACCAAACATATATGTGATTTTATAAAAAATAATTATTTATTAACGCTATGCACAAATAGTCCGTCTGACTTATGGTGTGCTCATTGTTATTATATTTTTGATTCAAATAAAATGTCTCTATTTATTATGACAAGTGAAGAAAGCCATCACAGTCAATTAATGATACTAAATAAGAATATCGTTGGCACAATAGCACCTCAGCCAAAGAATATAATTGATATAAAAGGTATCCAATTTAAAGGTTATATAGAAAAACTAACAAATAAAGAAGAAAAGCGAGCAAAGAATCTTTATTACAATATTTTTCCTACAGCAAAATTTATTTCAGCACCAATTTGGGAAATAAAATTGACGATGCTGAAGATGACTGACAATAGTTTAGGCTTTGGTAAAAAGCTCATTTGGCCCCCTCAAATGACTTAAATAACATACAATCACGGACGCATATCAATACAATTAACAAATGTCAACGGGTGATTTCCCCCCTATTTTGTTATCAACGGCTTAGATATAGTTGCTACATTAATATTTCACCCAGCACTGGGGAGATATTAATAATTATCCGTAAGGATAAAATCGATAAGGGTTGTAATATGTGATATCAAATTACAACACTTATTGATTATCTCTTCTACACGTCGTACAGGATTATACTCTTAGGAGTCAACGTCTTGTTTTTGCCGATCTCTATGATCGGCTTTTTTTTATTCAATAAATTTTCGCTTATAAATTGAGCATTACATACTATATAGATTTACCCAATGTAATAAACTCATTACAATTAACGAAAATTACTATTAATAATAGACATAAAGCTCATAAGAAATGGACACTCACAGTACTCACCCCTCATTAGATATATTAAACCAATTACCTGGTTGTTGGGGTTGTAAAGATATAAATTCAGTTTTTGTTTATGTAAATGAGGAATACTCCAAAATCATAGGATTTAAAAACCCACTTGATTGTATTGGCTTCACGGATTTTGATATCCCCCATTTAAGCGCTAAATATGCATATATCTTTCAGCAACAAGACTTGCAAGTAATGACGACCGAAAAACGGTTACGCATTCTTGATATACATCCTTATGCGGATGGGTCTTGGCGAGCACATTTATTTACAAAAACGGCATGGCGAGACAATAATAATAAAATTATTGGTACCATTTTCTCAGGCATAGAACTAAAAGATACATCTCTACTTGAAATTGGACATTGGCTCTGTCGAACTGACGCGATTAAGCAGCAAGAAAAAAGTCATCATTTCAATCATCATCCCGTAAATATTTTATTGAATACCCGCGAATCAGAAGTGTTATTTTTACTGCTGTACGGTAAGAAACCACAATATATCTCTAAAACATTACAATTAGCCGTAAAAACAGTAGAAAACTATGTTGTTCGCCTACGAGATAAATTCAATGCTAATTCAAAAGGTGAGTTAATTGAATTAGCGCTTGATGCTGGCTTTGGTTCTCATATTCCAGAAAGTATGTTGAAGACACAACAATCTATCATATTACGTGAATATTAATAAAATTAGCAGAGTATAGATTACTCTGCTAATTCATTAGCTTATGGCGCTAAACGTTCAATATTCCAATCATTATCTTGATGACGGGAATATATGAAACGGTCATGTAAACGATGTTTACCACCTTGCCAAAATTCAATCGTTTGGAATTTAACTCTATATCCGCCCCAGAAACTAGGAAGAGGAACTTCCCCCGCCGAAAACTTCTGCTTTAATTCAAAAAACTTACCTTCTAAAGCCTGACGTGCAGACAAACGAGAGCTTTGTTTACTCGCCCAAGCGGCTATTTGACTTTCTTTTGGACGACTTGAAAAATACTTCATTACTTCAAGTGTTGATAGTTGCTCTACATAGCCAGTAACGTGGACTTGGCGCTCAAGTATATGCCAGGGAAAATGTAAACTGATTCTATTATTTAGATGCAATTGTTCAGCCTTACGGCTACTTAAATTTGTATAGAATATGAAACCTTCATTATCGACATCTTTTAATAAAACAATCCGTTGAAATGGTTGACCGTCAGCATTTACCGTCGCAATCGTCATTGCAGTCGGATCAGGTAAGTTGGCAGCAACAGCTTGTTGAAGCCACTTATTAAATAAATCGAGGGGGTCAGTTGGTAAATCATCGCGACGTAAACCACCTTTGGTATATTCTCGGCGAATATCACTTAAGTCCATTTTCTCTCTCCTACTTTAAAATACTTAATAATAAATCGTTACGTCATCATAAATAATTGAACAAAAAACACTTCTAGATTGCAAACGGATATTTATTGCATAAAGAAATAGACACATTTAGCGAAAAAGAACTTTAGTTGACAAACAATCAACTGCATATCGATTAGTTTTGATAAATTATATCAAATAGATATCTTCTTATTCAGCATCTCTTTATCAACTGTTTACTCGCTGAGTGCTGCACTTAACTTTTTTTTGGTGCTCAAATTATGACACTTTTCAAACGACAAGTTATTAGCCTAACCGTGTTAGTTTGCTCAGTTGTTAGCGCAGTGACTGCACAACAACTTTATTCAAGCTATTCCACATTAAAACATCAACATATCGTCGCATCACAAACAGATATTAATAGAGCCTTAGTTATACTACCTCAAGCTCTTACAAAGCTAAATGTTCCAATGATGTCAAATACTCAAGAGAAAAAATTATTAGCCATTGTTAATCATCTGTTTTCAAATGATAGCTATAGCCAAATAAACCTGACATCTGCCGATGCGCGCCAACTTATCCGCCAAGATAACGTTATATCGCCGATTCATTCACCAGCTTGGTTTCAATATATTTTTACGATTCCATCCCATACGGAACAACGAATAATTGAACATGAAAAGCAATCGCTTGGTTTATTAACAATAACAGTACAACCCATACTTAATTACCAACAATTATGGCAAATAAGCACGCGAACCGTACTATCAAATATACTGATTGCGCTTATCTCAAGTTTGTTAGTTTATGTTATTTGTTTAAAGAACTTCTCAGCATTAGCTCGGTTAACTGCCCGCGCTAAAACAATAGATAATTTAAATCAAGCACCACTATCAATACCGAATGAATCAGATTTAGCCATTATTGTGCGATCTTTTAATAAAATTTGTTATCAATTAGACACAAACTTTAAAAACCAAGCAGATGAAGCAATGAAATTAAGGCAACAAGCTTATCTTGATACTATTTCAGGGCTTGGGAACCGTAGTTTCTTTATTCATCAACTCAGTTCATGGCTGAATGAATCACATAAAGGTGGTTTAGGATTAATTCAAACAGATTTAATTAATGAGTGCTATCAAAATGAAGGTTTCAAACAAGGTGATGAATTAGTCAAAACAATAGCAACACGATTAAATGAAGTTTTAATCTTTAACGATGCAACACTTGCTCGCTTATCTAAAGATGAATTTGCAGTTCTTATCCCTAATATATCCATTGAAAAACTTACGCTTTATAGTAAATCATTAATAAACGTCTTTAATGACTTAAGTACTAACACCATTAATGACAATGTTGCTATTGGTTTGGTCTTCAATAACAACAAAAGTACGCCAAGTCAGATATTAACCCAGCTAGATAATGCATTAACTCAAGCCAAAATAATGCCTCATGAATCAGTGGCAATAATCAAAGATATAAATAATCAAACCACACTAGGTAAGCAACAATGGAAAGCATTACTTGAAGAAGCCATCAGTGAAGACTTATTTACTTACAAATATCAACCAGCCACCCTATCAAATGGTATCAATTATCATTATGAAGTATTTACCGCCATTAAGAAAAACAATAACTACTATTCGGCAGGTATGTTCTTAGGTGCGATAGAAGACTTAAAAATAGGTAGTTGGTTTGACAGACACGTTATTGTTACGATCATAAATAAATTAAATGCCGATAGGACAAGTGGTCCTTTCGCCATAAATATCACCAACAGCTGTATTAACGATCCAAGCTTTATTAGGTGGTTAGATAATTTATTACAAAAAAACACATTACTCAGCTCTCGGTTATTTTTTGAAATTCAAGAAATAAGCTGTATCAGGCATACAGATGCGGCTGGTATTTTATGCTCTATTATTCGTAAATACGGGTTTGGGTTTGGTATTGATAACTACGGTCGTAATTTTCAATCTTTAACTTACCTAAAAGAGTTACAACCTAATTACGTAAAAATCGATTACGTCTACACCCACCAACTGAATGATCAAACTAAATCAACTGTATTATCTTCAATTTGTAGAACTGCACACAGTCTTAATATTAAAGTGATCGCAACACGAGTAGAAACAGAAACTCAATTAGAGCGGCTATCTGAATTATTTGTTGGAGGCTATCAAGGATTTATCACGGATAAACACACTCAACCTGCATAAATCATTTACACTGTAAATTCAAACCACAGATGAAGTCTATTTACACTGTAAATAGACTTTTCCTTTTATCACTTTACAGTGTAAATTCCAATTTCACCTCAGACACAAAACTATCCTCCTGGTGTATTTACAGTGTAAATGATTATCCCCCCAACGCACCAATAAGCAATTTGCTGCATATTATATTTTTCTATATACTTTTTATTTATTATCCCAACTCCCCTTCTTGTTAGCTATGGTTGTTAGCTATGGTTGTTAGCTATGGTTGTTGGCTGTGGTTGTTGGCTGTGGTTGTTGGCTGTGGTTGTTGGCTGTGGTTGTTGGCTGTGGTTGTTGGCTGTGGTTGTTGGCTGTGGTTGTTGGCTGTGGTTGTTGGCTGTGGTTGTTGGCTGTGGTTGTTGGCTGTGGTTGTTGGCTGTGGTTGTTGGCTGTGGTTGTTGGCTGTAGTTGTTGGCTGTAGTTGTTGG
>NZ_PYLV01000050.1:0-2566 GCF_003025475.1 Photobacterium sp. NCIMB 13483
TTAGTGAAATCGAGTAGGACGGGACACGTGATATCCTGTTTGAACATGGGGGGACCATCCTCCAAGGCTAAATACTCCTGACTGACCGATAGTGAACCAGTACCGTGAGGGAAAGGCGAAAAGAACCCCTGTGAGGGGAGTGAAATAGAACCTGAAACCGTGTACGTACAAGCAGTAGGAGCCCACTTGTTGGGTGACTGCGTACCTTTTGTATAATGGGTCAGCGACTTAATTTTAGTAGCAAGGTTAACCGTTTAGGGGAGCCGTAGGGAAACCGAGTCTTAACTGGGCGTCATAGTTGCTAGGATTAGACCCGAAACCGAGTGATCTAGCCATGGGCAGGTTGAAGGTGAGGTAACACTTACTGGAGGACCGAACCGACTAATGTTGAAAAATTAGCGGATGACTTGTGGCTAGGGGTGAAAGGCCAATCAAACTCGGAGATAGCTGGTTCTCCCCGAAAGCTATTTAGGTAGCGCCTCGGACGAATACTACTGGGGGTAGAGCACTGTTAAGGCTAGGGGGTCATCCCGACTTACCAACCCTTTGCAAACTCCGAATACCAGTAAGTACTATCCGGGAGACACACGGCGGGTGCTAACGTCCGTCGTGAAGAGGGAAACAACCCAGACCGCCAGCTAAGGTCCCAAAGTTATAGCTAAGTGGGAAACGATGTGGGAAGGCTCAGACAGCCAGGATGTTGGCTTAGAAGCAGCCATCATTTAAAGAAAGCGTAATAGCTCACTGGTCGAGTCGGCCTGCGCGGAAGATTTAACGGGGCTAAGCTATACACCGAAGCTGCGGCAATATGAACTTGTTCATATTGGGTAGGGGAGCGTTCTGTAAGCCGTTGAAGGTGCATTGTAAAGTGTGCTGGAGGTATCAGAAGTGCGAATGCTGACATGAGTAACGATAAAGGGAGTGAAAAACTCCCTCGCCGGAAGATCAAGGGTTCCTGTCCAACGTTAATCGGGGCAGGGTAAGTCGACCCCTAAGGCGAGGCCGAAAGGCGTAGTCGATGGGAAACGGGTTAATATTCCCGTACTTCTTATAATTGCGATGGAGGGACGGAGAAGGCTAGGTGAGCCTGGCGACGGTTGTCCAGGTCCAAGTATGTAGGCTGATGAATTAGGCAAATCCGGTTCATCTTAAGGCTGAGATACGATGTCGAGCTACTACGGTAGTGAAGTCATTGATGCCATGCTTCCGGGAAAAGCTTCTAAGCTTCAGATTATAAGAAATCGTACCCCAAACCGACACAGGTGATCAGGTAGAGAATACCAAGGCGCTTGAGAGAACTCGGGTGAAGGAACTAGGCAAAATGGTACCGTAACTTCGGGAGAAGGTACGCTCCTAGCGGTGATGAGACTTGCTCTCTAAGCTGCCGGGAGTCGCAGATACCAGGTGGCTGCAACTGTTTATTAAAAACACAGCACTGTGCAAAATCGAAAGATGACGTATACGGTGTGACGCCTGCCCGGTGCCGGAAGGTTAATTGATGGGGTTAGACTTCGGTCGAAGCTCTTGATCGAAGCCCCGGTAAACGGCGGCCGTAACTATAACGGTCCTAAGGTAGCGAAATTCCTTGTCGGGTAAGTTCCGACCTGCACGAATGGCGTAATGATGGCCACGCTGTCTCCACCCGAGACTCAGTGAAATTGAAATCGCAGTGAAGATGCTGTGTACCCGCGGCTAGACGGAAAGACCCCGTGAACCTTTACTATAGCTTGGCACTGAACATTGACCCTACATGTGTAGGATAGGTGGGAGACGTTGAAGCAACCGCGCCAGTGGTTGTGGAGTCAATCTTGAAATACCACCCTTGTATGCTTGATGTTCTAACGTTGACCCCTTATCGGGGTTACGGACAGTGCCTGGTGGGTAGTTTGACTGGGGCGGTCTCCTCCCAAAGAGTAACGGAGGAGCACGAAGGTGGGCTAATCACGGTCGGACATCGTGAGGTTAGTGCAATGGCATAAGCCCGCTTGACTGCGAGAATGACAATTCGAGCAGGTGCGAAAGCAGGTCATAGTGATCCGGTGGTTCTGAATGGAAGGGCCATCGCTCAACGGATAAAAGGTACTCCGGGGATAACAGGCTGATACCGCCCAAGAGTTCATATCGACGGCGGTGTTTGGCACCTCGATGTCGGCTCATCACATCCTGGGGCTGAAGTCGGTCCCAAGGGTATGGCTGTTCGCCATTTAAAGTGGTACGCGAGCTGGGTTTAGAACGTCGTGAGACAGTTCGGTCCCTATCTGCCGTGGGCGTTGGATGATTGAGAGGGGCTGCTCCTAGTACGAGAGGACCGGAGTGGACGAACCGCTGGTGTTCGGGTTGTATCGCCAGATGCATTGCCCGGTAGCTAAGTTCGGAATCGATAACCGCTGAAAGCATCTAAGCGGGAAGCGAGCCTCAAGATGAGTCATCCCTAGACCTTTAAGGTCTCTAAAGGGTTGTTGAAGACTACAACGTTGATAGGTCAGGTGTGTAAGTGCTGCGAGGCATTGAGCTAACTGATACTAATTGCCCGTGAGGCTTAACCATACAACACCCAAGGGGTTTT
>NZ_PYLV01000051.1:0-2306 GCF_003025475.1 Photobacterium sp. NCIMB 13483
GGTTCTTTTCGCCTTTCCCTCACGGTACTGGTTCACTATCGGTCAGTCAGGAGTATTTAGCCTTGGAGGATGGTCCCCCCATGTTCAAACAGGATATCACGTGTCCCGTCCTACTCGATTTCACTAATAATGCATTTTTGGTTACGGGGCTATCACCCTGTATCGCGGTACTTTCCAGAACCTTCACCTAACGCAGAACTAGCTTAAGGGCTAATCCGGTTTCGCTCGCCGCTACTACCGGAATCTCGGTTGATTTCTCTTCCTCGGGGTACTTAGATGTTTCAGTTCCCCCGGTTTGCCTCATTAACCTATGTATTCAGTTAATGATACTTGCTTATGCAAGTGGGTTTCCCCATTCGGAAATCCCAGACTCAAGAGGCTTTTACTGCCTAATCTGGGCTTATCGCAAGTTAATACGTCCTTCATCGCCTCTGACTGCCAAGGCATCCACCGTGTACGCTTAGTCACTTAACCATACAACCCCAAGAGGTCTTGTATGTTCAAACAACCAAGGTTTGCGTTTAATAATCCGATCAAGAAAATATTAAACATTGGTTTTTCGCCGGACTCGATACAAGACACTTGAATGTGTGTTGTTTTGAGAACTCGTTTTTATTCAAAGAATAAAAACATTTTTAAAATTAATCTTTCGATTAAATTTACTAGTCAGCTTTCCAGATTGTTAAAGAGCATGCAATTATCTAACGATAACCACTTTCTAATGATTTTCAGTGACAACAATGCGGACTTAATAAAGGTATTCTTCATTAAATCTGCGATTCCGTGCAGAAAATTCTTAGAGAGTGGTGGGCGATACCGGGCTCGAACCAGTGACCCCCTCCTTGTAAGGGAGGTGCTCTCCCAACTGAGCTAATCGCCCACGATAGTATCTTATTTATTTTCACTTTAAAAAGTGAAAGCAAATAATATTTCCTTCGTGGAAAGGAAATGGTGGGTCGTGCAGGATTCGAACCTGCGACCAATTGATTAAAAGTCAACTGCTCTACCAACTGAGCTAACGACCCAATTTTCACTGTCTCTTTTTTATAAAAAGAAGAGAAGTGGCGTCCCGTAGGGGAGTCGAACCCCTGTTACCGCCGTGAAAGGGCGGTGTCCTAGGCCTCTAGACGAACGGGACAATGTTCATAACGTAAGTTGTTGGGCAACTTACGTCGGCTCTCTTACATTTTAACCAAGCAATCTGTGTGGACACTGCATAAAACAGCATAAGTCTTTAGGTAAGGAGGTGATCCAGCCCCAGGTTCCCCTAGGGCTACCTTGTTACGACTTCACCCCAGTCATGAACCACACCGTGGTAAACGCCCTCCCGAAGGTTAAGCTATCTACTTCTGGTGCAGCCCACTCCCATGGTGTGACGGGCGGTGTGTACAAGGCCCGGGAACGTATTCACCGTGACATTCTGATTCACGATTACTAGCGATTCCGACTTCATGGAGTCGAGTTGCAGACTCCAATCCGGACTACGACGTACTTTGTGGGATTCGCTCACTATCGCTAGCTTGCAGCCCTCTGTATACGCCATTGTAGCACGTGTGTAGCCCTACTCGTAAGGGCCATGATGACTTGACGTCGTCCCCACCTTCCTCCGGTTTATCACCGGCAGTCTCCCTGGAGTTCCCACCATTACGTGCTGGCAAACAAGGATAAGGGTTGCGCTCGTTGCGGGACTTAACCCAACATTTCACAACACGAGCTGACGACAGCCATGCAGCACCTGTCTCAGAGTTCCCGAAGGCACTAAGCTATCTCTAGCGAATTCTCTGGATGTCAAGAGTAGGTAAGGTTCTTCGCGTTGCATCGAATTAAACCACATGCTCCACCGCTTGTGCGGGCCCCCGTCAATTCATTTGAGTTTTAATCTTGCGACCGTACTCCCCAGGCGGTCTACTTAACGCGTTAGCTCCGAAAGCCACGGCTCAAGGCCACAACCTTCAAGTAGACATCGTTTACGGCGTGGACTACCAGGGTATCTAATCCTGTTTGCTCCCCACGCTTTCGCATCTGAGCGTCAGTCTTTGTCCAGGGGGCCGCCTTCGCCACCGGTATTCCTTCAGATCTCTACGCATTTCACCGCTACACCTGAAATTCTACCCCCCTCTACAAGACTCTAGTCTGCCAGTTCAAAATGCTGTTCCGAGGTTGAGCCCCGGGCTTTCACATCTTGCTTAACAGACCGCCTGCATGCGCTTTACGCCCAGTAATTCCGATTAACGCTCGCACCCTCCGTATTACCGCGGCTGCTGGCACGGAGTTAGCCGGTGCTTCTTCTGTTGCTAACGTCAAAC
>NZ_PYLV01000052.1:0-1860 GCF_003025475.1 Photobacterium sp. NCIMB 13483
TATATATTGCAGCATTACAACACTAAGCGGGGCCATAGTTATAACAACTATTTACCGCCAGTGGTGATGGAAACAGCCGCTTAATTTAAACACCTATAAAGGTGTACAGTTTTACTTGACCACTTCATACCCACTTTTCAAGGACAATGGCTATCCTTATACAAGACGAAAATTGATTCCTTTGAAAACATTATTCAACAGATAAAAGCATCGCAAAATATAACCCCAACTTGTGTTGGGTATCATTACTTAGAAAAGCCGACAGAACGCCCTTTTGCCCTCAGAGACTACAACCATGTGTTTGCTGAGCCTATCATTGGACTCATCAAACCAATAACTATTAAAGAAGATACAAATTTACATGATTTGTTTTGGAACCAAATTAACAAGCCACACTACACTACAATAGAGACAAGGAATATGAATCATGAAGATCCCTATTAGTCTTGCTTATGAACGTTCAATCCATCCCAGCGATGTTTGTTTTTTTACCATTTGGCCAGATGGAAACAAAACCCCTTTATCTTTTATTAGCCGAACAGCACTTGGTCAAATGGAAGCCGCATCACTCGCTTACGATCCTAAAGGAAACCCTAAAAAAACGGCCACACCTGAAGCTCTTGCACAAGGAAACCCTCATCATATGGATTTCTGTAGCGTTCCCTTTGGCGCAGAGCATATTGAATGCGTTTTTTCAGTTTCATTCTCTTCAGAGCTTCGCAAACCTTACAAATGTAGCGAGCCTGAGGTTAAAAACACTTTGATTGAGCTGGTTAAATTATATGAGTCAAAAATCGGTTGGGATGAACTCGCAGGTCGGTTTCTAATCAATATTTGTCAAGGAAAATGGTTGTGGAAAAACACGAAAAAAGCGTACCAATTAAATATTGAAATTAAACCTTGGCCTTGGAAAAATAATCCCGTCATTTTCGAAGATATTAGAACAAATTACAGTACTTATAATGACTGTCTATCTGATCCCAAATGGCAAGAATTAAAACACCTCATCATCAATGCTTTCTCCTCCCAAAATGGTCTCACTATTTTCGAGATAAAAGCACAATTAACTCTACCAACGAATGCTGCGCTTTACCCAAGCCAAGCATTTATTGAAAAAGATAAGAAAGAAAAAAAACATCAATCTAGCCGTATATTTCAACATACATCAATCAACGGACAAAAAAGCCCTATCATAGGCTGCTATAAAGCAGGAGCAGGCATTTTTATGATTGATGATTGGTACCCTAATGCTGAAGAACCTATTCGTATAGGGAGATTCGGTGTACACCAACAAGATGTAACTTGCTATCGCCACCCCTCGACTCATCAAGATCTCTTTTCTTTATTGGAGCAGTCTGAAAAATATATAGCTTTATTAAAAAATAAAGAAAAAATACCGCAAAAAATAATAAATGAACTGCACTTTTTAATGGCTAACCTTATCAAAGGCGGGTTGTACCAACGTAAAGGAGAATAGACTATGGATTGGTACTATAAAACGATTCGATTTGTTCCTACTAATTGCAATAATGAATTTCTAGCAGCTAAGTGTATCAATATATTACATGGTTTTAGCTACCGTTATGATACTCGTTCTATTGGCGTTTCTTTTCCAAACTGGTGTAATGAGACAGTAGGAGATCGAATTTCATTTGTAAGCATCGAAAAAATGACATTAGATTACTTACTCACTCAAAATTACTTTAAAGAAATGCAAGATCTTGGTTACTTCAATTGAAGTGGTCAAGTAAAACTGTACACCTTTATAGGTGTTTAAATTAAGCGGCTGTTTCCATCACCACTGGCGGTAAATAGTTGTTATAACTATGGCCCCGCTTAGTGTTGTAATGCTGCAATATA
>NZ_PYLV01000053.1:0-1446 GCF_003025475.1 Photobacterium sp. NCIMB 13483
AACAGATTTTATCGTTGCTTAACACCAAACTTCAAAAGAGAAGAAATGGTGCCTCGAGGCGGAATCGAACCACCGACACGAGGATTTTCAATCCTCTGCTCTACCGACTGAGCTATCAAGGCAACGGAGCGCATTAAAAAGGTTTTTGACCTTTTCGTCAATGGTTTTTTTTTAAATAGTTACTAACATTATCTTTTTTGTTCTGATTGTTGGTATTTTGAACGTGAATGTTTGGTTTTATATGTTTTTGTAGTTATCGACACTATTAATACTAACTCGATAGTGAACGTTAAAAAGTGAGTGTAAGCATAAAAAATAACAAATTTTAGTCTTTGAAAAAGAATAATTAATACTGAAAACCGTCAAAAGTGATCCTCATTGTTCTCTCACACGGCGATTAATTATTTTTGACTGGTATTTTTATGCTTACGCGGATAGCAATCATCGTCATTTTTTATAGTAAATACCCGCAAGGATGATAGGGAATCTACTATTCACGCGTTGTGGATTGATTGTTTTGGCTGGCATCTTTTAGGCTCAATCACGTTGTGAATAGATCGCGGATAATAAGCTGCGACATTTTTGAGGTGGCATACAAGTCTTACCTCGTCATTCCCTACAGTGAGGTTACGAACGAGATAGGGAATCTACTATTCGCGCGTTGTGGATTGATTGTTTTGGCTGGTGTCTTTTTGGGTCAATCACGCTATGAATAGATCGCGAATAGCCCGTACCTCAGCTTTCGAGATGTGAATGATGGGCTACCCCGTCATTCCCTACAGTGAGGTTACGAACGAGATAGGGAATCTACTATTCGCGCGTTGTGGATTGATTGTTTTGGCTGGTGTCTTTTGGGGTCAATCACGCTATGAATAGATCGCGGATAGCCCGTACCTAAGCTTCTCATAAAGTGTTGCCAACTGAACTAAGAGGGAATTTCATTAAACTCCAGATGTAAAAAAGCCCGCAATTGCTTGCGGGCTTCCTTATTTGGCTCCCTCTACTGGACTTGAACCAGTGACATACGGATTAGCAGTCCGCCAAGCTTCTCATAAAGTGCCGCCAACTGAACTAAGAGGGAATTATCGAGTAGGGAGTCAAAGATTTGATCAATAAAGTTTGTTTCACTAAAGTACAGACGAAAAAAACCTTGTCTTTCGACAAGGTTTTCTTGTTTGGCTCCCTCTACTGGACTTGAACCAGTGACATACGGATTAGTAGTCCGCCAAGCTCTTCATAAAGTGCCGCCAACTGAACTAAGAGGGAATTTCATCAAAATCTAGACGTAAAAAAGCCCGCAATTGCTTGCGGGCTTTCTTATTTGGCTCCCTCTACTGGACTTGAACCAGTGACATACGGATTAACAGTCCGGCGTTCTACCAACTGAACTAAGAGGGAATTAACTTTTACTATTCAACACGACGAATCGTATCAAATTTTAATATG
>NZ_PYLV01000054.1:0-1380 GCF_003025475.1 Photobacterium sp. NCIMB 13483
TAATGTGTAAAAATCTGTTGGGTTGTTCATGATCTTATAAACCTATTGTTATGAATAACATGCTATTTAAACTTACCTATAATGCGAAATATATCACGTCAATATGAGAACCCACTGATAATATTGATATATCGTAAAAATAGCATTCTCACAGACAAAACTAAGCGCTATATAGCGGTTCATCTAAGTACTGTTTAGCTTTCGTTACTATAATCGATAAACACAACAACAAACGGCCACCTAAATAGGTAGCCGTTTGTTAGTGTCATTTTTAATAAGTAACAGATAAATTAACACATATAATTATTTAAGATTCTGCTCAATCAGCACTTTTGTATTATCTAGCCATTCATAGCGTCGACGATACATTGCACGTTTAGGGCGTGAAATATCTTCAGGATTACGGCGAATATCTTCAAGCGTTAATTGATATAAATGCTCATCAAACTCAGTTGCACCTAATGCTAACCAATGCTTATCGTAATCCATCTTGATTTTGCCAGTAGCATAACGCTTTGCTGAATAAGTATGGGCACTATTCTTTATAGCAAGCAGTGTGTCTACCTGCCAAGCATTAGCAAGCAGTGTGACCATTTTAATCATTAAATCTTTTGGACGTTGCCCGAATAATGCTTTAGTCAGTAATTTTATTTTTTGATTATTTTCAGGGCTACTCGCAGGGCCTTGCAAACCACCTATCACTAATTGACGCTTCCCTTTTACATTCCGAATCGCAAATGTGAGGGTATAAAAATTTTCATCAACATCATTAAAGAGCGTTAAGCTCATATCACCCTCTTTTTGATAACGAGAGTAATATGCTAACTTAAAACAGTAATCAACATCATCTACAGTAAAGTTACATAATGTTAAGCCATTACTATCCTTGTAGATACCATTACGAATATGTTCAGGTAATTGAGAGACAAACTTAAAATGCTCTACAACAAATTTTGCGCGTTCAATAGAATTTGTTCCATAAATTACATAAGGACGGAATGGCTTTTCTAAAAAACGAAGGTTACGTTGACATAAAGTATCTAGCAAAGAAGGATCTATTTCAGAGGTGATATGCTGGAAAGCTTTATGGTAGTACATCGCACGAAGAATAAATTTTACTCGATAGTACCAAGAATACAGGACACCCATATCTTTATTCTTTAAGATTTCCACACACAGTGAGTAGATTCCCTATCGCCCTTGCAGGCATACACAGCAAATAATAACGAACTTATTACCCGTCATATTTAGCGTAATTTTATGGGTGTCCTATTTATACTTATTTATACTTTGATCACTTTTAAACTATTAATTATGTTATTTGAAATAGCGTGAATATGTATTTTTTGCATCTTGAAGTTCATCTATTGCTTCTTGTAA
>NZ_PYLV01000055.1:0-1259 GCF_003025475.1 Photobacterium sp. NCIMB 13483
TGAAGTGGTCAAGTAAAATTGGCCACTGATTTGTATTCATTATTAAATCGGCGTTCTGATTCATTCGGTGTCAAACCACCGTTATATTGATGGGGCCTGACTTGGTTGTAATATCGGATAATGTATTTAGTGATCGCCACTTTAGCTTCATTCGATGAGCTATAACCCGCCGTTGGCATCCATTCTGTTTTAAAACTTCTAAAAAATCGCTCCATTGGAGCATTATCCCAACAATTTCCACGTCGACTCATACTTTGTGTAATTTGATACCGCCAAAGTAATCGGCGAAATTGTTTACTTGTATAATGACAGCCTTGATCTGAATGAAACATGACACCTTTAGGCGCCCCTCGAACTTCATAAGCCATCGAAAGGGCTTTACCTGTTAGATCTGTATTGGGTGAGCCTGACATTGCCCAGCCAATAACCTTACGAGAAAATAAATCAATCACAACAGCAAGGTACAACCAACGTTGTCCTGACCAAATATACGTCACATCGCCACACCAAACCTGATTAGGCTCAGTAACTGCAAACTGGCGATCTAATGTATTAGGGATATTTAGATGTTCATTTTCTGCTTTTTTATAACGATGCTTCTTAACCTGACAACTGACTAACCCTAATTTTTTCATGATGTTAGTGGCTTTATATCGACTTAACGACACGCCTTTAGTTGTAACGATACCTGCAATCGTTCTGGCTCCTGCAGAGCCACCACTAGCACGATGTGCAGCCTTCACTTCACTAGATAATAGCACTTGCTCTTTTGACTGCGTTTTGGGCCGTTTAGCCCAATATTTATAGCTACTGCGATGAATGTCAAAGACATTGCAGAGGATAGATACAGGATAATAAGCTTTTAATTCATCAACTAAAATGAAGTTTTGAATGAGTCCGAGGCCAAAAGAGCGGTTGCTTTTTTTAGTATTTCTTTCTCCATTTCAATCCGTTTAATCTTCTTTTCTAATTCACGAATTTTAAGCTGGTCAGGTGTCATTGGTGTTGCTTTTGGTGTAATCCCACCACGTTCATCTTTAAGTTGTCGAACCCACTTATCCATTGTTGATTTACCGACATTCATTGCTTCAGCGGCTTCTTTTATGGAGTAGCCTTGATCTAAAACGAGTTGTGCTGATTCTAATCGAAATTCGGGTGTAAAATTAGGGCGTATTCTTTTAGTCATAGTGTCACCTATTAAATTATGAGGTGATGATATCACCTCTAACTAGGTGGCCAAATTTAATGTACCACTACAA
>NZ_PYLV01000056.1:0-1078 GCF_003025475.1 Photobacterium sp. NCIMB 13483
TAATGCATGTGAATTAAGATAATTTACGCTTCCTTGAAGGCCTAGTCGCATAGCGACTAGGCCTTTTCTTTACTGCCCTTGGATAACTTCTTTCCTGCCTTTCTGGTAGTACAAAGCTTTCTGCCATATCAAGTATATATCTCAATATTTCAGGATACCGACCAGCTGCAACCGCTGGTAATAGTTGAAGTTGGCTTGTTAAGAATATCGAGGCTTGCTTAAAGCCTATTTGATACGGCATGACACTTTTTAATGAGTATGCCATTTGGCACATCATGAACCGTAACAAGTTATAAGCTAATAACATTCCCCATAATTCTTGAGTCACTAGCGCTGGCGTTTTGCTTCTTAACGTTATCGTTCCTTGTAACATATATTGTTTCATTTCTCGGTAACCCAGCTCAATCTCCCAACGGTGGCTATAAAGCTCTGCAATATCAGCGCCTATATAACGTTTGGGATCGGTCATTGACGTTAATAATTTCACTTCGCGACCTTTGATCGTGGTTGTCACTAAGCGTGCTTCCATTGTCACGGGCGCATCAATCCACTTTTTTCGAGCTTGTGGCGACAAGGTTAACTCTATGAGTTCTTGGCCTTTACCTAGCTTTCTTAACGTTTTGTATTGGGCGCCTTTACGTAATGGGATAAGCCAATGCCTTTCTTGCCCCGTACTTTGCCATTTATGCAGTAAGCCTAAGGCGTAAAAACCACGATCAAACAGCGTTAGGCTATGATCTGGCGCTTTTTCAATGAGTTGGGCTGTTAAATCAACCTCACTGACAGAAACAGAATCAAATGCAGCGCTATTTAAAAGGTGGCTAGTTAGTTCCATATGGCAAACCATACGCACTTGAGGATAATCGGATGTTGTTGTTTTATTGCCTGTTCTTGAAAATGCTTGGTCATTTTCTTTTGTGTCTGGCGTACGCCAGACAACACCATCGACAGCATGCAATGTGAGACCATGCCAATCCGGATGAGGTGTTTTCTCATGCCACAACTGTTGTGTTTTATTAAAGACAGCTTCTACTGGTTCATGCCCTAATTTCTTACGAGCATGAATCACAGCACTTGG
>NZ_PYLV01000057.1:0-1063 GCF_003025475.1 Photobacterium sp. NCIMB 13483
TTGATTTCTCTTCCTCGGGGTACTTAGATGTTTCAGTTCCCCCGGTTTGCCTCATTAACCTATGTATTCAGTTAATGATACTTGCTTATGCAAGTGGGTTTCCCCATTCGGAAATCCCAGACTCAAGAGGCTTTTACTGCCTAATCTGGGCTTATCGCAAGTTAATACGTCCTTCATCGCCTCTGACTGCCAAGGCATCCACCGTGTACGCTTAGTCACTTAACCATACAACCCCAAGAGGTCTTGTATGTTCAAACAACCAAGGTTTGCGTTTAATACTCCGATCAAGAAAATATTAAACATTGGTTTTTCGCCGGACTCATTTATTTGTCTTCACTTTAAAAAGTGAAAGCAAAATCAAGACACTTGAATGTGTGTTGTTTGAGAACTCGTTTTTATCCTTCTTTTACAAGAAGCAATAAAAACATTTTTAAAATTAATCTTT
Organism: Photobacterium sp. NCIMB 13483; assembly: GCF_003025475.1. Taxonomy (NCBI): domain Bacteria; kingdom Pseudomonadati; phylum Pseudomonadota; class Gammaproteobacteria; order Vibrionales; family Vibrionaceae; genus Photobacterium; species Photobacterium sp. NCIMB 13483. The sequence continues at coordinate 446 of NZ_PYLV01000057.1, forward strand.
CGATTAAATTTACTAGTCAGCTTTCCAGATTGTTAAAGAACATGTGTTTTTGTCATTTTTAAAGATGACTAATCCACTTTCTAATCACACTCTTGCGAATGCATTTAGAAAGTGGTGGAGCTATGCGGGATCGAACCGCAGACCTCCTGCGTGCAAGGCAGGCGCTCTCCCAGCTGAGCTATAACCCCATCAAGTTTTACTTCTTAGGAGAAGTTCTATTCAACAGAAAGTGGTGGGCGATACCGGGCTCGAACCAGTGACCCCCTCCTTGTAAGGGAGGTGCTCTCCCAACTGAGCTAATCGCCCATCGTTTTACTTCCGATGAAAAGAAGTGGCGTCCCGTAGGGGAGTCGAACCCCTGTTACCGCCGTGAAAGGGCGGTGTCCTAGGCCTCTAGACGAACGGGACTAAGTTTTCTCTAAGTTATGGGTAACTTAGATGTTCTTTTACATTTTAACCAGGCAATCTGTGTGGACACTGCATAAAACAGCATAAGTCTTTAGGTAAGGAGGTGATCCAGCCCCAGGTTCCCCTAGGGCTACCTTGTTACGACTTCACCCCAGTCATGAACCACACCGTGGTAAACGCCCTCCCGAAGGTTAAGCTATCTACTTCTGG
>NZ_PYLV01000058.1:0-886 GCF_003025475.1 Photobacterium sp. NCIMB 13483
CCTTTTTACTTATACCTAATAGCTTATTATGACCACCACTACCTGAATGAGCGGGGACTAAACCTATACTGGCACTTGCATCGCGTCCGCATTTATATGCTGAAGCATCGCCCATTCGAGCATAAAGTGCGCTGGCAACTATCCAGCCAACGCCTCTTAATGTCATTAGTAACTGACAGGCTGGTATTTGTTTAGCGTAAGCGATTAAATAATCAGTAACCTCCTGAATAGGCTTATCAAGTTCAATAAGCTGATTAAGAAGCTTATGTAAAACAAAACGGGCAGAAGAAGTTAATCCATTATTAGGATCTTCCAGTTCAAGAGGGAGTAAAGCGCGTAATTTAGTAATGCTCTGCGGGAATTTTATCCCATATTCCAAGGCAAAGCCTCTAATCCGATTTGATATCGCTGTTCGTTGTTTTATATAACTTTCTCTGAGATGCAACACACTTGCGATATCTTGCTGCTCAGTTGTTTTGACTGAAACAAAGTGTATGTCTGGACGTTGGGCAGCTTCATAAATAGCAAGGGCATCATTTGCATCATTCTTATTACCCGCTCGATACATCCTGACAATTTGAGCAGGGAGAAGATGAACATGATGCTTATTATTTTGAAAATATCGCCCCCAATAATGAGCAGAGCCACACGCTTCCATGTAAATCATAGATGCGGGGTATTGGGCTATAAATGCGACCATTTTAGCTTGAGACATTTTTTGATTAGACTTTAATTTTCCATGTTGATTAAACAATGCAACTTGAAAAACGTTTTTAGCGAGATCAATACAAATAGTGCTAGGCTTATTCATGGTATGGGCTCCTTTTTGGTTGACGCTATAACTGTAGCTGACAATGTCAGTAAGGTGGGGAGTCCATACCATTGA
>NZ_PYLV01000059.1:0-795 GCF_003025475.1 Photobacterium sp. NCIMB 13483
TTTCGTGTTCGAAACCAGGGAACTCAGCGTCCCATGCTTCTAGTGCTTTCAAGTACTGGATTTGAGGACTTGTATCATCACCGAAGTTTTCGCCACCCATAAGCATTGGAATGCCTGGTGGGTAAGGAATAACAGAGTTCGCTGCAACGCGACCAACAAGTTTATCCGAAGCTACTAACTCAACGTCATCAGACACTACGAACTGGTAAGCAGTACGTGGTTTCACTTCCATTTCTGGAAGGCTTGAGTACGCGTGGTTTAGCACTTGGCTTGGGTTGTGACGTACTAGGTATTCAAACATTCTGTTACCAAGATCTTTAAGACCTAGACCGCGGTAAACTTCAGGAGCAGAAGCAACTAGCTCAGGCAGTAATGTTTCGATATCTGCGTTGGCATCGTAGTGACGCTTGAATGACAACAATGTGTTGATCAAGGTGTCACGCTTACCTTTAGTAATACCCATTGAGAATAGGAACATTACTTGGAAGTCAGTAGTACGTGTTGGTACGATACCGAAACGACCTAGGTATGCAGTTACAAGTGCTGCTGGAACACCTGTTTCTAGGAAGTTACCGTTGTCATCAAGACCCGGAGTTAGCAAGCTAACTTTGATTGGATCAAGCATACACCAGTCATTGTCGATTTCGTCAAAGCCGTGCCACTTGTCGCCAGGAGTCAATTTCCAGTTCTGTTGGATAGTCATTAGAGACTCAACAGAAGCGTCTTCGAAATTAACTTTGTCGCCGTTCATTTCTGTAACAGTTTCAGCGTTCCAAGGCTTGAAGAACCAATCGT
>NZ_PYLV01000006.1:0-181056 GCF_003025475.1 Photobacterium sp. NCIMB 13483
TGTAAGGTACCATGTTAATGAATACGGCTAGGTTCAATAGTGCGTTGAACTGACTGATCAAGTTAGGAGAGATAGTCATTACTGCTAGTAGAATCTCAGCCGCAAGCATGATTAACATACCTGCAATCGGTGCACCTGCTTTGTTTGTTTTAGAGAAGATTTTAGGGAATAGACCTTCATCAGCCGCGGCTTTAGAAACCTGGGCGTTAGTGAACTGCCAGCCAAGTAGTGAGCCTAGACATGCAACAACTGCTGCCAGTGTAACAATGTTACCTACTGTTGGGTTGAACATGTGGCTGAAGACAAGACCAAACGGTGCAGTTGATGCTGCTAGTTCTGAGTTAGGAATAATACCTTGAATAACACCCGTTGAAGCAATGTAAACAATCGCTGCGAAACCAGTACCAAACAGTACTGCAAGGGGTACGTTACGCTCTGGGTTTTCAACCGCATCAGAGTTAGCACCTGCAGATTCAATACCTAGGAAAGCCCATAAAGTCAATGCGATACCAGAAGATACTGAGTGCATAGCTGTGTCATGATGTGGGTTCCATGCGCTCATGAATGTTTGTGGATCGAACCACCACCAACCGATGATAGATAGACCTGCAACAGGAATAATAATACCCCAAACAGTAAAGGTTGAGATTTGACCTGTGATTTTTGCACCGCCAAAGTTAGCTACCATAGTGAAGATAAGGATAGCGACTACACCGTAGAAAGTGTGCATAGGTGTATCTAGCCAAGGCATAAATGGTTTGATGTAACCTAAACAAGAAACGGCAATAGCAACACAGCTAATCACCAAACACACGTAGTAAGTGTAAGAAGAGATGAAGAAAGATGATTTTCCGTGTGCTTCTTCTGCGTAAGCTGACATACCGCCAGAGCGTTTACAAAATGCACCACATTTAGCGAATGTGTAAGCAATACACATTGCACCTAGCGCAGTCACAACCCAAGATAACATTGAGATTGCACCAACTTGCGCCAAGCTTGCTGGTAGCATAATAATACCGGAACCCATCATGTTAACTGCAACAAGTACAGTTAAGCCGACAAGACCCATTTTTTTAGTGCCAGTATCTGATGACATTATATTCACCTATGATTGAGGAGGATATAAACGCTATAAAAATAGTTTATTTATCGTAATGAAAATAAAGTCATGCTAATTAAAAAATTCAACGCCGATAAATAATTAAATTATTTTTTTGATTGTCTTACCTAACCAAAAAAATAAATTAAATATACTTTTTCATTGCTGGAATTACTTAATCTCATCACCGTTTACTTATTTAACGAGTGCTATGATGCTGCTATTTTGATAAAAAAAAAACCGTAAAAGCGCAAAGAAACGTTGCATATTTAGAGAGTAAATTAATAAAGAGTATCGTTATTCGATTGCTTAATTTCGTGAAAATTAACATTCCATTATGAGGCTATAAGGATTAATAATTAAAAAGCATTAATAACAGTAGCTTGAACTGATAACTAGATAGTGATTATGCTACAAACTCCACGTTTGCAACTGTAAGCATAAAATAGTTATGCATTAATAGTGAGGTTGCATGCCTTGTTATGTGGGCATTTATTTTACTAATAATGCGCCATAATAACCGCGACTCTCTATCTTTGAGAGGATTACCTACCAATAAACGTACAGATTGGTATGAAGCTACCGAGGAATAGCAAGGGATTTTAGTCAGTGATGACTTTCAAATATGGCTTTTTTTGAATAATAAAAAAGGAGTCGCAACTCCTTTTATCAAAATAATAGCACTATTTTTATGCAGGTGTTACTCGCGAAGTACCATCATCACTAAGGTTAACTTGTACTCGCTCTCCGGTATGAAACATAACTTGAGGATTAACTTGTTGCACAATAGATACCGTGCGACCACTATCCATTTTTATGGTTAAGTTAACCCCATTGTGTTTGGTTACTTGATTACCTGCTTCATTGCCCAGGAACCCACCCAGCAATGCGCCACCAATAGAGGCTATTTCAGCACCTTTACCACCGCCAACGCCAGAACCAAGAATGCCACCAATTGCGCCGCCAGCTAAGGTGCCGATGCCATTACCATTACCGTTTAGCGTCACAGCTTGGGTTCGCACCACTGTACCGTAGTAAACTTGTTGCATCTGGCGAGCATCATTTACATTGTAGGCATTGCCATAAGGATTGGCCGCACAGCCTGCAAGACCTAAGGTCGAAGCTATTATTACTACAGCAAGAATTTTGGTTTTCATGGTATCTGCTTCACTAAAAATACGGTGTATAAAATGGTTATTTCTAATTTGAGCCTTTTTATTTAGAAAATAAAGCAGTAAATCTGATATTACAAAAACAACTGTTAGATAGTTTAATCGCAACCGGTGGTTATTTTGCGTGACCACTTTTATCGGCGTGGTAAGTATTAATAAAATGATTAAAATAGGTTTGTAGTTGTTGTGCCGCTTGAGGTTGTTGCAGTAAATTTAATAATTCAATACCGACCTCACAGGTACATAGATGTCCTGGTTGTTGATTGCGACGCAAAGCGTAGTTAGATGTCTGCTGAGGGGTGATTGCAATACGAGGTAATTGGCTTAGCCATGGACTTTTACGCACCATTTTGCGGGCTTCTTGCCAAGTTGCATCTAGAATTATTAATAATATTTTTGCATCGGTTGCTGTTGGTAATGTTAAAGGTTGTGCCAAATGTTGTTCATCACTTGGAAAGACTAACCATGCTTGATAATGAGGATTTTGTAGTTGGTCTAGTAATCGTTGTGGTGGTTGTGTGCGGTGCCACATTTCAACGCGACAACTGGGTAGAGTTCGAGTCATTAATACGCCAGTATTAGTGTCTTTGTTGCATTCACGAGGATGAGTTAGCAGGATAAAATCGGCCGCTGATTGTAATTGTGGTTCGATGTCACAAATACAATTAAATTGAAAACCGCAACGCTGGCAAGCCATGATTTTTCTCATAGTAAACAATAAAGGTGGCAGTGTGGCATAACGCCACCTTTGAGTCACGATAGAGAATAATATTGATCGTTATTGGCGTTGCAGAATTAACCCTTCAACGCCAAGTTCATAAGTTTGACCATCGACAGTTTCTTGTTTTGTGCTTAATTGTTCACTATGAGGATCATAACTATAAATGCGTTCGCTATTTAATGGGCGTCCTTGATGGGTAGTCATTGTGACTTTGACTGTGGTGGTATTGATTGCTTGCCAATGACCTGTTTCTAATAAATCAGGATCACCATTAGTATAAGTGTAAGTCGTTGTTGCGTCATGATCGTCAGCTAAGTGAAGATGTGTCGTTAGACCCATTTCAGTATCACTTTTATAATTTCCCACCCATTGTGACTCTGCAGGATCGCTTTTAAAAGCAGCGGGTATCCAGCTAGCACAGCCCGATAAGGTGGTTGCCGCTAGCAGTAATGCAAGTGATAAACGTGGGTATGGCATTATGTACTCTCTATGGTAGGCTCAATTTCAACATTGAAATTAGCGTAATGAGGGAAAATCTATGGCGTATTGGTTATTTAAAACCGAACCAGATACCTTTTCAATAGACACCTTAAAACAACAAAAAGTTTCACCATGGGAAGGGGTGCGTAATTACCAAGCTAGAAATATGCTACGCGATGAGGTTAAATGTGGTGATCTAGTGCTGATTTATCATTCTTCTTGCAAAGCTATCGGTGTGGTTGGTATCGCGAAAGTGGTGAAAGAAGCCTATGTTGATCATTTTCAATTTGAACCAACAAGTGCGTATTTTGATCCCAAGGCCAGCTGTGAAAAACCACCGTGGGTAATGGTGGATATTGAATACCAACAACATTTGCGATTAGTAAGCTTAGCACGAATGAAAAAGACGCCTGAGTTAGCTGAAATGCCATTAGTGAAAAGAGGCAATCGACTCAGTGTGATGCCAGTAACAGCGGCGCAATGGCAACACATATTAGCCATGACGGGACAGTTTTAAATAAAACAGTGACAACATAGAGCGCTATGACTGTCACTGATTTAGATTTTTCAAGCATAAAAACGGCCAAATTAGCGCGTTAACAAATGCTGTTCTAAATAATGTGCTACTGCTTCGTCAGCGTTTGAGCCAATAACTTCATTATTTGGTAATGCCTGTTTCACTTTTTCGTGTGAGGTTCCCATTACCAGACCTTTACCGGCCATTGCTAACATTTCAGCATCATTCATACCATCACCAAATGCAATACAGTCAGCCAGTTGGTAACCCAGAGCTTCAGCGACGGCTTTAAGTGCATGACCTTTTGACACTCCCGCATCCATTACTTCAAGACACCAGGGAGTTGAAAAGGCGACGTTGGCTTTATCACCAAAATGGGTATTGAAACACTGTTCCCATTTCACTAACGCTTCATGATCTTCGTCATCACGAGTAAAAAAGATTTTAGCCACGTTTTCTACTGGGGGATTATTGGCATCATACAAGTGATAACTAAAGCTATCATGGAACTCTTTTAGCTGTTCATTATCATGATTTAAAAGCCATTGATCGCCACAATACATATGAATATGTAATGCAGGATCGTCTTTAGCGAGTTCAATTACACCACGAATAACGTCAGCACTTAGATCTTGTTGAAAGACCAGTTCGCCTTGGCTGTTATGTACGCGAGCACCATTAGAGGTGATCATATAAGCTGGAATAGCTAATTTTTCACGTATTTCTTCGACATCGATATGATGACGGCCAGTGGCGAAGACAAAATTTATTTGTTGTTGGTCAAGGCGCTGTAATACATCGCGAGTAAATGGCGCAATTTTATGGTCGGGATTTAGTAAGGTGCCATCTAAATCTGAAGCAACGATTTGATACATGAAAACTCTCAATAAATAGAAATGTAGCGAAAATAAAGATAACGAGATCAAATGTGAGTCGCTAATCTTAAACTACTATGAGAGATAAAAAGGGGTTGATGTTAGTAATAAATATTTCCGCTTTTATTTTTGTGATGGCGTAGTCTTTTTGAATTTATTTACTATTATGATGCCGCAAAATGGTTGCAAATTTCCATTAAAGCAATATTACGATATTGGTCTTTTTCAAATAATAATTCGTGACGAGCATCAGCGATCGTGACTATTTGACTGTAATTAGGCGTGTGTTGGCAGAAATGATAATGGGCTTGGTTATCGACAATATGATCGGCACTACCTTGTAATATTAAGGTTGGAGTGATGATGTTCTTAGCTTCAGCAATACAATGACGGGTCGCGGCCATACTTTGCCACACCCAACGATTACTGGCACCCCCTAAACGTAATTGGGGTTGTTGTTGGTATAAACTTTTGCTCCATTGAAAACGCGTTTCGCTGTGTGTCAGTGGATTATTTGCAAACGGTTTTGGGTAGTAAGCGCGTTGTCCTGGTGCATAAGTGGGTTGGCGATGAATGTAATCATTAAAGCGTGCTAATGGCTCAGCAAAAAAACGCAAACTGGGTTTAAGATGAATACCATGCATTGGTGCACTTAATACCGCTCGATCAATCAGTTTAGGATGACGAGCAAGCAGTAGACTACTGATAGCTCCCCCCATCGAATGACCTAATAGAAAGTGATGTTGATAACCTTGAGGTTTGACAATATCGGTGATGAAGGTATGCAGATCCGTAACGTAATCATCAAATTGATCAACATACCCCATTTCAGGATCCGCCGTTAATCGTTGTGACATGCCTTGGCCACGGTGATCAAGGGCGTAAATATGGTAGCCTTGATTGATTAAATCAAAAAATAGTTCTTGGTATTTGTAGTAACTTTCAATGCGCCCATTCACAATCACAATGACTTTATTGCTGGTACCCGGCGTTAAACTAACCCAACTTAATTGGCACTGATTGACACCTTGCAACGTGCCTTCATGCCGTTGTTGCCATAGCGCAGTAATTGGGCCTGCCATCATATTACTGAAGCTAGCTTCTTGTGAAAAATGCAAGGCGGAGTGGGTCATAACGTTTCCGAAAGTTGTGAACTACGAGGCAAAGAATTGAATGATAGTTTTGCGAACGAGCTATCTCGTTGCTTATTATCATATTTGCCAGTATACCTTATTTATTGCCCACCGCGTAATAAAGCAATAAGTTGCTTGTTTATCTAATGTCGAGGTATAACACAGCCTTATAATAGCTTGATATAATAATAAGGGAATATCAATGAGTGTGGAGATTTGGCTAACCTATGTTGTTGCAGCCATCGTATTTAGTTTTGCTCCAGGATCTGGAACGGTTAATTCCATCAGTAACGGCATGGTGTATGGCTGGCGTAAGTCGTTAGCATCTATTGTGGGGTTACAATTGGGAATGGCGGTTCATATCGTGCTTGTTGGAGTTGGATTAGGTGCATTAGTAGCGCAATCAGCAGTGGCTTTCTCGCTGATAAAATGGATTGGTGCCGCGTATTTAGTCTGGTTAGGTATTCAAAAGTGGCGTGAGCACAATGCGTTATCACTTGAAAATGTTGATAAGTCAGTCACTGCTGGATGTTTATTTCAGCGTGCAGTTTTGGTGAATTTAACTAACCCTAAAACGATTGTTTTTTTAGTGGCACTATTTCCGCAATTTATAAACGCTACGCAGCCACAATTACCACAATTATTAATTTTAGGTATAACGACATTGGTGATTGATGCCAGTGTAATGTTGTTTTATGTCTGCTTGGCGTCACGTTTTACCCACTATATTCGTTCAGCTACGATAATGACGCGTCTTAATCGTATTTTTGGTTCGATGTTTATTGGTTGTGGAGCATTGCTTGCATTGGCTCGTGCGTAATAAAAGTGGGGGTTAGTCTTGAATTAATGTGTCATTAATCGCTGTGATCTAAAAGGTATTATTACAATGTTTTCTTACGTCGCTCGTCAGCCCATTTTTAACCGTCGTCAACAAACGATTGGTCATGAGCTGCTATTTCGTAATGGAGAGTGCAATGCTTTTCCTGTAATAGAGGCTAACGAAGCAACATGTCGGCTTGTACTTGAAAACTATATGGCAATTGGTAATGAACGTACTTTTAAAGGACAACGAAACTTCATTAATTTTCCTCAACATTGCTTAGTGAGTTTAATGCCGTTACTGTTACCAAAGAGCAAAGTGGTTATTGAAATATTAGAGACCTGTATTCCCGATGATGAATTATTTTCAGCCATCAAACATCTTTACCACAAAGGCTATATTATTGCGCTGGATGATTTTGAATACGATGTAAGATGGCAACGTTTCTTTCGTTATGTACATATTATTAAGCTTGATCTATTGATGCTTGGCTTGGATAAAGCGTGTGATTTTGTGCGTAATAATCATCATATGAAGGTGAAGTTTTTAGCTGAAAAAGTAGAATCATATGATGACTTTCAGGTTGCTCTTACTGCTGGGTTTGACCTGTTCCAAGGTTATTATTTTAGTCGCCCTGAGCTTCTTAAACGACGCAAAGTTGCCTCCTCTGAGTTAACAACTATTCAATTATTACAGGCTATTAGTACTGAGCCTGTGAATTTTTCCGATATTGAAATGATCATCAGTAGTGATGTGTCATTGTCTTATTTGTTATTACGTTATGTGAATAATGCAAACCGACGCTTGATTGAGCCGATCAGCTCTTTTCATCAGGCTTTAGTTTATTTAGGCGAAGAAAAATTACGGATGTTTGTTGGCGTTGTTGCCACTGCACATGCAGCATTAGATAAGCCTAAAGCTTTGTATGTACTGTCATTACAACGTGCCAAAATGTGTGAGAAATTGGTACATTACAGCTCATTAATGATACCGTCTGAACAAGCTTTTTTGGCAGGAATGTTCTCATTGTTGGATGCGTTATTAGATAGCTCGTTAGCTGAATTATTGGTGTTATTAAAACTGCAGCCACATATTAAACTGGCATTATTACATCGCCAAGGAGACTTAGGGATGGTGCTTAATGTTGTTGATGCTTTTGATAAAGCGGATTGGCAGCAAGTGACATTAGCCGCTGGTGAGTTAGGAGTATCAGAACAGCAAGTACAAGAGAGTTATTTACAAGCCGTTGCATGGGCAGAAAAATGTACTCAACTTGATTATTCAAATGAATAAAAAAAACGGGGCCGTAAAGACCCCAAAAGAACCATATAATGTATTGCGTTAGTCAGGCGGATCGCCTTGGATAGAAATACACGGGTATGACACTTGTATATTTTTAAATGTTAGCCAGTGACTAGTTTACTAACATTTTGTAGTGTTAATTTTAGTTATTGCAGATAAGCGTTAAGCATCCACAATAATTTTTCTTGCTCGCGAATATAATCGCCCATCAATGCCGCTGTTCCTTCATCACTTGCATCGCCTGCCGCCGTAAGAATGCGACGTTGTTGACCAAGTAGAATGCTGAATCCATCGACTAAGCCTTGCACTCCTTGCTGACCATCACTGACATTTTGGTGTTCTTGGATGTCACTTGCCGTTAAATAACGACTGAAGCTGTGATCGGGTGTGTAACCAAGGGTTAAAATACGTTCTGCTAATTCATCAATTTTGATTTGCAAATCAGTATAAATTTCTTCAAATTTCAAATGCAATTCGAAAAATTGTTGGCCTTTGATATTCCAATGGTAACCCCGAGTATTCATATAAAATACTTGGTAGTTAGAAAGCAGTTGATTGAGGTCAGCAGCCAGCGCTTGGGCTTTATCACTGTCAAGACCGATTAAATTGGTTTGGTGAGCCATGGTACATTCCTCATAAAATGGTTAAAAACAAAAGCAGGTTTTGTTTTGATGAAGTTAGTATAGGTAAATAGTCTTGATAGATATAACTGTTGCTATCTATTGTAATGATAGATTTAATCTATGAATGCACGATGGCTTAGGCAACTAACGGTTCAGGATCGCAATGATCACCTTCACAAGGAATAATGCCACAGACATGATGACCTGCTTGTTTTCCTTGTAAGTAACCTTGTTCTAATTTATTGAGGTTGCGAGTTAGGCGGCCAACATGGAAATCGTGATTAGGGGCAATAACGGTAATGGTGCAATCTGCTGGCGGATGATTAATGAAATCAAGCGCTGCATTATAACGGCTAGGACGCGTCATCACGGCTTCTGCAAAGGCTGGGTGATCATGAAACATCGATTTGATTAACCATGGTAATTTGGTGTCGTGTTTATGAAACCCTAGTGGTTTTGATAAAATTACCGTGATCTTACGTGCTCCACGACGATACGCTTCAATAACTGGAATTGAATCGCCAATACCGCCATCACTCATTGCAACGCCATCAATGGTTGGATTATGACGATAAGCGACGGGTAGGGCGCAGGTTGCTTCCATTAGCGGCATAATATTATGCCGCGTTACCTTAATATATTCAGCGGCACCTGTTTCTAGATTGGTTGTGGTCGCATAAAGGGGAATTTGACGTTGTTCATATTTGAGTAGGTTTAACGGTAAATAACGTGAAGTTGTGCGCCATAACCAGTCAATATCGGTTAAATGACCGCCATGGGTAAAACGAGAAAAATTAATAAATTGGGGATCACGAGAATATTGAGTAATGATCTTATGGCTACGGCCGTAATTACCACTTAAATACCCAATTAAATTTGTCGCTCCGGCTGAGACGCCAATAGCAAAATCAAACGGTAAATAGTTATTTTCAAGGAATGCATCAAGTACACCGCTAGCAAAAATGCCACGCATTGCACCACCTTCGACAACCAAGGCATGGGAAGTGGGTTGGATTGTATTCATTGCATAACCTATTTATTTTAATCTATTTAACTGACTTTGCTCTAATTTCAGAATAAACAGATTTACAGCAATAAAAAATTCGATTTTTCTTATTGCTGTGATAGGTAAAACTTAACCATTGGATTGATGGTCAATTGCAACCTGTTGGCTTAATACTTTAATGCAAGCTGCTAACGCTGGATTTAACGTTTTAGTGGCGGGATAGCATAACCCTAAGCGACGGAACATACGTGGACCTTCTAGAGGAACAGTAACCAATTGGGTCGCACTTTCTAGGACACCCGTTGGTAGAAAAGAGATCCCTAATCCAGCTTGTACTAAATGCATTACTTGGGTTTTATGTTCAGCTTTTGCCACTAAATTAACCGATAGACCATCACATGCCAGTAAGCCTATGGTTTGTTGGTGAGCCTCACACGGCGGACATTCAATAAAATCATGTTGGTGTAATTGCTGTGGCGATACGCTGGTTAGGCTTGCTAGTGGGTGATCGGGCAACATACACAGCACATAATCTTCATCCCATAATGGCAGAAAAATCTCATCTTCAGCTTTAAACATGTCTAGTGTTAATCGCGCATCGGCTTTTTTATCATGATCGACTAATTCAATTAAAAGATTAGGAATTTGCTGGTGCAGTTGTGCTAATACAATCGCTAACTGACTTTGGCTAAGATCGGCAAAATTAGCCAGTGTTAGCGGTAAACGTTCAGTACGTTGCTGAAAGAGTTGCGGCAGGGTATTAACGTCATTTAACAATCGAATCGCTAATGGATAAAGGTAGTGTGCTTCATCGGTAAGGTTAACCCCTTTTTTATGACGAATAAAAAGCTGAGTCGCTAACTCTTGCTCTAATTGCTTGATGCCACTCGATATTGATGGTTGAGACACACAGCATCGTTCTGCGGCTAAGGTGATATTTTTTTCTTCATAAACAGCAATAAAAAATCGTAATAAGCGTAAATCCATCCGTTAATACTCGATTGAAAAAGACCTTGTTAGCCTATCACATTGCTGAAACTTATGACGGTTTGTTGTTATCCATAGTTTTTGTTGATGATAAACCAAGGAAATAGATATTTTTCAGCTGTGGTAATTCGTTCTATAGTTATTGCCATCAACAGCATCTTAGCTGGCTGCATCAATAGTGCGGTTTATTCTAGAGGAAAAAAAACATGTCGAAATCTTTAGTTGTGATCACGGGTGCAAGTTCAGGTATTGGTGAAGCTACTGCGCGTAAATTAGCTGCGGAAGGGTATCCGCTATTACTTTTAGCACGTCGTGTTGAAGCGATGGAAGCACTAAACCTACCTAATACATTGTGCCGCAAAGTAGATGTAACGGATGTTAAAGCAATTGCGGCGGCAGTTGCTGAAGCTGAGCAAAAATTTGGCCCAGTAGATTGCTTAATTAATAATGCTGGTATGATGCTACTTGGTCTTGCTGATGAGCAGGATCCTACCGAATGGCAAACCATGTTTAATGTCAATGTAATGGGGATGCTAAACGGTATTCATGTGGTTCTTGCGGGCATGAAAGCACGTAAAACAGGTACTGTTATTAATATCAGCTCAATCGCTGGTCGTAAAACATTCCCTAATCATGCAGCTTATTGCGGTACTAAATTTGCGGTACACGCTATCACTGAAAATATTCGTGAAGAAGTGGCAGATGATAATGTGCGCTTTATTACTATTGCCCCTGGCGCTGTTGAAACTGAGTTATTAAGCCATACTAGTAGTGATGCGATTAAAGCAGGCTACCAAGAATGGAAACAAGGCATGGGGGGTGTAATTGCACCGCAAGATATTGCCAACGCGATTAGCTATGCTTATAACCAGCCTCAAAATTTATGTGTGCGTGAAATTGTATTAGCTGCCACACGTCAACAGCCTTAACTATCAGGTAAAATTGCTGTCAACAATGAGTGAGTTATCGGTTAATTCATCACTGTGATAGATACTTGCTGCTAAGTGACTGCTATATTCAAAGCAGAGCCGTAAATGATTATGGCTCTGCTTTTTTGTATCTGCTTTTTATATAAGGGGCCATTGGTGAGAGAAAAAATAGGATTTTTTGATTTACTGCGAGTGGTTGCTGCCTTGGCAGTTGTCGTGATCCATGTCCTTGGCCCCTATCGAGATCAAATTGGTCAGATACCCGATTGGCAGTGGATGAGTGCAATTACGTTTAATAGCCTTAGTCGCTGGGCTGTACCGGTGTTTATTATGATCACTGGTGCTCTTATGCTTAGTGATCAACGTTCTTTTGATCCCGTCTACTATATTAAACGTCGGTTTGGCAAAGTACTGATTCCCTTTTTAGTATGGTCGGTGTTCTATGCCTTCTTCTCTGGTCTAACGGTTAATGGTTTTGATAGCGCATTAAGTTGGTCGGTACTGAAAAAACTACCGACCCATGAAACCTATTATCATCTTGGTTTTTTCTATTATTTCATTCCGCTTTATTTGGTTATTCCGGTTATTCAGTGGTGGGTACAAAAAGCAGAACCAGGACAAGTGAAGGGGGTCATTATGGTATGGCTGCTGATCACCGGTTTATATCTGTTTTATATTGACGGTTTATGGAGTGAAACCTATTTATTATATAGCGGCTATTTATTACTTGGTTATTGCCTGTATCAATACCGTTGGCCAAGTTTAAAGGTGTTATTGCCATTAGCACTGATTGCGGTTGTCGCAACTGACTATAATGTGATCAGTCATAGTTTTGCTGCTGATGAATATAAAGTCGCTCGCTGGATGTCATATAAAACCTTGAATACAGCGGTGGTTGCAGCAACGGTATTCTTACTTTGTCGAGCGGTGAGTAATAAGTTTAGTGCGTCGACTCAGACTAAATTAGGTTGGTTAAGTAAATATAGCCTTGGTGTGTATTTGATCCATCCGATCTTTTTGTGGCCATTACGTCAATATGATCTTTATTTTGCCAATCCATTAATTGCGATTCCAGTATGGACATTAATTGCTGCGAGTTTAGCTTTAGCGACCAGTTGGTTGTTGAGTCGTCATCGTTATACGGCGTGGTTGGTGCCATAACCGCATTTATCATCTGTTTGCTCATTAGACAATGAGCAAACAGTGCGATATTTATTGGCGTTGTAACGCGAAATGAATGAATTGTTGGCCACGGTAGGTCATGGTGCCGATGTCCCCAGGATTAAGCGCATGGTAATAATGAATGCCAATCATGAATTCACGTTTAGGCCCCCCTGTTAACGGTTGTACATAAAACCAATATTCTTCATCTTCCTCTCCTGGTTGGGCACCAATAATACGGTTACTTTGTTTATCTAAAATCTGAACTTCAATCTTTTTTTCTGGTGCATCAATACCTAAGATATGACGGCGATAGTTATAGATAAAATAGGTTAATGCCAGTAGTAATAGTAGGCATAGTACGACAATAATCCATGTCGGCATCTCCAAGCTCCTTGGTCGTTAATCAGCTATATTAAATAAATACAGCGATATTATTCACAGCAAATTTATACATACCTAACTATGGATAATAAAATCGTGATCTGAATACAATTATTTTACTAAAACACTATGTTGAATGGGTAGCTTAGGTAAGGTAATCATAATTGAATATTTAGGGAGGTGATGATGGATATTGAACAAGTCATTGAGAGATCACGTCGGTTAGAAGACTTATTACGCCAACATTATCACGCGAAAGGCTCTGACTTAACTCAATTAGTTGAGAGTTGTGATAATCGCTTTCCTGATGAAATCTCTAGTAAATTAAATGAAATCAATGTAATACATCAGAAGTTAATGACGGAAGATGGCTTTGATACTGAGAATTATCAATTGTTTATGGATTTATGTGCTGAGTGTGAAATGGAATTAATGCCACGCAGTAGTCGCTTAGTGTGGGGAGCTGCTGTTTTGCTTTTGGGTGGGATTACGTTAGCGGCGTTGGGGTTCTATTTTTATCATTGGCAGCACATTACGTTATAACAATGCTGAATATTCAGGGTATAGATAAAAAAATGGCGCCATTAGGCGCTATTTTTTTGTTTCTTGAATGAGGCTTAGTAAATAATAGGTAGTGTCATTAGACCAACAACAACAGCAATCATTACAAGGCCTTGTTTTTGTGAATGTGTCAGCATGTTTTCAATCCTTGGAGGTGGTGTGTTTTTTATCTTGACAACAAAGATAACATGTTTTTAACCATTTTGACAAGGTTGAGTGGTGATTATCTTGGATAAAAACATTTTAGAGTGACAATAAAAGCCTTTTATCACCATTAAAACAGTGTTTTCTTTGGTGTTATTTTTATGTTAATTAGTGTTGTTTGCTTTTCTTATTTGGTTTACTCTTTGTTTTTAATGCGATTTTTTGTTTTATTGTGAGGGTTGATTATCACTCTTAATGATTTTTGTTATAAATACGCAAAAAATGGAGATATTTAACTGTAATGCTGTTTTGGTGTTATTTTTTAAATTTATCATTTTTGGGGGTTATAGGTTTTGTATGAAAAACAGCTAAGTTGTTGGTTTTTCATTATTTTTAAATATTTAATACGTTGTTTTTATCTTTTTATTCAATGTTGGTTGGTTTTATATATTATTTTTGTTTTTTTGTGATGTTTAAAAAATAACCTTTTGTATTTTATTGTTTTTTTTGAGTGGTTTTTTATTTTTATATTGGTTGTTTTTGGGGTTTTTATGTGTTTTTGTGAGGTTGTTTTATTTACTTTACGTAGTGATTTGGCTACTGACATCATAAAATGGGTTTAATATTAGAGACAGAGATTTGATTATCTATTGCTATCTTTAAATGATGATTAGTCCGTTTATTGGAGCAGGAGTATGACGGATCAACAATGGCAATGTGTATATAGCGCAGGCAATAGTTTAGAAGCACATAGTTTAAAAGGATTGTTAGAAAACACAGGGATATCAGTACGGTTGACTGGGGAAGCATTGGCCGCGGCAGCAGGAGAGTTACCGATGAGTGTGGTTGAGGTGCAGTTATGGGTGATCGGGTCTCAATGGCAACAAGCGTTAGTGGTGATTGGTAATTATTTACGTAACGATTATCTTGATTGGTATTGTGGTCATTGTGGTGAAGTGAATCAGGGGCAATTTGAATTATGTTGGCATTGTCAGCATGATCGTGAAGAATAATGCGTCAGTGTTTGGAATAAAAGAAATAAAAGCGAGCACCAGTGATGTTGCCCGCTCAATGGATATTACATCATGTGCTTGCGACGAATATCAAGCAGCGCGAAGATACCAAAAATTAAAATTGACCAATGCTCCCAACGCGACATATTGATTTTATCACCAAACGCACCAACGAAAATCAGCATTTGCAAACCGTGCATCATGAATAAAAATGCGGTCATGATATAAAGTGCTATTGCAGAAACCCCAGGGAAAGGGTGGACGATGTTAATAAATAATATCAGCCATACTAAGGCTATCGCTATTTTGGCAGTAATGATCAGTGCTTTCATGGTTCCTCTCTAGCAAATAAACGGTAGCACACTTGGCCTGCGTTTTTTTCGCGATGTAAATGCCAGTGGCTAGGGATTGCCAACTGACCTAATTCCTTTTCTGCTTCAATATAAATCATTGCATGTGGTGTTAACCAGCCATTATTTTCTAACGCTGTGATAACATCCTGAATAAGATCTTTTCTAAACGGTGGATCGATAAAAATAATATCGTGTGGCGTACCTGTTTGTGACAAAAAGCGTAAACTGTCGCCATTTACTACGGTGGCATTGGTCGCTTTTACTGTGTTGAGGTTGATTTCAAGTTGTGCGGCGGCTTTTTTATCAAGCTCAAGCATCGTAACGCTTTCTGCACCACGAGAAAGTGCTTCAAAACTTAAACCACCACTACCAGTAAAGAGGTCAAGGCATTTAGATTGATAAATGTCTTGCGCTAACCAGTTGAAAAGTGTTTCTTTGACACGGTCAGTGGTTGGACGGAGTCCTTCGACATCATGAACGGGTAATTTGCGTCCACGCCATTGTCCGCTGATGATTCTAACGAACCCACCAGGACGATTATTTTGTGTTTTGCGAGTTGTTTGCTGTCTTCGCTGCGTCATAGATTTTTTTGACCGTTAAGAAAATGATAGTATACACCTGTTTTTAGGCCGTAAATTGTACCAATCAAGCGCTAGGATTTGCCAATGGCAGAAAAAAAGAAACGCGGATTATTTTCATGGCTAGGATTTAGCTCTGAAGATAACGACGCACCAAAGGAACAAGCTACTGATCAATCAGTAGTTGATGGCTCGGTTGATAGCCAACAATCAACACATTCCTCTGACGATGAGCCGTTGAAAGCCAGTCATAATCATGAACTTGAGCTAGAAACACCCATCGAATCAGAATTAGTAGCTGAAACGAATGATCGCCAATTGGCTGCAACGTTGCAAGAAAATGATCATCAAAAAGACACCTTAGTAACAGACAGTGTCATTGATGATGAAAATGTAATCGCAGCCAATACCAAAAAACCTTTAGCTGATGAACCTAATGATGATAGTGAGTTATTACTAACATCAGTTGAGGAAACCGCTGAAGAGGTAAGTGGTAGTGAGACAATTACCACGACAGATGATACTGATGTGGCTGTGGTTACCACTGCTGTTGAACAAGAAAAACCAAAATCAGAAGGCTTTTTTAGCCGTTTAATGCGTGGTTTAAAACGCACAAAAACCAACTTTGGTGCTGGTTTCTTTGGTTTGTTCCGTGGTAAACAAATTGATGATGAGTTATTTGAAGAACTAGAAGAGCAATTATTAATTGCTGATGTGGGGATGGATACCACATTAAAGATCATTAATAACCTGACAGATAAAGCGTCTCGTAGTGAATTGCATGATGGTGAAGCATTATACGGTTTATTAAAAGATGAGTTGGGTGAAATGCTGGCAAAGGTTGAGCAACCATTAGTGGTTGATATGACCAAAAAGCCGTATGTTATTTTAATGGTTGGTGTAAATGGTGTCGGTAAAACGACCACCATTGGCAAATTAGCCAAGCAATTTCAAGCGGAAGGCAAATCGGTAATGTTGGCGGCAGGTGATACTTTCCGTGCAGCTGCCGTTGAGCAGTTACAAGTTTGGGGTGAGCGTAATCATGTTCCCGTGATTGCTCAACATACCGGTGCCGATAGTGCGTCAGTGATCTTTGATGCGATTGAATCCGCTAAAGCGAAAAACATTGATGTTGTTATTGCTGATACCGCAGGGCGTTTGCAAAACAAAGGCAACTTAATGGAAGAGTTGCGTAAAATTGTGCGAGTAATGCAGAAGGTTGATATCGAAGCACCGCATGAAATTATGCTGACATTAGATGCTGGTACAGGTCAAAATGCCATTAGTCAGGCCAAATTATTTAGTGAAGTGGCGCCAGTATCGGGGATCACTATTACTAAATTAGATGGTACTGCTAAAGGTGGTGTTATTTTTGCAATTGCTGATCAATTTAATATTCCGATTCGTTATATTGGTATTGGTGAAGGGATTGATGATTTACGACCGTTTGCGGCCGATGAGTTTATAGAAGCGTTATTTAGCAACGAGGAATGATAAAGTGATTCGATTTCAGCAGGTAAGTAAAGCTTATCGTGGTGGTAGGCAAGCCCTACAAAAAGTAGATTTTCACCTTAAACCAGCAGATATGGCTTTTCTAACGGGTCACTCTGGGGCCGGTAAAAGTACCCTGCTGAAGTTAATTTGTGCCCTTGAGCGTCCAAGTGACGGCAAGATCTGGTTCAATGGTCACGACATCACTCGATTGCCAAATAAGCAAATCCCATTTTTGCGCCGCAATATTGGTATTATTTTTCAAGATCATAAGCTTTTAATGGATCGCAGTGTTTTCGATAATATTGCGTTGCCATTACGGGTTGAGCAAATGAATGAACATGATATCAAACGTCGTGTGAGCGCAGCGTTGGATAAAGTTGGATTATTGGATAAGGCGAAATGTTTGCCTATCCAATTATCTGGTGGTGAGCAACAGCGCGTGGGTATTGCGCGTGCTGTTGTTAACAAACCAATGTTACTGTTGGCTGATGAACCAACGGGTAACCTTGATGCAGAATTATCACAACAAGTGTTGCGATTATTTGAAGAATTTAATCGCGTTGGTGTCACCGTATTGATGGCAACGCATGATACCTCATTGCTTGCTAGCCGTGATTATCGTCGTTTAGATCTACATAAAGGTAATTTAAGGGAGCTTGCACATGGCGCGTAAATCTATTGGTTTTTTTGCAATTCATCGCCAACAAGCAAGCTCTGCATTAAAAGACATGTTTCGCCGTCCATTGGGGAATTTTTTAACCCTTGCGGTGTTAGCTGTCGCATTAACCTTGCCATGTACTTTTTATTTAATGGCAAAAAATATTACAGCAGTTGCTGACGCATGGCAAAACCCAAGTCAAATAACTTTGTATTTACAGCATGATACGACTAATGACGATGGTCAGGCTCTGGCTGATAAAATTAAAAACTGGTCACAAGTTAATAGCGTTAAATATATTACTGCCGATCAAGGATTAGAACAGTTCCGCCAAAATGGTGGCTTTGATAAAGCCCTCAGTTTGTTTGACGAGCAAAATAATCCTTTACCCGCGGTAGTGATTGTTGAGCCGAAAAGTGATTGGCAGACAACGGCTAAAGCCAATGAATTAGCTTCAAAATTAGGCCAGCAAAATCACGTTGCAGAAGTGCGTTTAGATCGTGACTGGCTACAGCGCTTAGCCGCTATTCAACAATTAGCGATTGCATTAGCGTTATTAATGTCAGGCTTAATGTTATTTGCAGTGTTCTTAATTGTTGGTAACACGCTGCGTTTACAGGTGCTTAGCCATAAAGATGAAATCCAAGTCATGAAAATGGTGGGTGCAACCAATAGTTATATTCTACGCCCTTATCTGTATGTCGGGGTGTGGTATGGCTTGATTGCCGCATTAATTGCATGGGGGTTAACCCAAGGGGTGAGTTTATTATTAGGTGATGCTGTTGCACAGCTATCTAATTTATATGGCAGTAATTTTAGAATGTTGGGACTTAGTTGGGATGAAAGCTTGATCATGATAATGGTCGCAACCTTCCTTGGTCTGATGGCTGCTCGTTTAGCAGCTGGGCGTCATTTACGTGAAATTAACCCGGTATAAGCGCTGTTGTTAAGGATTTTAAAACAACACGATAAGAAAAAATGATGCTTATAAGCATATATATTTGCGCTACGGCTTGCATTTTAACTATGTTTACAGGCATCATTGTCGGTTCACACAACGTTAGCACATGCTCAATAACCGTTGTGATCGCACAAAAATTACACGAGGTTTTCGAATGTCAAATGAGATGTCGAAATTAGTTCTAGTTTCGGCGGATAGTCTTGAAAGTTATATTCAGACTGTAAACCGTTATCCAATGCTAACGCCTGAGCGTGAGAAGGAGCTTGCTGAAGCTCTACACTATGACGGTGATATTAATGCTGCTAAAGCGTTAGTGATGTCCCATTTACGATTCGTAGTACATATTGCGCGTGGATATTCTGGCTATGGCTTACCTATTGCTGATTTAATTCAAGAAGGCAACATTGGCTTGATGAAGGCGGTTAAACGCTTTAATCCTGAAGTCGGCGTTCGATTAGTGTCGTTTGCGGTACATTGGATCAAAGCTGAGATCCATGAATATGTACTACGTAATTGGCGTATCGTTAAAGTTGCTACCACCAAAGCGCAACGGAAATTATTTTTTAATTTACGTAAATCAAAGAAGCGTTTAGGTTGGTTTAATAATGACGAAGTGAATATGGTCGCTGAACAGCTCGGTGTAGAGCCGGCTGAAGTACGTGAGATGGAATCACGTTTAGCGGCACAAGATCCGACGTTTGAAATGCAAAATGATGACGATGAACGTGACTCAACGCCGATGGCTCCCGCTTATTTCCTTGAAGATAAAGGCTCAGATGTTGCCTTGAGTTATGAAGAAAGTAATTGGGAAAATCATGCCAATAATCGCTTATCACAAGCATTAGCCAGTCTTGATGAACGAAGTCAGCACATTGTTCGTTCGCGCTGGCTTGACGATCAAAAGTCGACGCTACAAGATTTAGCTGATAGTTATGGCGTTTCTGCTGAGCGTATTCGTCAGCTAGAAAAAAATGCCATGAAGAAGCTTAAAGATGCCGTTGGTGATTTTTACTAATAAGTGTCATTAATCGATGCAATAAAAACCGACCTTAGTGTCGGTTTTTTTGTAGCTGTTGATCGCCTTAATTGGCGGTGGATAATCGTGATTTGATCAGCTGCGGTTATCTACCTGATTTTATGTGTTATAGGTCACATTTGTGAATAGTTGTGTGTATGCTTAGCTGACTTATCCACAGCTTATAGTAGGATCCGATCTACATATAGTGGATCTTTTTATAGCAAACCACATTATCAACGCAATCCACAGATTTTTCCACAGGTGGTTACTTTGTGTGCGGTTGGTAATTATAATCAGCAATAACCCCTTGTTGGTATTGAACTGTTATTGTTGTTACGGATGGTTATTATGTGGATAAAACCTTATTTTTTGGTGGGAGATACCGCAGTTAAGCTGAGGTACAATAGTCATTAACTGCCGTTTTGAGCAGATCAATTGTCAGGATCGTGTGTTGTCGATCTCATTTCGATAGCATCGATCGTGATCATAAATAGCATTTCAGCCATTGCTATTCACGATATTGTCACTCTAAAAAGGAAGACCCATGGAACAGTTTCAACATATTTCAGTACAAGATGCCCTGCAATTATTACAACAACCACAAGCCGTATTGGTTGATATTCGCGATCCCCAGTCTTATGCACTAGCGCATGCTCAAGCAGCCTTTCACCTTACTAACGATACAATGGTAACATTGATGGATGAAGTTGATTTTGAACAACCATTGTTAGTGATGTGCTATCACGGTGTCAGCAGTCAAGGCGCCGCGCAATATTTAGCTAATCAGGGTTATGAGCAGGTGTATAGCATTGATGGTGGTTTTGAAGCTTGGCGTCGTGAAGCCTTACCTATGGTACAAGCTTAGTTAAGTTTGCCATTGATAAAATAAGAATAAATTGGCATATGTTACGTGTATTTAAGTTACACGTTGCCGTTTTTACTACTTATTTATGTCCTATCCATTAGAGTGATAACTATGCATCGCTTAGCTGAATTTTATAACCCTCGTCATGCGCAAGCATTTATTGATTATATGGCTTCGCGAGGTATTGAACTGACTTTAGCGCCAGAGCCTGAAGGGAAGTTCGCACTATGGTTATCTGATAGCCAATATCTGATAGAAGCCGAAGCTGAATTAAAGGCATTTATTGCTAATCCCAATGATAGTAAATATCAAGAAGCATCATGGCAAGTTGCAGAAAGCCGTACTGCAAAATTTGATTATTCCAGCCCTAGTTTAGTGTCGATGGTCAAAGCGCAAGCGGGTCCATTTACCTTGTTGGTGATGGTGGCATCACTGGTTATTTACGGATTGTGGTTATTAGGGTTTGAATCACTGTTATTTAATTGGTTCCATTTCCCATTTATGAATGGTGATCAATGGCAGCTGTGGCGTTATTTTAGTCATGCCTTGCTCCATTTCTCAGCGCTGCATGTGATTTTTAACTGTTTGTGGTGGTGGCTTTTAGGTGGGCAGATTGAACGCCATAGTGGTTCTGCAAAACTCGTCCAGTTATTTTTGATCTCATCATTGATTTCAGGTTTTGGTCAATTCTGGTTGGATGGACCTAATTTTGGTGGCTTATCTGGAGTCGTTTATGCCTTATTAGGTTATATCTGGTGGATGGGTTGGCTTGCACCACAGCGTGGGTTAGTGATTGCTCGCTCTTACGTGGTATTTATGTTGGTGTGGCTTGTTATTGGTTTTGCTGAACCGGCTGGGATTGCAATTGCCAATATGGCTCATCTAATGGGACTATTAACTGGCTGTGCGATTGCTTTCGTGGATGCTAAATTACTGCGTTCTAAACACTAGCTTTGTGCTTGTTTCCCCTGCAACTACCACGGTGATGTTAAGCCTACTAATATCACTGTGGTAGTGATTATTATATTGATATTAACTAAAGCTGTTGATTATTTGATAGTGAGTCCAATGTTGATATAAACCCGCGTTATTTTCATATCTATTCATATTTATCTGTCTGTCTTTGACTGTTTTCACATTTTTAATCAACCATTCGCGCAATAATTCGTGTTGTTTTGATCGATATCGAAAATAAAACGATTGTTTGTAGGTTAAATCCAAAAACAATCCCCATAAGATGCCAGCAACGTATTGATATACGTCAACGGCACACGCTGCCCTACAGTAGTGAGATAACAGAAAGGAACATCTATGTTTGGTTTATTTACCCCCGTAGCGCATAAACAGCGCTTGCCTGATGGCAGTATTGATCCGGTCTATAAGCGGTTACGGTGGCAATTGTTTGTTGGTATTTTTTTTGGTTATGCCGGTTACTATTTAGTGCGTAAAAACTTTTCGCTAGCAATGCCCTATTTGATTGAAGAATATGGCTATAGTCGCGGTGAATTAGGGGTTGCGTTAGCGGCAGTATCAATTGCTTATGGCTTATCTAAATTTTTAATGGGGAATGTATCGGATCGATCCAATCCTCGCTTCTTTTTAGCCTCAGGATTGATATTGTCATCAATAGTGATGCTGTGCTTTGGTTTTATGCCATGGGCGACAGGCAGCATTACAGCGATGTTTGTGCTGTTATTTTTAAATGGCTGGTTTCAAGGGATGGGATGGCCAGCGTGTGGGCGAACCATGGTTCACTGGTGGTCACATAAAGAAAGAGGTGGATTGGTTTCGGTATGGAATGTGGCCCATAACGTTGGTGGCGGTTTAATTGGTCCATTATTTATATTTGGTTTATGGGCGTTTAATGATGATTGGCGTTCTGCTTTCTATGTTCCGGCTTTCTTTGCGCTGCTGGTGGCTGGGTTTACCATCTTAGTGATGCGTGACACTCCGCAATCTTGTGGTTTACCACCGATTGAAGAATACAAAGATGATTATCCTGAAAGTTATGATAAGTCGTTTGAACAAGAGATGACGGCGAAAGAAATTTTCTTTAAATATATTTTTAATAATAAATTATTGTGGTTCATTGCGATTGCGAACGCGTTTGTTTATTTGATTCGCTATGGTGTTTTAGATTGGGCTCCCGTGTATTTAGGCGAAGCTAAAGGTTTTACCGTAGATAAATCATCATGGGCCTATTTCCTTTATGAGTGGGCAGGGATCCCGGGCACATTATTATGTGGTTGGATATCCGATAAGCTGTTTAAAGGTCGTCGTGCGCCTGCCGGAATTTTATTTATGGCCCTAGTGACCGTTGCGGTATTGGTCTACTGGTTGAATCCTCCGGGTAATCCAAGTGTCGATATGATGGCATTGGTTGCGATTGGTTTCCTTATTTATGGCCCAGTAATGTTAATTGGTTTGTATGCGTTAGAACTGGCACCTAAAAAGGCCGCAGGAACCGCCGCTGGATTAACCGGGCTATTTGGTTATTTAGGGGGGGCGGTTGCTGCAAACGCATTGCTTGGTTATACCGTTGATCATTTTGGTTGGGATGGTGGCTTTATTGTTCTAACGGCCTCGTGTGTGCTTGCTATTTTCTTCTTTATTATCACTATGATTGGTGAAAAGAAGGCCTATAAACAGCAACAACTTGAGTTACAACAGCAAAATGGGTGATTAAATTTGGCTTCTTAGTTGAGCTGTAGGTAATATAAAAAGGCTTCGCATTGGCGAAGCCTTGTTTTTATTACCTTTCATTGCTGAATATGGCAGGTATAGATAGGAGCTTTCTCAGCCGTGAAGCAAAGTAAACGTCATCAAGAAATTATTGATTTAGTTATGAGTCAGGGATACGTCAGTACGGATGATCTTGTGGCACGTTTTAATGTAAGCCCACAAACTATTCGTCGTGATCTTAATGAATTGGCTGATGAAAATAAAATTCGCCGTCATCATGGTGGTGCAACGGTTCCTTCCAGTTCAGTGAATACTGCTTATACCACCCGTCAGGTATTACAATTAGAGCAAAAAGATCGTATTGCTCAAGCATTGGTGAGTCATATTCCAGATGGCGCAACCTTATTCATTGATATTGGTACCACTCCAGAAGCAGTGGCTCGCGCGTTAATGAATCATAAGGATTTACGGATTGTCACCAATAACTTGAATGTCGCCAGTTTATTGATGGCGAAGGAAGACTTTCGCGTTATTTTAGCCGGCGGTGAGGTGCGTAATCGTGATGGTGGTATTGTCGGTGAAGCAACTCTCGATTTTGTGTCACAATTTCGGTTAGATTTTGGCATTCTAGGTATCAGTGGTATTGATCTTGATGGTTCATTATTAGATTTTGATTACCATGAAGTTCGCGTTAAGCAAGCGATCATTGAAAATAGTCGCTGTGTGATGTTAGGTGTTGATCATACTAAATTTGGTCGTAATGCGATGGTGAATTTAGGCGATATTAGCCAAGTTAATATGCTGTTTACTGACCAACTTCCTCCTGTCAGCCTTGTTGAACGGTTGCAGGAAAATGAGATCCATTTTGAAGTTGTGGTGTAAACGCTTACCGCGATAAATAAAGACTGCACTAACGGGCTTCTATTAAAGAAGCCCGTTTTTTTTGCCCAAATAGCGATAAACATCAAATTTGCGCTAATGATCAAACTTATGTCACAACAATATTAACTAAGGCTGGATTAGATCAATATATACGCTATTATCAAATTAATTACTTTCGAACGAACATTTATAGTTCGTTTTGTTATGTTTGATTGAATGGGTGTGAATATTATGACAGTAGCATTAAGCGGCCTCGAAAATAGTCAAACGTTAGATTTAATAGTGATTGGTGGCGGCATTAATGGTACTGGCATTGCTGCTGATGCCGCAGGTCGCGGGTTGAGTGTCGGTCTTTATGAAGCCGATGATTTTGCTTCTGCGACCTCATCAGCAAGCTCTAAGTTAATTCATGGTGGCTTACGTTACCTTGAGCATTATGAATTTCGATTAGTAGCAGAAGCCTTAGCTGAGCGGGAAGTGCTACTTAAAAAAGCGCCCCATATTGCCAAACCAATGCGTTTTCGACTGCCACATCAACCGCATTTACGTCCCGCATGGATGATTCGTGCTGGATTATTCTTATATGATCACCTAGGAAAACGCACCACTCTCCCTGCCAGTAAAGGGTTATCATTTGGTGTTGAATCAGTATTAGTACCCTCGATTAAACAAGGTTTTGAATACTCTGATTGCTGGGTTGATGATGCGCGACTGGTGATTTTAAATGCGATGGAAGCTGACCAAAAAGGCGCTGAAGTACGCAATCGCTGTCGAGTAGAACAAGCCGTTCGAGAAGGGGATTTGTGGTGTGTCACCATTAAAGATCAGTTGTCGGGTGAGGTTTTTCAACGTTATGCGCATGGGTTGGTGAATGCGACCGGACCTTGGGTGAAATCGTTTTATGATCACAGCACTGATTTGATTTCGCCACGTAATATTCGGTTAATTAAAGGCTCCCATATTGTGGTGCCACGAGTGCATGATCAACCACAAGCGTATATTCTTCAAAATGAAGATAACCGGATTGTGTTTGTGATTCCATACTTGGATCGCTTCTCGGTGATAGGTACCACCGATGTTGAATACCATGGTGATCCACGTGATGTCGCTATTGATGATCAAGAAATTGATTATTTACTTAAGGTGTATAACAACCATTTTGTGCACCAATGCCAGCGAGAAGATGTGGTATGGAGTTGGAGTGGCGTTCGACCATTGTGTGATGATGAATCCGATTCCCCACAAGCGGTGACACGTGATTATACCTTAGAGTTAGAGCAGCAAGCAGATGAAGCGCCTTTACTGTCGGTTTTTGGTGGTAAGCTCACTACTTATCGAAAATTGGCAGAATCAGCGTTAGCTAAGTTAGCGCCATTTTATTCTCAAATAGGCCCATCTTGGACTAAAGACAGTTATTTGCCAGGGGGCAGTGCTAATTTTGATGGTGATAAATTAGCCGCACAGTTGCAGCAACAGTACCCATGGTTAACGACGTTTACTTGTCAGCGCATCGCACATAATTATGGTATTCGAGCAGAGACGTTATTTGCTGGAATCACCACTGAAGCTGAAATGGGACAACATTTCGGTGAAGGGGTTTATCAGTGTGAGCTGGATTATTTAATGGCGTATGAGTTTGTACAAACCGCAACTGATGCGCTATGGCGTCGAAGTAAATTAGGTTTGTATTTAACGCCATTACAACAACAATTGATTGGTGATTATATTACTGAGCACCAACCACAAGCAGTGATCGCCGCCGCATAGCCATTATTATAGAAAACGGCTATAAAAAAAAGCGCCTTTGGGCGCTTTTTTTATGGGTAATTATTGGTATAAGTATCGAGTAAATAACAATTCATTAACGGAAGAGTGACCCGTTTCAGCGACTAATAATTGGTTAATTTTTTGTTTGCTTAACTGACGAATTTTTTCACGTCCAGCTAAGGATTTTATTTGTTGTTCCGGTTGTTGGTTAATAATGCTGATAATGCTATCGCGAATCAGTGGCGCATGGTGTTCAATGTTAGCCCGTTGATTATTGTCGGTGAGCATTAAGTCAACTTGGAGTCGAATATACCCGAGACGAGTACCATTAATAACATAATTAGTTATGATATCAGGTGTTAAGGTGTAATAAGTAATACCTGACTGAGCCGACTCAGTTGCGGGCTGTTTTGCATAAGTGATTGGCGAAAGGAATGTTATCGCCATCAAGAAACTTACTACAAAAACAGTTTTTTTCATCATGATACTCATGCAGTTAGGGACATTTAGACGCAACAAGGTGTAATCTACTAGCGTTAACGATATTCGAAGTCGTTACCTCTTGCTACAATAGCAGATCAATATGGTAATAAATTAACCGCTTTCTACCAAGTGTTTTGATCACGTGTTTGTTAATTTTGTAGTATAAAAAATGTCGGAATTCAAGCAGTTGTACAGTCCCCTGATTCAAAGTGCTAAATGGTACTCGGTGCAATCATGGGCATTAGAACAAACATCACATGGAGCCTGGTTGCTAGAATCGGCATCATTGTCACGTCGATTGGCACAATATTGTCAACATTTTACAGTGACGGTGTTAGCGCAGACAATGATCAGCAACAGCCATCTGTCAGTAATGGAACGGCAGCTTATCGGTGACAGTGATTGTTTAGAACGAGAAGTTATGCTTTATGGTGATCAACAACCATGGGTATTTGCGCGAACGTTGATCCCAATGACAACCTTAAGTGGTGCAGAGCAAGACCTTGTCGATTTAGGCAATATACCGTTAGGTTATCGTGTTTTTAATGATAGAAATTCACGCCGTGACGCTTTGGAAGTCGCCAATCTTGGCACTCAACAGCAGCCTCGATGGGCACGACGTTCGCGATTATGGATCAATGAAAAGCCAATGCTGGTGGCGGAGCTATTCTTAACCGAATCGCCAGTATATGCTAAGGAAAAAGGATGTTAGAAATAACCAAGGCCAGAGCTTTTTGGCAGTTAGCCCGTTTTGATCGCCCAATTGGCAGTTTATTGTTGTTATGGCCAACCTTGTGGGCGTTATTTTTAGCTGGGGATGGTTTTCCTAAATTAGATGTATTAGTGGTGTTTGTGCTGGGGGTGGTGTTTATGCGCGCCGCGGGTTGCGTGATCAATGATTTTGCAGATCGCAATGTTGATGGCCATGTAAAGCGTACCGCTAATCGTCCAATGCCATCAGGGAAAGTCTCTGAACGTGAAGCGTTAGGGTTATTTATTTTATTGGTGTTAGTGTCGTTTTTATTAGTACTCACCATGAATAACCTTACCATTATGTTGTCGGTAGTCGCTGTAATACTGGCTGCGGCTTATCCATTTATGAAGCGTTATACTCATTTACCACAATTGGTATTAGGGGCGGCATTTGGGTGGTCAATTCCGATGGCATACGCTGCTCAATCGGGTGCGTTACCTGCCGTGGCATGGTTATTATTTGCAGCCAATATTTTATGGACCATTGCTTACGATACGCTGTATGCGATGGTTGATCGTGATGATGACCTCAAGGTTGGAATTAAATCCACCGCGATTCTTTTTGGTCGGTTTGATAAATTAATTGTGGGTTTATTACAGTTAGCAACGATCATGTTATTGATTGCTATCGGTGGTATTTTACAATTAAATCAAGGTTATTATTGGGCATTGTTATTAGCTTCAGCTTTGTTTGTTTATCAACAAATGCTGATTCAAGGCCGCCAACGTGAACAATGTTTTAAAGCATTTTTAAATAATAATTACGTCGGAATGGTGATATTTATCGGTATTAGCCTGAGTGTATTATGGCAATAAGCGATCAATAGCCATGATCTTGGAGCATAAAAAAAGCGCCGTTAGGCGCTTTTTTTATGGCGAACCGTTAGTCGTTGGTTGGTTCTTCATCTGGCTGCATCACAGCTTGAATGGTTAATTTCACTTCAGGTGAAACTAATGACGTCAATAAATCTGCCAGTTTCTCTACCGGTTGTGTCACAGCATGACACTCATCATTAAGGTAGCCTTCATTACGTAACGTTTTGACTAATGTACTAAATACGCCTTTATCGAAAAACTCAGGAGCATTAATACCATGTAAGCGACTTAAACGCTGAGCAAGCACTTGGCTCTGTTGTTCTAAATCGGTTTTTGGTAATTGCGGATCAGCGTTGAGTAGCGTCAGTGCAATGGCGTAACGTTGTAAGGTTTCAGTAATGGTACGAGCTAGCAGTTGTAATGGCCCAATTCGAGCATTATTAATCGCAATGCTGTCACCATTAAGTAGTAATAATCGCTGGCGAACAAGCTCTGCGATTAGACGATCAATTTCTAGCGTTAATTGCTCTGCATCAAAACGTAAGAACAATTCAGCTTTTAAGAACGGATACAATAATTCAACTTTTTGATGGATTTCAGCTCGGGTTAAGCATTGTTGTTGTATCACCATATGAGCAATTAGTGACGGTAGCGCAAACAAGTGAATAATGTTGTTGCGATAGTAAGTCATTAAGATTGATTGCTCACGATCCAGTGAGATAATTTCACCGAGTACGTCACGCTCAACCAAGAATTTATCCATGGTAATCGCATGATCAACTAATTGAGTGGCATTATCTTTTGGCGTAGTGCAATGACTTGAGTACGGTGCATTACGTAGCAGTTCAAGATAACATTCAATTTGCTGCTCTAATGAACTACGGCTTAATGCTCGTTGGCGAGATGACAACAGTGCTAGCGCACATAATGTTAGCGCGTTAGTGGCGGCTGCATCATTAATATGGGTCATCATCTTAACCGCTAAATCATTCACCACTGGTGATAGCCAGTTTGGACGCTGCGGCTCTATTGGATTGATATCTTGGTGCCAGTCAGGCACGTTATCATTTAAATATTGATTGAGTGATAACGGCTCACCAAAGTTGACGTAGCCTTTACCAAAATTACGTAATTTACGTAGAGTACGCAGTACTTGGCCGACATTTTCTTTTTCTTTGCGTTTGCCTTGTAGCTCTTTGGCATACGTACCCACTTCCATTACGTGCTCGTAACCAATATAAACCGGTACCAAGGTCACAGGGCGATTTAAGCCGCGTAACATCGCTTGAATGGTCATTGATAACATGCCTGTTTTAGCGGGAAGTAAACGCCCAGTACGAGAACGGCCGCCTTCACTGAAATACTCAACCGAGTAACCTTTAGCAAATAACTGAGCTAAATATTCGCGGAAAACCGTCGAATAAAGGCGATCACCTTTAAAACTACGGCGAATAAAGAATGCACCACCTCGACGGAAAATAGGTCCGGCAGGGAAGAAGTTAAGGTTTATACCAGCGGCAATATGCGGTGGTACTAATCCTTCTTGGTACAGTACATAAGACAGTAACAAGTAATCCATATGGCTACGGTGGCAAGGGACATAAACAATTTCATGACCATCTTGTGCTAACCGACGAATTCGCTGCGCATTGGTGATGTTAAGCCCTTGATAAAGCTTATTCCATAGCCAACCTAAGAAACGTTCACCATTTTTAATTAATGGGTAAGAAAAATCAGCCGCAATTTCTTCCATCATCGCAATCGCTTCACGACGTACTTTTTCAACGGGTACTTGACGGCTTAATGCTTCTTCTTGTACTACCTTATCAATCGCTTTTGATGCTAATAAACGTTTGAAAAGTTGTTTACGATCTGGCAATCGAGGGCCTGATGTTGCGAGTAATTGACGTGAAAAGTGAATTTTTGCCACGCGCGCTAATTTTTGTGCAATCGCATCATCAGTACCGTGGTTATCTGCCATATAGCGAAGAGACACTGGTGTGCTTAGACGGACAACACAATCACGACCATGACCGACAATTGCCCAGGTTTTTTTAGGACCATTAAGAGGACGTAAAATAGGTTTGTTTTTTGATTCTTTACCTGGAGCACGACCCCATAAAATAGACGCTGGAATTAATTGAATATTTAATTCACTGTCTTGTTTATGTAATTCCAATAGCTCACTAAAAAGTGTAATTGAATTTTGTGGTAAGCCGGTTTTATTACCAAACACACTTGGATTTTCGGCAACACAAACGAAGCGTGGAAATGATTGGCCATTAATTTCTAATAGCGATAATGGGTCTGGTAAGCCTGATGCAAGTGCACTGCTACGTAGAGTTAATAGATCAGTATTAGAACGGTACGGCAATATATAGACGATTGGGCGTGCTAAATCGAGTTCTAGGTCAGCAACTGGATCAGATGGAATCGAATGAGGTTTTACCAACAAAGAAAGTGGCAATTTTAATAATTGTTGATAGATTTTCTGCCCGCTTGACATAGATATAATTAGCCTCTGAATCTTAATGCGCCGCACAATAGCAGAAAAATGCAGCTTTCATGCAGGAGATATGCGGTAAATAAACGTTAAAATACCACTTTTTTAACTAAGTCATGGTTTATTTTTGTGACAACTTTTGGATTAAAAATCGATCTGGCATGACCAGTTAAGTAAAGATGATTGATTCTGTTAGAATTATTGCCACAAATAATAGCATTATATTTTTTCAATCCAAGTGACTGAATGGCTTTGAATTCCTACTCAAATTGCTGTTTTCGTAAACAATTGGCTTTTATTGTCTTTGAACACTGGATATACTCACAGCAACTGTATAAAAAGACAGGTGACTCATGAAGCCGTTAACGCCGCGACAACAACAAGTCTTTGATTTAATCAAAGCAAAGATTGATGACTGTGGAATGCCACCAACACGTGCTGAAATTGCACGTGAACTTGGTTTCCGTTCTGCTAATGCAGCAGAAGAACATTTAAAAGCCTTAGCTCGTAAAGGTGTATTAGAAATTATTCCCGGCGCATCACGCGGGATCCGCTTATTAATTGCGGATGATGTTGCCGATGAAAAAGGGTTACCTTTAATTGGCCGTGTGGCTGCAGGTGAACCTATTTTAGCGCAAGAGCATGTTGAAGCGCATTATGAGGTTGATCCAAGCTTGTTTAAACCTCGCGCCGATTTCTTATTGCGTGTGAATGGTATGAGCATGAAAAACATCGGCATTATGGACGGTGATTTACTCGCTGTACATAAAACGCAAGATGTACATAATGGCCAAGTTGTTGTTGCTCGTGTGGATGACGAAGTGACGGTTAAACGACTGGATAAGCAGGGCTCAAAAGTATTACTTCATGCTGAAAATGAAGAATTTTCGCCGATTAAGGTTGATTTAGAGCATCAAAACTTAACCATTGAAGGTATTGCTGTTGGCGTGATCCGTAACGCTGATTGGATGTAACTATCCGCTAACGACAGATTGAGTCAACACCAAATAGCGTAGCGCATAAGCTGCGCTTTTTTTTTGCTTCGTAAAATGATTTTTGGCGATTATGTCTCGAATATCATTGGCTTATCTACTAATTTGTTAGTAATTATTTGTGGTGATTTTTTGCGCTATTGCTGTTTAGTGCCTAAGTTAAACATAGAGGAATGTTATTTTAGCTTTGCTGCGGGTGAATAAAAGTGTCGCTGCATGTGCTGTGGAAGGTGGAATGTCGCCGACAAAGGAGGTCAGGACGATGGTGCGTAAACTGATCGGTAGTAGTGGATTAATTGTATTTTCATCCCCATTGCTGGGTGAAACAATGCAACTTAATATGACGCGGGGTGTTACCGCAATAAGCCAAGATGTGTTTGGTTTACATATGACGATTCTTTATATCTGTATTGCTATCGGTGTGGTGGTATTTGGGGCCATGTTTTGGTCTATTTTCCACCATCGAAAATCAAAAGGTGCTGTTGCTGCCTCTTTTCATGAAAGTACCAAAGTTGAAATTATTTGGACGCTGATCCCCTTTATCATCTTAATTGCGATGGCTATTCCCGCTACGAAAACCTTACTTGCAATGGAAGACCCCTCTAAATCTGATCTCACTATTCAAGTGACAGGCTCGCAATGGAAATGGCATTACCGCTATTTTGATCAAGACGTTGAGTTTTATTCTCACCTCGCGACCAGTGCTGCTCAAATTGATAACCAACGCCCGAAAAGAGCCAATTATCTGTTAGAAGTTGACTATCCATTAGTGGTACCGATTAACAAAAAAATCCGTTTTTTAGTGACGTCACAAGATGTTATCCATTCTTGGTGGGTACCTGCGTTTGCCGTTAAAAAAGATGCTAATCCGGGGTTTATTAATGAAGCATGGACACGCATTGATGAACCGGGCATTTATCGAGGTCAGTGTGCGGAGTTGTGTGGTAAAGATCATGGTTTTATGCCAATTGTGGTGATTGCAAAAACACAGCCAGAGTACGACCAATGGCTGCAACAAACCCAAGCGAGTCAACGTCAAGCACGTGAGCAAGAACAGCGGTTATTAGATATGACCATGCCGATAGATGAATTAATGGTTTTGGGTGAAAAAACCTATAACAACCGTTGTGCGATGTGTCATCAAGCCAATGGTGAAGGGATTCCGGGGGCTTTTCCTGCATTAGCGGCTGAAGGGGTATCGATTGATCCGCAGCAGCGTATTGAACATATCAAAATTGTGGTGCATGGCAGTACGGGGACGGCGATGCAAGCTTTTGGCCCGCAATTAAGCCTTAAAGAATTAGCGGCCGTGATTACCTATGAACGTAATGCTTGGGGAAATAATACCGGAGAAACCGTGCAAGCCGCCGATGTTCAAGCAATTAAAAATGGACTGTAGTGATAAGGAATGACCAGCATGACGGATATATCGCCTCACCAACCTAGCGTTGATCACCATGAACATCATCCGCCAAAGGGAATTAAACGGTGGATCTTTACCACTAACCATAAAGACATTGGTTCGTTGTATTTGCTGTTTAGTTTGTCGATGTTTTTTATTGGCGGAGCGATGGCGATGGTTATTCGTGCTGAGTTATTTCAGCCCGGATTACAATTAGTTGAGCCTAACTTTTTTAATCAAATGACCACCGTTCATGGTTTGATTATGGTATTTGGTGCGGTGATGCCAGCCTTTACTGGTTTAGCTAATTGGATGATTCCATTAATGATTGGTGCGCCAGATATGGCATTGCCACGGATGAATAATTGGAGTTTTTGGATCCTACCGTTTGCCTTTAGTTTGTTGTTGGCATCATTATTTATGGAAGGCGGCGGCCCGAATTTTGGCTGGACATTTTATGCACCGTTATCAACCACCTATAGCCCTGCGAGTACTGGATTGTTTGTGTTTGCGATTCATATTATGGGTATCAGTTCGATCATGGGGGCGATTAATGTGGTGGTCACCATTATCAATATGCGCGCTCCGGGCATGACTTACATGAAAATGCCGTTGTTTGTGTGGACATGGTTAATCACCGCTTTTTTATTGATAGCAGTAATGCCGGTGTTAGCGGGTGCGGTAACCATGGTATTAACCGATAAATATTTTGGTACCAGTTTTTTTGATGCCGCGGGTGGTGGCGATCCGGTGATGTTTCAACACATCTTTTGGTTTTTTGGTCACCCTGAAGTTTATATTATGATTTTGCCGAGTTTCGGTATTATTTCGGCCATTATCCCTGCATTTTCGCGTAAAAAACTCTTTGGTTATAGCTCCATGGTGTATGCCACCGCTTCGATTGCTGGACTGAGTTTTCTGGTGTGG
This sequence comes from Photobacterium sp. NCIMB 13483, assembly GCF_003025475.1. Taxonomy (NCBI): domain Bacteria; kingdom Pseudomonadati; phylum Pseudomonadota; class Gammaproteobacteria; order Vibrionales; family Vibrionaceae; genus Photobacterium; species Photobacterium sp. NCIMB 13483. The sequence goes on from NZ_PYLV01000006.1 coordinate 34,062, forward strand.
GCACACCATATGTTTACCACTGGTATGCCTGTTGCGGCAGAGCTGTTTTTTATGTACTGCACCATGCTGATCTCTGTGCCTACGGGGGTGAAAGTGTTTAACTGGGTAGCCACTATGTGGCGCGGCTCATTGACCTTTGAAGTGCCGATGCTATTTGCGATTGCGTTTATTGTGTTGTTTACCATTGGTGGCTTTTCGGGATTGATGTTAGCTATTACGCCGGCTGATTTTCAATACCATGATACCTATTTTGTGGTGGCTCACTTTCATTATGTATTGGTGTCTGGGGCTATTTTTTCGATTATGGCAGCAGCGTATTACTGGCTCCCTAAATGGACCGGGCATATGTTCAATGAACGCCTAGCTCAATGGCATTTTTGGTGCTCATTAATTTCAGTCAATATTTTATTTTTCCCAATGCATTTTCTGGGATTAGCGGGAATGCCTCGGCGAATCCCTGACTATGCGTTGCAGTTTGCTGATATCAATGCGGTGGTCAGTATTGGTGGGTTTTTATTTGGCTTATCGCAGCTGTTATTTGTTGCAGTGGTGGTGAAGTGTATTCGCGGAGGAGAAAAAGCAGCATCAAAACCGTGGGAAGGTGCTGAAGGGTTGGAATGGACCGTTCCTTCTCCGGCGCCGTATCACACCTTTTCAACGCCACCTAAAATTGATTAACGGAGGCTGATATGGAATCGCAATCGAAACGCTCTGTTATTGCATTGGTGTTTGCAGCAATAGCCATGTTTGGATTTGCGTTTGCGTTAGTGCCGTTATATGACGTCTTTTGCGATATCACAGGAATTAATGGCAAAACAGCAACCACACCAACCAAGGTTAGCGACAATGTTGATCGTAGTCGAACCGTGACGGTTGAGTTTGTTGCTTATATTAATCCAAATGTGAAGTGGCAATTTACACCACAAGTGACGCAAGTTGATGTTCACCCAGGGGAAACAAAAATCATTAAATATGATGCTAAAAATCTCAATTCACAGCCGTCAATTGGACAAGCTGTACCCTCGGTAACTCCCGGCATTGCGGCGAAATATTTTAATAAAATTGAATGTTTCTGTTTTAACCATCAGCCACTAGCTGCGGGTGAACAAGCGCAATTACCGTTGGTGTTCTATGTCGATCCTGATTTACCGCGCGATATTACGGTGCTGACATTAGCCTATACGCTTTATGACGTGACCCCTGACGTGCAACCCCTTCCTCAATTGACTGAGCAAGAGAATGAGGTGAAAAATGTCGAATTCTTATAATGACTCCGAGCAGCCAGCGGTAGTAAATCCTGATGAATATTATGTTCCTGAAGCGAGTGGGTGGCCTATTTTAGGCGCTGTAGCATTATTTTTAATTGCTTTAGGTGCAGGCGCAACTGTGGGGGATTTATTAGCAGGACAAGGCCCCTGGATTTTATTAACTGGGGTTGGACTGCTTTTGCTGATGTTGATTGGCTGGTTTCGAGATGTTATTACGGAATCGATGGGAGGCTTGTATAGTACTCAAATGGATCGCTCGTTTCGACAAGGCATGAGTTGGTTTATTTTTTCTGAAGTGATGTTTTTTGGTGCGTTTTTTGGGGCGTTATTTTATCTACGAATGATTGCTGTGCCATGGCTTGGCGGCGCCAGTAATAATGCAATGACCAATATGGTGTTGTGGCCTGATTTTATTGCCGATTGGCCGTTAGTGTTAACGCCAGATGGTACTGAAACGCAAGCTATGGGGCCGATTGGATTACCGTTGTATAATACGATTATTCTGCTTACCTCATCAATAACCCTCCATGTTGCTCATCTTGCATTAGAAAATAATCAACGGCGTCGATTAAGTCTGTTTTTATTAGTCACAGTACTACTTGGTGGCGTGTTTGTTTATCTACAAGCGGTGGAATATATCCATGCTTATCATGAGTTAAATCTACGTTTAGAAAGTGGTGTTTACGGCAATACTTTCTTTATGCTCACTGGCTTTCATGGTGTGCATGTCACCTTAGGTGCCATCTTATTATTTATAGTGTGGTGTCGAGTATTAAAAGGCCATTTTACCCCTAAGCATCATTTCGCTTTTCAGGCTGGGGCTTGGTATTGGCATTTTGTTGATGTGGTGTGGTTATGCTTGTTTGTGTTTGTTTATATTTTATAACCGCGACTGATTAAATAAATGATTACAGGATAATAGGTTATAGCGTGTATGGGCTTGGGTTTGGTTGAATAACTCCGGTCATTAAAGCGATAACTACCAGTCCAAATAATATCACTGCAATCAGTAATCGACGCCCAAGGTAATGCGATAACGGACGTGATGATTGGCCTTTAATGATGGCTGGTAATGCACAAAATAAGCACATTACCATCAATAGTAATAATATGATAAATAACAATTTAATCAGCATTTAATGTGCTCCTTTGTGGTTGTTTTAAGCATAGCGGGTTTTAACGGTTAGCGATAATAAGGAGAGGTAATGTTGCGAACTGTCGCTTTTATTGTTTTTTCTATTGCAGTGGTAAGTTTGCTACTCAAACTTAGCTGGTGGCAATTGAGTCGTGCCGATGAAAAAAAACAGCTGCAATCACAAATTCGAGATCGCCAACACAGCATGATTGTTGATTTAGTTCAGCTACCTGCTGAGCCGTTATGGCACAGCGTGACACTGGAAGGTGAATTTGATAATCAACATCCTATTTTGTTGGATAACCAACTTTATCGTGGTCGTTCGGGGTATCACCTCTATTTACCATTTATCAGTCAACAACAACGAATATTAGTTAATGTTGGTTGGATTGCTGCACCACCATACCGTGAAATATTACCGATATTGCCCCAATTTAAAGGGCGTACAGTGATTCATGGCGTGATTGCTCCGGCTCAGAAACTGTTGCAATTTAAACCTGACTCTACTCAACAGCAATGGCCACTGCGTGTGCAAAATATTGAATTAGAATGGCTTTCTCAACGATTGCAACAGCCGTTATTACCCTGGGTTATTCAAATATCAGCTTCAAGTCCAACCGCTCTTATTCAAACATGGCAACCTGTCGTGATGGGGCCTAAGAAACATTATGGTTATGCGATACAGTGGTTTCTACTCGCGATTGTTGTCGGTGTTATTTCTTTATTATGGTTACGCAGGGAGCGCGAAGAATGAAAAAATATCAATTATTATTAGTGATTGCCTTAGTGTTTGCACTACCGATTATTATTGCAAAAGTGATATTACAGCAGCAATGGTATCAAGGTGGGGCGATGAATCGAGGCCAGCTGCTACACCCAACAATGACGATAACTGCATTTTCAAAACCACAAACATGGCAACTGATTTATTGGTTACCATCTGCCTGTGACGAACGCTGCCAAGGGGCATTATTTAATTTACGTCAAGTGCCGCAAGCCGCTGGCGCTGATAATGGGCGGCTACAAAGTGTGGTTCTTGTTGCTGATCAACAACCGTCATCTCATGCCTTATTACAGGGATTAGAACAGCACCCAGTGAATGCCGCATTACGGCAGCAATTAGCCCAATTAGAATATGGTTTAACCTCGATTTATATTGCTGATCCGCACGGTAATCTGTTAATGGCATATCCCTTAGTTGCCGGCGAAGTGGCTATCTTAAAGCAGGGTAAAGATGTATTACGTGACTTAAAAAGGCTGCTAAAAGTCTCAAAAATTGGCTAAGTCATTGCGGTTATTATGGAGGATAACAAATGATTACCACCAACAATAATGATCGATACTTCTTTTATCTCGTTAGTTTTAGTTTTGTTTTATCACTAGCCGTGGTGGCATTAGGTGCGTTTACTCGCTTAACGGAAGCAGGTCTTGGTTGTCCTGATTGGCCTGGTTGCTACGGTTTTTTAACTGTACCTCAAACGGTTGCTGAACAGCAAATGGCCGCTGACTATTTCCCTCAAACACCACTTGAACCTCAAAAAGCTTGGAATGAAATGCTACATCGCTATATCGCAGGTAGTTTAGGTGTGTTTATTTTAGCTATCAATCTTATGGCGTGGCGACAATCATCCCGACCTAAATTATTGCCAGTGTTGTTGCTATTAATGGTTATCTTTCAAGCCGTATTAGGTATGTGGACAGTGACCTTAGTGCTTATGCCTGTGGTGGTAATGGCACACTTATTAGGGGGCTTTACCATTGTTTGCTTACTGTGGTTATTACGGTTACAGCTATCTTCACCTCTCGTTAATATGGTTCATATTGAATTAAAAACAGTCTCTAGGCTGCGAATAGTAGCAATATTCAGTGTAGTGGTGGTCGTTTGCCAAATAGCGCTAGGGGGCTGGACTGCCGCTAACTATGCAGCCTTAGTGTGTAGTCAATTACCTATTTGTGAAGCTAATTGGCAGCAGTTATTTGATAGTAAAGCTTTTTTATTAATACAGCCACAGCATGATAGTTATCAATATGGGGTGCTTGATTACGGACAGCGAGTTTCCATTCATGTGGTACATCGCCTTGGTGCGATAGTAACAACTGTGGTGGTATTAGCGATGGCGTGGTTATGTTGGTTACAGCCCGCATTACGAAGTAATAGTTTGGTTTTGGTGTTGTTGCTGACACTACAAATTGCATTAGGCGTGACCAATGTTGTTGCCAGTTTGCCTATTGCTGTTGCGGTCGCACATAACATTACTGGGTTGGGGTTATTAGTGGCGATGGTAACGGTTAACTATCGAGTAAGGCGTTGTTCGCAATCATCACTCTGCATAGAACAACCGTTAAGGGAGGATCAATCTCATGGATAAATTACAATGGCTTGAGCGTGGTAATACATTATCAGCACCAACGGCAATCTGGCGTGATTATCTCACCATGACTAAGCCTAAAGTAGTGGCAATGTTATTGTTAACAGCCTTAGTCGGTATGTGTCTTGCTGTACCTACGGTGCCAACGATAGAGGTGGTGATATTAGGGTTAGCAGGGATCGGTTTGCAATCAGCCGCCGCTGCTGTGTTTAATCATGTGCTTGATCGTCGCTTTGATGCTCAAATGGCACGTACTTATCATCGTCCATTAGCTAAAGGACGCATAGCAACCTCAAAAGCGGTGTTGTTTGCATGTGTATTAATGGTCTCGGGGTTTATTATATTGTGGCAGCTTAACCCCTTAACCGCATGGCTGACGATGGCAAGTTTAGTTGGTTATGCGGTGATTTATACTGTGTGGTTAAAGCATGCAACTCCGCAAAATATTGTGATTGGCGGTTTAGCCGGAGCGGCACCACCATTACTGGGTTGGACTGCCGTGACGGGAAGTTTGAATCCCCACGCGTTATTATTAGTAATGTTAGTGTTTGCGTGGACGCCGCCCCATTTTTGGGCATTGGCGATCCATCGGCGTGATGATTATGCTAAAGCTGGCATTCCAATGTTGCCGGTGACACATGGCATTGCATACACAAAAACCATGGTGTTGTTTTATACCTTGTTATTGTTTGCCGTTGGATTATTACCGTGGTTAACCGCCATGAGTGGCTATGTTTATCTTATCGGTAGTAGTGTCTTGAACCTTGGCTTTATTGGGTATGCGATTAAACTTAAATTCTTTGATAGTACTGGTCACGCTTGGGCGACATTTAAGTATTCAATCTGGCATTTATTAACATTGTTTGTAGTGTTATTGGTTGATCATTGGTGGTTAAACTGGGGAGTAAAATACTAGTAATGTGAGCAGTTGCTCTGTTGTTACTAGGATCAGACTGTTGTCACTGTCTTCAAATAGGTACACTAAGCCCTTATTTAAACTCAAGTAAGGGACGAGTGTGCTGGCTGCATTAAAAGATAAATCACTGCATTATCAAGTTTTCGCATTAGCACTGCCTATGGTGCTATCTAATATTACCGTCCCCTTACTTGGATTAGTCGATGCCGCGGTGATCGGCCATCTTGATCAATCGTGGTATTTAGGTGGTGTGGCTGTTGGCGGCACCATGATTAATGTCACTTTTTGGCTGCTTGGCTTTTTACGGATGGCCACCACTGGCATTACTGCACAAGCGCAAGGTAGTGCAGATAAAGATGCCCAAGCCGTAATTTTTGTTCAAGGCATGGCGTTGGCGTGGCTATTTGGTGTCGCATTAGTTGTATTACACCAACCAGTAAGCCAAGTTATTTTTCACTTTAGTAGTGCTGGCAGTGAAGTCAAACTGTATGCCGCGCAATATTTCTCTATTCGTATTTGGGGCGCGCCTGCTGCTCTCGCTAATTTTGTAATCATGGGTTGGTTGCTTGGTATGCAAAATGCCAAATTACCGATGTGGCTATTAATTGTAACGAACGTTGTCAATATAGCGCTAGATTTGCTGTTTGTACTGGGTTTTGGTTGGAAAGTACAAGGTGCCGCGGCAGCGTCAGTGATTGCCGATTACAGTGGCATGATATTGGGATTGTGGTTTGTGGCTCAACAATGGCTACAGTTAGGATTACCCCCGTTAAAACAAAAGTTAGCCAGTGTTCGCCATGGTATGGGACGATTACTTAAACTTAATCGTGACATCTTTTTACGTAGTTTATGTTTACAAGCCACTTTTACTTTTATGACTTTTCAAGGGGCACACCTAGGCGATAATGTTGTAGCTGCCAATGCTGTATTAATGAGTTTCCTAATGTTAGTTTCCTATGCAATGGATGGCTTTGCTTATGCGATGGAAGCTTTAGTAGGGAAAGCAGTAGGGGCTAGAAATAAAGGTCAGCTAGAGCGTTATTTGGTGGGAACTACATTTTGGAGTTTATTAATCTCATTAGTGCTAACCGCTATTTTTGTACTCTTTGGAACCCAAATTATTGGTGTAATTTCTGATATTCCAGCGGTACAACAACAAGCGGATCAATATTTACCTTGGTTAACGGCAGTGCCTTTGGTTGCAATGTGGTGTTTTTTATTGGATGGAGTCTTTATTGGAGCGACACGAGGTAGAGACATGCGTAACAGTATGTTTTTAGCTACGTGTGGTTTTTTTGCGATTTGGTGGGCAATGAGTAGCTATGGTAATCATGCTTTATGGGCGGCAATGATTGGTTTTATGGCGTTACGAGGGGGAATATTAGCTGTGAGATTTATCTCTTTATGGCGAAAAAATATATTTTTGCCACATGCTTAATAAACAATAAGTTATATTTACAAAGTATACTGTTGATGATTTTTTGTACAAAAAAGTCTTTCAATCCTGATTGTGATTTGCTTAAATGCGTTCACTTCTTATCCAGGTGGTGCGAATGACAACTAAGATTATAGGTTATTTTTTACTGGTACTGAGTTTAACCTTCAGTATTCATAGCTATGCCAGTAGTTTCAAGAAATTAAATGTTACAGCAACAGCATATAATTCAGTACGAGCACAAACGGATTCAAATCCAAGCATTGCCGCTTGGGGGGATCGTTTAAAACCTGGCATGAAAGCCATCGCTGTTTCTCGTGATTTACTCAAAATGGGATTAAAGCGTGGTTCTAAAGTTAAAATCTCAGGTTTACCCGGTGAGTACGTGGTGCTAGATAAAATGCATCATCGTTGGAATCGCAAAATAGATATCTATATGGGTAAAGATGTTAGAGCGGCTAAGAAGTGGGGAAAACGGCGGGTAACTATTACCGTTATTAGGGCATAAAACGTTTTATTATGAGTATTTTTTATTGTTGGTATTGATCGGTAAATATATTCTTGATTAACTATTTTTGGTTTAATACCACGTTTTGATTCTCAAGGCGTGTAGACAATGAAAAAGTCGATCTATTTTATTCTGTTATTGTCACTGTTTTTTAGCTTTCAAAGCTCAGCTCATTCAGTCAAAACATTACGTGTTACCGCGAGTGCTTATAACTCAGTAGCAGTACAAACTAATCATCATCCCAATCTTACTGCTTGGGGAGTGCGTTTAAAGCCCGGAATGAAAGCTGTGGCTATATCGCGTGATTTACTCCGCAAGGGACTTAAAAAGGGTTCTCGAATTACCATTCAAGGACTCTCTGGGGAATATGTTGTGTTAGATAAAATGCATCGCCGTTGGCATAATAAGATTGATATTTATATGGGCAACGATATAAAGGCAGCCCGGAAATGGGGTAAACGAAATGTCACGATTACTGTACTTGATTGACGTTTAATGTTTTGTCTTAAAATAAGTTAATAAAAAAGCCGCATATCGATGCGGCTTTTTGCTATCTGTAATGAGTGGCTCAAAACGATTAATAATAAGAATGATCGCCACGAGCGTGATCGGTAATATCACGTGCACCCGTTAACTCGCCTTCAAATTGTGCTAATAGCTCTTTCTCGATGCCTTCTTTTAGCGTGACATCAACCATAGAACAACCATTACAACCGCCGCCAAATTGTAGAATGGCAACACCATCTTCAGTAATTTCAGACAATGATACATTACCACCATGGCCTGCAAGCTGAGGATTGATTTGCGTTTGTAATACGTAATCAACGCGTTCAATTAATGATGCATCATCAGCCACTTTACGCACTTTTGCGTTAGGTGCTTTTAATGTTAGCTGTGAACCCATTTTGTCAGTAACAAAATCAATTTCAGCGTCATCAAGGAAGGGAAGGCTTAATTCATCAATAAAAGCAGAGAATAGCTCAAGTTTCATTTCTGTATCACTTGCTTCAACCGCATCTTGTGGGCAGTAGGATACGCCACATTCAGCACTTTGAGTGCCTGGGTTTACAACAAAAACACGGATATTAGTACCCTCAGGCTGCTGAGCAAGAAGCTTGCTAAAGTGCTGCTGAGCGTTTTCAGTAATAGTGATCATGGACACGATGTAATACCTGACTTATTTAGTAAGTTTTATTCATTCTACTCTTTGTGAGTGATTGTCGCATCTCTAAAGCGACATTTTTTATTTGACCACGTTTTATTAATTAATGCGCGTCTTTTTTGTGCAATATTAATTAACTGATTGTTCAGTATGACATAACGTATAAATATCGACTTGTTTAACGCCACGCTGAATCAGTAATCGAGTGAGTTGATCGACGGTCGCACCCGTAGTGACAACATCGTCAACAATAGCGACATGGTCTGGTAATGTTATTGGTCGCAATTGAAACGCATGGTGTAAGTTATGTCGCCGTTGGTTTTGTGTCAGTTGTTGCTGGGGTTGAGTATGTCGTAAACGCTGAAATACACGGTGATTAACGCGACTATTTAAAATTGCGCCAAGGGCCAATGCCAGTTGATGGCTCTGATTAAAACCGCGCTGGCTGTAACGTCGCCAATGCAAAGGAACGGGCAATAAGAGAGGGGCTGGCTGAGTAATTTGGTGGGCCAACTGTTGTGCCAATGGTCGTGCCAGCCAAAATTTTCCGCAAAATTTTAGTTGATGTACCAGTTGTTGTAGTGGGGGGCGATATTCACCTAAACGGTAAAGACGATGCCAACGTGGCGGTTGGGTGAGGCAATGACCACAATGGGCGACGCTGGTTAGGGTGGTTGAACCACAATGGTGACAATAGGGCGGTGATGGAAAATGTGAAATACAGTGCTGACACCAATAATGTTCAGCGTGGGCTAAAGGGAGTTGGCACAAGCCGCAATGTCGAAATAACAAATGATATAAATTATCTCGCCATGATGGCATTCTGTTTGGCATCATTATTACTCATTCACAATTGATGCAAGGAAATATAAATGACATCACTGTTTAATTGGCACAGTGAAGGCCAAGGACCTGATCTGGTTCTCATTCATGGATGGGGAATGAATACGGGTGTATGGCAAGATGTGATCCCACAACTAAGTCAGCACTATTGTGTTCATTGGTGCGATCTTCCCGGTTATGGTGATAATGCCGCGATTGTTGCGCCATCATTAACTGATATTGTGAATGTGTTATTGGCACAAGCCCCGGCTCACGCTGTTTGGCTCGGGTGGTCACTAGGTGGCATTATTGCCAGCCAAGTGGCCTTGACTGCACCACAACGGGTCACACAATTGATTACCGTTGCAAGCTCACCCTGTTTTATGTCTCGAACAGATTGGATGGGTATTCAACCTCGCGTTCTGGCTAACTTTCAAACCCAGCTCGTCACTGATTTCGCACTCACTATTGAACGCTTTTTAGTATTACAGGCTTTGGGGAGTCAAACAGCAAAAGAGGATATTCGCCAATTAAAAGCAGCAGTGTTATCTCGGCCGCAACCGCAATTAGCCGCCTTAACGCTAGGGCTAGAATTATTAGAGAACATTGATTTACGCCAATCACTGACAGAATTATCACAACCATGGTTGCGTGTGTACGGTCGATTAGATGCTCTTGTGCCGATTAAAACTGAATCGCAATTAAGCGTGTTATATCCTCAATCACAACGTTATGTTTTTGCTAACGCATCTCATGCACCGTTTATTTCTCATTTGGATGAATTTATTACAGTAATAAAGACATTCATAGATTAATCAGTTTTAGTGCTTTACGTCAGACAATGAAATTTATAACGGTCGGTATAGGTAAATAATTAACGTGAGCGGTCGATATTATGACTAAGATGATATAACTGTATTTCGAGCATAGTGACAATGGATTATCTACTATGGTGATTGCGCCGTTACAATCAACAACACCAGTATTAGCGACGACTATTAATCCATTAACGGATCAAGTTACGCGGGACAACCGTGTGCGTGAAAAGATTGTACCGATTGTTGAAAGTAGGGCGGCAGCCGCTGAAAATGCTCTTAGTGCAGAAGAGAAACAACGTAATAAACCGAGTTGGGACCCAAGTGAACATCCTGATTATGCGCAACCACAAGCGATGACTTTTAAAGGTTATCAGCAGCAGTTAGTACAGCTAGTGGCGGTTCTTTCGTTGGGGAATTATGTGACACCAGATCAGCCATTAGGTTATTCGATGCACATTGAACTTCCACGAGAATTATTACAACAATTAGCGCTCATCAGTGCCAGTGAACGCACCAAAGGTGTTGTGAGCCATTATTACGCGCAAGCGACATTGCCCAATCCTCCCACGCAATATCTTAGTGTTATCTAAAACAACAGCCAGCGTTAATGGCTGGCTGTTGAGAGGTACCATGATATCAGTGGTAATTATTTTTTCTTAGCGTTAGCAAATGCCGCAGCAAAAGCACCGCCCATTGGAGGTGAGTTCTTTTGTGGTGCAGATGTGTTGGTTTGACGTGGCTGCTGATGAGATGGTTGCTGGCGAGGTGCTGGCGTTGATTGACGAGTGGGCTTTTCCTGTCCAGGCTCATCACTTAAACGCATCGTCATTGCAATACGTTTACGCTGAATATCAACTTCCATCACTTTAACTTTAACCACATCACCGGCTTTAACCACTTCTCGTGGATCTGAAATAAATTTATCAGATAGAGCAGAGATATGGATCAAACCATCTTGGTGCACACCAACATCGACGAAAGCGCCAAAGTTAGTCACGTTGGTGATCACGCCTTCTAATACCATTCCTGGTATTAAATCTTTTACTTCATTTATACCATCAGCAAAGGTGGCCGTTGTGAACTCAGGACGTGGATCGCGACCGGGTTTATCGAGTTCGCTAATAATGTCTGTTACGGTCGGTAAACCAAAATGAGTATCAGTATAATCGATAGCATTAAGGTTACGTAAAAAGTCACTATTACCAATAATAGCGTCAACAGGTTTGTTATTGGCTGCTGATATTGCTTTAACGACCGCATAAGACTCAGGGTGAACCGCAGAGCCATCAAGAGGGTTTTTACCGTTCATGATTCGTAAGAAACCCGCACATTGTTCAAATGCCTTTGGCCCTAAACGTGCGACTTTTTTAAGGGCTGTACGTGCATCAAAGCGGCCATTTTCATCTCGATAGTTGACAATGTTCTGGGCAATAGTGGCATTTAAACCAGCAACACGTGTTAGTAATGCTGCGGAGGCCGTGTTTACATCAACACCAACGGCGTTTACACAGTCTTCGACCACTACATCCAAACGTTTAGCAAGCATGCTTTGGCTAACATCATGCTGGTATTGGCCAACACCGATGGATTTCGGATCGATTTTAACTAGCTCTGCCAATGGGTCTTGTAGACGACGACCAATGGAGACCGCACCACGAATCGACACATCCATATTAGGAAATTCTTTGGCGGCTAATTCTGATGCTGAGTAAACTGATGCACCGGCTTCACTGACCATTACACTTTGTACTTTAAGCTGATTATCTTTAATAAGCTTTGCGACAAATGCATCTGTTTCACGTGAAGCAGTGCCATTACCAATCGCAATTAAATTAACGTTATGCTTATTGATCAGCGCGACAACGACTTTGGTTGATTCAGTAATTTTATTATGTGGTTGGTGAGGGTAGATGGTGGCGGTATCTAAAACTTTACCAGTTTCATCAACCACGGCAATCTTACTGCCTGTTCGTAAACCGGGATCAAGTGCTAGTGTGACTCGTGGACCCGCAGGTGCTGCCATTAATAAGTCATGCAGGTTATCAGCAAAAACTTGGATTGCGCCATCTTCAGCTTTTTCACGCAAAACGCTCATAAGCTCAGTTTCCATGTGCATTAAAATCTTAATGCGCCATGTCCAACTGATCACTTGTTTGCGCCATGCATCTGCTGCTTGAGTGCCCAGAGTAACGTTATAATGCTCAGCAATGATGATTTCACAATATGAACTACGAACGGCTTGGTCTTTATTGGGATCAGCATTCAGTGATAGTTGTAGAAAGCCTTCATTACGACCACGGAATAATGCTAACGCACGGTGGGACGGAATATTTTTAATCAGCTCGTTATAGTCAAAGTAATCTTTAAATTTAGCGCCGTCATGTTCCTTACCTTCAATGATACGTGAAGTAAGTTCAGCATAAGTATTTAGTTGACGACGGATTTTTTCAAGTAGTGCTGCATCTTCAGCAAACTGTTCCATCAAAATGGCACGTGCACCATCTAGCACCGCTTTACTATCAGCAAAGCCTTGCTCTGGATTTAAATATTGTTCTGCTGTGGTTTCTGGTGAGTGTTGAGGTTGATTCCATAACAGTTCAGCCAGGGGAGCGATACCAGCTTCAATCGCAATCTGACCTTTGGTGCGGCGTTTTTGTTTGTAAGGCAGGTAGAGATCTTCAAGACGAGTTTTACTGTCAGCACTATTAATTTCAGCCGCTAGTGCAGGCGTGAGTTTACCTTGCTCGGTAATGGATTTTAGAATGACCTGACGGCGGCTATCGAGTTCACGTAAGTAGCCTAAACGTGATTCTAAATTACGAAGTTGAGTGTCATCCAATTCGCCAGTAACTTCTTTACGGTAACGGGCAATGAAAGGCACTGTGTTGCCGTCATCAAGTAAGGTGACGGCCGCATTGACTTGTTCCGTGCGTACATTCAGTTCGGTGGCGATCTGGTGGTTGATAGCGTTGCTCATCCGTTGATTTCTCTTGTTGATCGTTAAGCGTCCATTCTACGGCTGAATCTTGATCTGGCAAGTCAACCGCGGTGAAGAGTGTGTCAGACTGCATAAAGCGAGTCATTTTTTATTGTCTGTTACTAATAATAGCGGGTTGGCGGTTGGTTTCGATGTGATTTAATCATGGTAACGAATACGATTAATAAACCATGTTTTTTTGCCTAGTGGCGTTGGTACTACTGCATCATCGTCAACCTGCTTACTTAATAAAGCGCGCGCCATAGGGGAGTCGATCGAGATGTAATCATTACGGCCATAGATCTCATCAGGGCCCACGATGCGAAAGGTTTTTTGTTCACCCGCCTCATTTTCAATCTCGACCCAAGCACCAAAGAAGACTTTGCCGTCTTGTTGAGGGGAGTAATCAATAACTTTAACCGCTTCTAAACGTTTTCGTAAAAAGCGTACTCGACGATCAATTTCACGTAATCGTTTCTTATTATATTGATAATCCGCATTTTCACTGCGGTCGCCTAAACTCGCCGCCCAAGTCACTTTTTTGGTGACTTCAGGGCGATCTTCACGCCATAAATAATTTAATTCTTGTTCTAATTTATCAAACCCTTCCCGGGTAATTAAATTGGTTCTCATCATTATTCTCAAACAATAGTTTGGCATTGTTCTATCATCGCTAAGGTAAAATAGAAAGCAATAGCACGATAAAATATGACCGTTAAATGGGGGGTAATTCGCTGAAGGAATTAATTGTTAACGGGGCGCGAATCAGTGAAATGTGATCTTGTTTACGTCGTAAATTAATCTCTCAAGTAAAGTAGTGTTCAGAGTTGAATCACCATGCTATAAAGGCATATCAAAAGGGATGTTGTTAGAGATGATGATAATACTAATAACACAATCATGATAATAATTAGCATGTTATAATCATTATTATGCCGTAATTAGTGTGTGTCGGTAATAATTACTCCCCTATAATCAATATAGGCTGTGATAATGTTCACTTCGATTGATTTGGTTGAATGTTCTTAGGCAACCGTGATTGAGGTGAAGATGTTCACCGCTAAATTAAACGTTAGTTATTACGACTGCGTACATTTAGTAACAATACGTTATCGTGATCGATGAAGGTGAAAAATGCAGGAAAATTATAAGATTTTAGTGGTCGATGACGACATGCGTTTACGTGCGTTACTTGAGCGTTATCTTTCTGAGCAAGGGTTCCAAGTACGCAGTGTCGCTAATGGCGAACAAATGGATCGTTTACTTGCACGTGAAACTTTTCACCTGATGGTATTGGATTTAATGTTACCAGGTGAAGATGGTTTATCTATTTGTCGTCGCTTACGTAATGCTAACAATATGCTGCCTATTCTAATGCTAACGGCGAAAGGCGATGAAGTTGATCGTATTGTCGGGCTTGAAGTCGGTGCAGATGATTATTTACCAAAACCGTTTAATCCACGTGAATTACTTGCCCGTATTCGCGCTGTTTTACGTCGTCAAACCATTGAAGCGCCGGGTGCGCCAAGTGTTTCCAGTAAAGTGATTGAGTTCGGTGAATTCCGTCTAAATCTTGGCACCCGTGAAATGTTCCGCGGTGATGCTCCTATGCCACTGACATCGGGTGAGTTTGCGGTATTAAAAGCCCTTGTAACTAATGCACGTGAGCCAATGTCACGGGATAAATTGATGAACATGGCGCGTGGTCGTGAATATTCAGCAATGGAACGTTCAATTGATGTGCAGATTTCACGTCTACGTCGAATGGTTGAAGAAGATCCTAGTCGTCCGCGTTATATTCAAACGGTATGGGGTTTAGGATACGTGTTTGTCCCTGATGGTCGTGAGGCGTAAGCCATGCGGTTATCGCCCAAAAGTACTTTTGCGCGAACACTGATATTATTAGCTGGCTTGTTAATCGCAAGCCAGATTTTTTCATATCTGACAATCGTCAATTACGCGCTACTTCCTAGTATTCAGCAGTTTAATCGTATTTTAGCGTACGAAGTAAAATTGATGCTGAAAGAAAATATTAAGATGGCTAATGGCCAAACCATCTATCTTGATCGTCCTATTCGACGAGAGTTACTTGAAGAATTAGGTGTGACGTTACATGCGCCTAATTCACCCGGTGCAGCAGAATTTCATGATGCCACTCATATCACTTATTTGAGTGAAGAAATGTCGCGTGAATTACATTCGCCGACTGATGTGCGGTTATTGCTTGGTGCCCATAGTTATGTGCTATGGATGAAAACCGATGCGATGCCAAATTTCTTAATGCGTATTCCGTTGTCTGAATTGCAAGAAGATGATTTTTCTCCTTTATTTCGTTATAGCTTAATTATTGCCTTTTTAGTGATTGCTGGCGGATGGTTATTTATTCGTATTCAAAATCGGCCTTTAGTCGAATTGGAGCAAGCCGCGTTGCAGGTCGGACGGGGTGAAACCCCACCACAATTACCAGAACAGGGTGCATCGGAAATTCGCTCAGTAACCAAAGCTTTTAATCAAATGTCACAAGGGATTAAACAGCTTGAAGATGATCGAGCGCTATTGATGGCTGGTGTCAGCCATGATTTACGAACGCCATTAACCCGGATTCGGTTAGCGACAGAGATGATGTCAGCGGAAGATAGTTATTTAGCTGATTCGATGATCACTGACACTGAAGAGTGTAATGCTATTATTAGTCAGTTTATGGATTATCTTAAATCGACTAAAAAACAAGCCGAAGAAGATGTTGATCTTAATTTGCTGTTAGAAGATGTTGCTCATACTGAAGGTAGCTATGGCAATGTTATCGAGCAGCAATTAACGCTGATTCCCGGCACTGTTTCAGTCAATGCTGTTGCCCTTAAACGTGCAGTTGCAAACTTGGTCATAAATGCCCAACGCTACGGTAATGGCTGGGTTAAACTTTCCAGTGGTGCTTCGGCTGATCGTAAGTCAGCATGGTTTTGTGTTGAAGATAACGGGCCCGGTATTGCCCCGGATCAAGTCACTAAGATGTTCCAACCATTAACTCGTGGTGATTCTGCCCGTGGCAGTGAAACTGAAGGTACGGGTTTAGGATTGGCGATTGTGAAGCGAATTGTTGATCAAAATGAAGGTTCAATTTCGGTGCGTAACCGCAGCGATGGTGGCTTAAGAGTTGAGATCAGTTTGCCGTTACATAAATTGAAGTAATCTTCTGTAACGCAGTCAACGTGGTTATTGGTGAAATAAAAACCCGCTTTCATTGTGAAAAGCGGGTTTTTTTATGAGGCAATAATTAGTGTTCGGTTGCGGTTGCTTCATCAATCAGTTCAATCGATTCAGCATGTTCGTTTGGTAAAATAATATTTAATAAAATCGCAGTAATACCGCCAGCAGCCATACCAGAAGAAAGAATACTTTTTACTATCTCCGGTAAGAATTGCAGTATTTCAGGTTTTTGGGCGATGCCTAATCCCATTGAAAACGATAATGCCATGATTAAAATCGCACGGCGATCAAGATGACAGCGTGAAATTATACGAATCCCTGATGCGGCAATGGTGCCAAACATGACAATGGTTGCGCCGCCCAATACTGGCTCTGGAATCAATTGAACCAAGCTTGCTACATCAGGAAATAACCCGAGTAGAACCAACATTCCTGCCACAAAGTAGCCGATATAACGGCTCGCCACGCCTGTTAATTGAATAATGCCATTGTTCTGGCTAAAGGTTGAATTAGGAAAGCTATTAAACACAGCAGCCATGGCTGAGTTAAGGCCATCAGCAAGAACGCCGCCTTTGATTCGTTTTAAGTACAACGGCCCTTTTACCGGCTGTTCAGATGTTTCTGAGGTTGCCGTAATATCGCCAATGGCTTCCAGTGACGTAACCGCAAACACTATCATTAACGGAATCAATAAACCCCAATCAAAACTAAGTCCATATTGCATTGGCATTGGAATTGCGATTAGGGTATCAGATGTGGTGATGTTGGTATTTATCATCCCTAGTGACCATGCAAGCAAAGTACCCGCTGCCATTGAAATGACAATAGATGACACCCGTAAATAAGGATTTTTAACACGGTTGAGTAATACGATAAAGCCTAATACCGTGCCTGCTAACATCAGATTATCAAGGCTGCCAAAGCTACCGTCGGCAATTGCACTGTAACCGCCACCAATCGAGGTTAGGCCAATCTGAATTAAGGTTAAACCGATTAATGTCACCACAATACCAGACACTAATGGCGTAATTATGCGTTGGGCATGTTGTAAAATGCGAGAGATAAACACTTCAGTAAAAGCGGCAAAAATAATGGTCCCAAAAATAGCCGCCATCATGGTTTGAATATCAGCACCGCCAGCTTTAAGGGCTAGGCCTGCACCAATAATAGGCCCCAAGAAATTAAAGCTGGTACCTTGAATTGATAATAAACCAGAGCCAATTGGGCCAAAGGTTTTAATTTGAATAAAAGAAGCTATCCCTGATGCCAGTAATGACATACTGACAATAGTATTAGTATCACTCGCGGGTAAGCCTAGTGATTGGCAGATGATCAACGATGGCGTAATGACCGCAACAAACATTGCCAGTAAATGTTGTGTGGCAGCAAACAACGTTTGTGGTAGTGGTGGCCTATCATCTAAGCGGTAAATAAGGTCAGAATTTTTTGGCGTTGCGCTAGTGTGATGCTGAGTCATACGTGATCCTAACTGGCACTCTGAAATCCATTATTCGCGCTGAATGGGCGATTATTGTGTTGTTGGCGGTGATCTGTGATTGCTGTTACTCAGAACCAAATCAACACTGGCAGAGCGTAAAGTGGCAAAATTTTGTCGCTATTGTAGTGATCTTTTGAAAAATAGCAATCGTTTGCTTTATTTTTAATAATGGCGGCCGCTAGGTCTAAATCTATAAGAGAAAGTGAATCACGGTTAATTACTTTTGGCTGTTATAACCGTGATAAAAGAAGAGTTAAGCGTTAGAGTAATTTTCGCGTTGACCTATCCAACGATCGATAATAGCGCTGGCGTTATCAGGATATTGGTCATGAATATAGCGGGCTAATTTTTGGACTTGAGGAATCAAATATTGGTCGCGAATTAAATCAGCCACTTTAAAATCAGCAATGCCGGTTTGTTTAGTACCCAGTAATTCACCTGGGCCTCGAATTTCAAGATCGCGTTGCGCTATGACAAAGCCGTCACTGCTTTCACGTAATACCGCTAAACGTTTCTGAGCTGTTTTGGTCAGTGGCGCATGATAAAGCAACACACAATGGCTGGCAATTTGACCTCGACCAACACGACCTCGAAGCTGGTGTAATTGAGCGAGTCCAAGTCGTTCGGGGTTTTCAATCACCATTAAACTGGCATTGGGTACATCAACCCCAACCTCGATAACGGTAGTCGCTACCAGTAAATCAATTTCCCCAGCTTTAAAGCTTGCCATAATGGCTTGTTTCTCTTTGGGCTTCATGCGACCGTGAACTAAACCTACTTTAAGTTCTGGCAGTAAGCGCGTTAATTCATCGGCAGTATCTGAAGCGGCTTGTGCTTCTAGTACTTCTGACTCATCGATTAAAGTACAGACCCAATAAGTCTGTCGACCTTCTTGTTGGCATGCGGCACGAATACGTTCAATTATTTGCGGACGACGGCTATCAGGCAACGCTACTGTTTGAATTGGCGTTCGTCCTGGCGGTAATTCATCAATCACCGAGGTATCCATGTCGGCATAAGCCGTCATGGCAAGAGTGCGCGGAATCGGGGTTGCAGTCATGACTAATTGATGCGGGTAACGTCCATTTGTTGCGCCTTTTTCGCGAAGATCAAGCCGTTGATGGACGCCAAAGCGGTGTTGTTCATCAATAATAATCAGCGCGAGGTTATTAAACACTACTTGGTCTTGAAATAAGGCATGGGTACCAACCACCATTTTGGCCTCACCACTGGCAATTTGCAGCAGCTCTTTTTCACGGGCTTTGCCTTTGAGCTTACCTGCCATCCAGCCAACTTTAATCCCCATCGGGTTAAGCCACTGGGCAAAGTTAAGTGCATGCTGTTCTGCTAATAATTCTGTCGGCGCCATTAATGCAACTTGATAGCCATGTTCAATAGCGCGTAAAGCGGCAAGGGCTGCAACCAAGGTTTTACCTGAGCCTACATCCCCTTGTACTAAGCGCATCATTGGCTGTGATTGGTTTAGATCTGCCTCAATATCTGCTACCACTCGTTGTTGGGCGCCAGTGGGCGTAAACGGTAAGCTGGCAAGCAATTGCTGTTTAAGGCTATCTTGCGGTGTTAATGACCAACTTTGATGTTGCTGACTTTTACTACGTAGCGCCAGCATCGATAAATTTTGGGCCAATAATTCTTCTAAAATAAGTCGTTTCTGAGCGGGGTGCTTTCCTGCATCAAGTTGTTCTAATGAGATATCAGCTGTAGGACGATGCATCAATTGTAATGCTTGAGCAAGGGTCATTTGTTGATCGTATAACCCGGTTGGAAGTAATTCTGTTACGGCTGATTTTTCAAGTAGAGCTAAGGCTTGATCGGTTAAATTACGTAATGTTGTTTGGCGTAAACCATCAGTGGTTGGGTATACCGGAGTGAGGGTTTCTTCGACACTTAATTCGGTCGGCTCTGAAAAAAGGCGGTAATCAGGATGAATGATTTCTAATCCAAATTGGCTGCCTTTAATTTCACCATAGGCTTTAACTTGTTTGCCTTGGCTAAAGCTATTTTTCATCGCGGCATTAAAATTAAAAAACTTTAATGTCACTGAGCCTGTAGTGTCGCCAATTTTTACTGTCAACATCTTACGTTTGCCAAATTGAATACTGCAATGGCTAACTTCACCTTGAACCGTTAAAAATTGGCCAGGAGAGACGCGATTAATCGGCCAAATGCGGGTGCGATCCTCATAACGAAGTGGCAAATGAAACAGCACATCTTGAACATTATTAAGCCCAATTTTATGGAGTTTTTCTGCCATTTTTGCGCCAACACCTGCCAGTTCGGTGAGGGCGACAGTGTTGAGGAGTTGTCCGCTCATGGTTAGTCCTTTTTAATTTCGCTAGCTGCGACGGGATGTTTGATTTTCTTCGCTTGCATTGCAGCCCACCATTGTTCATCAGCAACAATTTGGCCTTGATCATCTAATTGTGGGTAAGGTAAGTTTTTCTGTTTAGCGACATTGGCTAATACTGGGTGACCACGCTCAAATAAAATGCGATTGACTACATTGTCATCAAGTAAGGTGGTGGTGCGATCATACATACCTGCATTTTGACGTTGGCGTTGTGCTTCATACAAAATTAATGCACTTGCAACGGAAACATTGAGTGACTGTACCATGCCTACCATTGGAATAATGATGTCTTGGTCTGCCAGTGCTAATGCTTCAGCGGTGATCCCATTTTTTTCACCACCGAGAATAATCGCGGTCGGTTTTGTGTAATCAATCTCACGAAAATCGACGGCAGTGGTCGATAAATTGGTTGCTAGTACCTGCATTCCCTGAGCTTTTAAGGCGCTAATGGCATTGACCATTGTTGTGTGAGTTTCAAGTTCAACCCAATTACGAGCTCCCGCTGAGGTATGACTCAATACTTTCATCGCTTCTTTGGGCCATACGGCATGCACTTTATGAACCCCAACTGCATCGGCGGTACGAATAATGGCAGAGACATTGTTGGGTTTATGGACTTCTTCCATACACACGGTGAGATCAGGTTGGCGAGTGGCTAAGACTTGATGAATTCGTTGAAAGCGATCTGGCGTCATCTGGTTATACTATTTATGAGAATAAGGATGACGTTATAATAATATGGATCGGAATCCAAATACACAAAACGCCCACAAGTGGGCGTTTTATTCATATCATTAACAAGCTATCACGCTGATAGTGCTAATTCTTTTGTCGAGCAACTCGTACTACGTCAGGCATAATACGAATACGACGCATGATATTGGCCAAGTGCACACGGCTCTTGGTCGTCAGGCGAACGGTAATCGTATATAAACGGCCATCTTTTTCTTCGGTCGATAAACCTTGAATATTAGAGCCAGTTGCCGCGATAGTATTGGTTAAATCAGCCAATGCACCTTGGTGATTTTGCATATCGACTTTGAGGTTAGTGACAAACTCTTGTTCAAAATCTTCACTCCATTCAACCGCCATGTACTTATCCGGTTCTTTACGATAGCCCCGAATATTGGCACACTCTTCACGGTGAATAACAAGGCCTTTGCCTGGGCTTACATGGGCTACAATAGGATCACCATGAATCGGATGGCAACAGTTAGCAAAGGTTAGCAAAATACCATCGGCACCTTGAATCGGTAATCGACGATCGCTGTTTTTCGCCGTCAGTTCGTCGGCATTACCCAATAATCGGCGCGCAATAACCACACTCATCAGTTCACCCAAACCAATTTCTGTCAGTAAATCATCGACAGTTTCTAGTTTAAGATCGCTTAATACTTTGGCGATATTCTCTTCCGCAATTGTCTGCATGTTCACACCGCCTAAGGCATGATTCAGTAGACGACGGCCGAGGGTTATTGACTCATCACGACGCATAGTTTTTAAAATTTGACGAATTTTAGTACGCGCACGTGATGTCACCACATAGTTAAGCCATGCGGCATTAGGTCGAGCACCAGGGGCGCTGATAATGTCGATGGTTTGACCATTTTTCAGCGGCTTACTTAATGGATAAGGTTGGCGATCGACGCGAGATCCAACGCAGGTATTACCAATGTCAGTATGCACGGCGTAAGCAAAATCAACCGCCGTGGCACCAACTGGCAATTCAACAATGCGGCCTTTGGGGGTGAAAACGTAAATTTCATCTGGGAAAAGATCAGATTTGACGTTTTCGATAAACTCAAATGAGCTACCGGCGCTTTGCTGTAATTCAAGCAGGCTTTGCATCCAACGTTGGGCTTTAATTTGAGCAGTGGTGCCTGGGGCTTCACCGTCTTTATATGTCCAATGGGCTGCAACCCCTTTATCCGCCATTTGATCCATGTCTTCAGTACGAATCTGAACTTCAACCGGTACCCCATGCGGGCCAACCAGTGAGGTATGCAGCGACTGATAGCCATTGGCTTTTGGAATGGCGATATAATCTTTCATTCGACTTGGGCGTGGCTTGTACAGATTATGTACCTGACCTAATACTCGGTAGCAAGTATCAAGATCATCGACTAAAACGCGGAAGGCGTAGATATCCATGATCGAATGGAAGCGTTGTTCTTTATTCTTCATCTTGTTGTAGATGGAGTATAAATTCTTTTCACGACCAGAAACGACCGCGGTTATTCCCGCATCACTGAGGCGACCCTCAATTTCAGCGTGAATTTTAGTAATGATTTCTTTGCGATTGCCACGGGCTGCTGCGACGACTTGTTTTAGGACGCGGTAGCGGTTGGGATATAACGCTTCAAAGCCAAGCTCTTCAAGTTCAGATTTGATGTTATGGATACCAAGGCGGTGGGCAAGCGGAGAGAAGATTTCAAGGGTTTCACGAGCAATACGACGTCGTTTATCAGGGCGTAAAGCACCTAACGTGCGCATGTTGTGAGTACGATCGGCAAGTTTGATTAGAATAACGCGAATATCATGCGCCATTGCCATGATCATTTTGCGGAAGTTTTCAGCTTGCGCTTCTTTACGATCGCGAAATTTGAGCTTATCGAGTTTAGAGACGCCATCAACCAATTCGGCAACAGTATCGCCAAAGCGGCAGGCTAGATCCTCTTTAGTGACCTCGGTATCTTCAATCACGTCGTGCAGCAATGCTGCCATCAATGCTTCAATATCGAGACGCATTTCCGCCAGAATACGGGCGACCGCAACTGGATGGATAATATAAGGCTCGCCGGTTGAACGAGTTTGGCCTTCATGGGCGTCGCGAGCAACAAGATAAGCCTGTCGAAGCACCTCAATTTGAGGCTCCGACAGGTACTTGGTTGCGACTTCTTTCAGGCTATCAAAAAGATACAATTCGCCTGGTTCCCTGATTAACGGTGATGGTCGCCAGCAATAGCACTTACCGCAGCTAATTCAGCTGCTTCTTGCTCTTGCAGTTCCTGACGCTCGCGAGCATCAAGGATATCTTTAGTAATTAGGCCTTCTTCGATTTCACGAAGTGCAATTACTGTGTATTTGTCGTTTTCTTCAGGAACCAATGGATCCTTACCGCCGGTTTGCATTTGACGTGCGCGGCGAGCAGCAATTTGGATCAGATCGAAACGGTTGCCAATTTTATCAACAGCGTCTTGAACGGTTACGCGTGCCATGGAGGACTCCAGTGGTTATTAAATTAGGAATAGAAAATTGTACAAAATAACTTACTGATCTGCTAGTAGCGCAGTCAACATGCTTCTATATTTAGCAGTTTGCTTGTCTTGCTTCAATCGTTCTGCACGAATAATTGCTTTAAAGTCAATTAACGCGACATCGAAATCATCATTAACGATTACATAATCGTATTCGTTATAGTGTGAAATTTCTGAACGAGCTTCTTCCATACGACGGGCAATAACGGCTTCGCTGTCTTGACCACGGGTATTAAGTCGACGCTCCAATTCCTCTTTTGACGGAGGTAGGATAAATAAGCTCTTGGCGATAGGCATTAGTTTACGGATTTGACGCGCACCTTGCCAATCGATATCTAAAAAGACATCAATGCCTTTATTCAATTGCTGTTCAATCCATGGACGAGAAGTACCATAGTAATTGCTAAACACTTCGGCATGCTCAAGGAATGCACCTTGTTCTACCAAGTCGGTAAATTCTTCTACGCTAACGAAATTGTAATGAACGCCGTTTTCCTCGCCCGGGCGCATGCCACGAGTCGTATGGGACACGGATACTTTCATGTCATAGGTCGGGTTAGTTTCAAGAAGGGCATTAATCAAACTTGATTTTCCAGCACCACTTGGGGCCGACACGATGTATAGAGTACCTTTGCTCATTGCCTATTTTCACTCAGTGATAGAAGGGCGCGAAGATTATCACGATCTGCGCATAATTGAAATTAGCTGATTGCTTGAAAATTCATCTTTTTATTGAGTCAATACAACTTAAGCCTAGCTGGCTTTAATGATATTTCATAATCAGACTACATTTTCAAACAACTTTCCAAGCTAAATAGCATCAGCTTGGAAAGTTTGGGCAAGGGTTACTTACTCAATATTTTGAATCTGTTCACGCATTTGCTCGATCAATACTTTTAGTTCAACGGCAGATGCTGTGACGTCAGTATTAATTGATTTTGATGCCAATGTGTTTGATTCACGGTTAAATTCTTGCATCATAAAATCTAGACGACGGCCACATGCGCCACCTTTAGCAAGAATCTTTTGGGTTTCTTTTACGTGAGAGTCAAGGCGATCAAGCTCTTCGGCGACATCACTTTTCTGTGCCAGCATGATCAGCTCTTGTTCAATACGGTTACTATCAAGATCGACTTTTGCTTCATCAAGACGTGACATAATACGCTCGCGTTGCCATACCATTATCTGTGGCATTAGCGTACGAACTTTAATGGCTTCTGTTGAAATAGCGGCTAAACGATGATCGATTAATTGTTTCATGTTATCGCCTTCGCTTGCACGGGCGGCAATAAAATCATCCATTGCTAGCTCAAAGCCAGTTAATAGATCTTTATTAATCATATCTAAATCTTGTTCTGGTGCTTCCATCACTCCTGGCCAATTAAGCACTTGGAATGGACCAATATTACCTTCACCCGCAGTTTCTGTTACCCAACGAGCTGCATTAATAACTTGTTTGGCTAGTGCTTCATTGATTGTCAATTCAGTATTAGTGGCAGTGTTGGCTTCGTAGCGAAGGTTACATTCGACTTTGCCACGTGCTAAACGTTTACGAAAACGTTCACGCAATACCGGCTCAAGGCTACGGAATTGCTCTGGCATACGAATGTAGGTTTCAAGATAACGTTGGTTTACTGAGCGGATTTCCCACACAGCAGTACCCCAGTCGCCTTTTATTTCGCGACGGGCGTAGGCAGTCATACTATGGATCATTGGCTTGTGGCCCTTAGGTTATGATGGTTGCGGCGGCTAAACTTAGCGCATTTAACGGTAAGTCAGGTCTTCTAATAACAATAGCGATGCGTCGTAACCGAGTTTTATCATTATATGCGAAATCGCCGCTTACGGGCTACTGTTGTGAATGCAAAACAAGGTTGAATCTATCGTTTAAGCGGTGGTTTTCTCGTGCACTGGGATTGAGATGTCGCTATAATCGCCGGTTAATATCATCCAGCCAAAGGGAAATCCCGATGCGTCCAAGCGGAAGAAGTGCCACTCAGGTACGTCCAATCACTATTACTCGTAACTATACAGCCCATGCTGAGGGTTCAGTATTAGTTGAATTTGGCAACACCAAAGTAATTTGTACTGCCAGTGTTGAAGAAAATGTGCCGCGTTGGCTTAAAGGTAAAGGCCAAGGTTGGGTGACTGCAGAATACGGTATGTTGCCACGTGCAACCCATACCCGTAACCGTCGTGAAGCCGCGAGTGGTAAGCAAGGCGGTCGCACCATGGAAATTCAGCGTCTGATTGCACGTAGTTTACGTGCTGCGGTTGATTTAAAAGTCCTTGGTGAACAAATGATCACGGTTGACTGTGATGTGATTCAAGCTGATGGCGGTACACGTACTGCTTCTATTACAGGTGCGATGGTTGCTTTAGTGGATGCAATTAATTATATGCTTGAAAAAGGCATGATTAAGAAAAGCCCACTTAAAGGCATGGTTGCTGCTGTTTCGGTTGGTATCTATAAAGGTGAACCAATTTGCGATCTTGAGTACCTTGAAGATTCAGCTGCTGAAACTGACATGAATGTGGTCATGACCGAAGACGGTAAAATGATTGAAATTCAGGGTACGGCTGAAGGCGAGGCATTCAGTCATGAAGAGTTATTGGCAATGTTAGCGCTGGCGAAAGACGGTATATCCGATATTATTTCGATGCAGAAACAAGTATTAGAAAATTAGTTATTGAGCGGTTCCTATTAAGGAGCCGCTTTTTTTTATCTAAAATTTATAGGCTATAGGAATAGTCATAAGTTTTAGCTGCAACAGTTTTACATTCTTCGCAATGTAAAGGTTGTGTCCATTTCAACATTGTAAAACACGAAAGTCGTTTAAGGAGCCACAATGAAAGCATATCAGCGTCAGTTCATCGAATTCGCCCTAGAGAAAGGTGTCTTAAAGTTTGGTGAGTTCACTCTGAAGTCCGGCCGTAAGAGTCCGTATTTCTTTAATGCGGGTTTATTTAATACTGGTCGTGATCTTGCACGTCTAGGCCGTTTCTATGCTGAAGCATTGGTTGACGCTAACATTGAATTTGATGTGTTGTTTGGCCCTGCGTATAAAGGGATTCCCATTGCAACTACCACCGCTGTTGCATTAGCGGATCACCATGATGTAGATACGCCATATTGTTTTAACCGTAAAGAAGCGAAAAATCACGGTGAAGGTGGCAATCTTGTTGGGAGTGATCTTGTGGGGCGCATTATGTTAGTTGATGACGTTATTACCGCAGGCACAGCTATTCGTGAATCAATGGAAATCATTAAGGCGAACGGTGCTGATTTAGCGGGTGTGTTAGTCGCTATCGATCGTCAAGAAAAGGGCCAAAGTGAATTGTCTGCGATTCAAGAAGTTGAACGTGATTTTAGTTGTGCAGTCATTTCAATTGTGTCGCTAGGCGATGTGGTCACGTATTTAAGTGAGCAAACAGGTATGGAGCAGCATTTAGCTGCTGTAACGGCCTACCGTGTTCAATACGGCGTTGAATAACCGTTTAATTAACTAGTTATTATAAAAAAGCGAGGGTCAATGGACGCTCGCTTTTTTTATGGTGCTTTATAATGTGGTTTGTCAGTGTGATTAACCTAACTGACCACTAAGCAATTGCCAGTAGTCATCAAAATTTTCAGTTGGCTTATATTTAAAGCTTGAACGAACATAACGACTAAGACTGCCTTCAACTTGACCTAATAGCTGTGCTGCTAAAATCGATTCATCAACAGGAAAGCCTTTACCTTCTCGTAATTTACGTTCTTTTAGTATTTGGCGTAACTGTGATTCAATACGTTCAAATAATTGGTTGATGCGTGATTGTAAGCGATCTTGTTCAAACATCAGTGCGTGACCTGTCATGATACGACTGAGGCCAGGGTTACGTTCACCAAACATTAAGATTAGTTGTAGCACCATACGCAGACGAGTAAGGGTATCTTTTTCGTCATCAAGAATGCGGTTAATTCGAGTAGTAATTGAATCTTCGATAAATTCAATCAGGCCTTCAAACATCCGTGCTTTACTTGGGAAGTGGCGATAGAGTGCAGCTTCCGAGACCCCAACATTAGCCGCCAGCATTTTGGTCGTAATACGTTGGCTTCCTTGATTAGATTCCAACATATGAGCAAGACACTGAAGTATCTCTTCGCGGCGATTGCTTTTTTTGGTGCCAGCCATGAATTATCGTTCCTTTGCAAAATGAGACTGTCCATGGACAGCATGAAACCCGCCTATCTTAGCGATGCCATTGCGTCGTGAAAAGCGATCGATGGTAAATGTATGCAGTTTATCAGCAAAAAAAGCGCCACCGTCAAAAGTTGCGCTTTGTGCTTGATCGTTATCGGTTATTTTATCATCAAAACCGCTTTATGCGTTAAAAGCATAATTGGCATGTATTGATTGAGGTGGTTTTATTTTCGGCCTGAGTGACCGAAACCGCCTTCACCACGATGGCTTGCATCATCAAAATCCGTAACGATATTAAATTGCGCTTGTACCACAGGAAGGAAAACTAACTGTGCAATACGATCGCCCGGCTCGATAGTGAAAGTGGTATCACCCCGGTTCCAAACGGATACCATCAATTGACCTTGGTAATCAGAATCAATCAGACCGACAAGGTTACCTAAAACAATACCATGTTTATGACCAAGACCTGAACGCGGTAAAATTGTTGCCGCTAGATTAGGGTTGCCAATATGAATAGCTAAACCTGTTGGTACGAGGTGGGTTTCACCTGGGGCAACGATTAATGCTTGATCAAGACATGCACGTAAATCCAGTCCAGCTGAACCTGTCGTTGCATACGCAGGTAATGGAAACTCTGTTCCAACGCGTGGGTCAAGAATTTTAAGATCGATAGTATTCATAATTATGCTCTAGTGCGTGACATGTTGATAAAGGCTAACAATTTCGGTAAGCAATTGCTGACCAAGATCGGTTTTAGAGGCTAATGGTAATGTTTTATCGCCATTAGGCCAGTATAAATGTAAGGCGTTGTTATCACTGTTGAAGCCTTGCCCTTGGACAGATACGTCATTGGCGCAAATTAAATCGAGGTTTTTATTGGCTAATTTACCACGAGCATAATGTTCAACATTTTGTGTTTCAGCCGCGAAACCGACAGTAAAGGGACGGTTTTCAGTAAGAGCGGCAACACTGGCAACGATATCTGGGTTTTTCACTAGTTGAATGACCATTTCATCATTGCCGTCTTGTTTTTTCATTTTTTGCGGCGCGACATGGGCGGGGCGGAAATCGGCAACCGCGGCACAGGCAATAAAAATATGGTTATTGATTGCTTGTTCTAATGCGGCTTGATGCATCTCTTCAGCGCTATTGATGTTAATACAGGTGACGCCATTAGGAACGGCTAAGTTAACGGGACCACTGATTAAGGTTACGTTTGCACCACGTTGTGCTGCGACCTGTGCGACGGAATATCCCATTTTACCTGAACTGTAATTACTCAAATAACGTACAGGATCAATGGCTTCACGTGTTGGACCCGCAGTGATAACAATGTTTAGGCCACTAAGATCGGCAGGACGGAAAAAATCTTCACAGTGATGGACTAATTGCATCGGCTCTAACATTCGCCCTGGGCCAACATCGCCGCATGCTTGTTCACCACTGGCAGGTCCCCATAACATCGCGCCACGTCGTTGCAGAGTAACAAGGTTCTCTTGAGTGGCGATATTACGGTACATCTGTTGATTCATTGCAGGAGCGACGGCAATGGACGCATCCGTGGCTAAACACAGTGTTGAGAGTAAGTCATTTCCCATACCCGCGCTGATACGTGCGATTAAGTCTGCAGTTGCGGGCGCCAGTAAGACTAAATCAGCCCATTTAGCTAACTCAATATGTCCCATGGATGCTTCAGCGGAAGGATCTAATAAGCTACTTGAAACGGGGTTTCCCGACACTGCTTGCATCGTTAATGGTGTAATGAATTCTTGTGCTGCTTTAGTCATGACGACTTGAACTTGTGCGCCACGTTCAATTAAACGACGGGTCAGTTCTGCGCATTTATAGGCAGCGATACCGCCGCTAATGCCGAGAAGGATTTTTTTTCCTGCCAGAGTTTGCATGGTTTTGCCTGTGTTTAGATGCCAATAAATTTTGCAGACACGATAGCATCAAACGTATTAACGGTCATTGACTGCAATTCATCGTTTTATCTTTAGAGGTGATCGTTTCGAGGTTCTATTGCTGTAATGCGAGGTGTTAAGCATAAACTTTGGAGACGCTTTCATGGAACATTGATTGTAAAGTTGTATAAAAGTAGCAGCCTGTTTTGCTAATAGTTGATCAATACAGGAGGGAATATGTCGCTTAAGCAATTGCCATTAGCATCTCGACCGCGAGAAAAATTATTATCTCACGGTAGTGATGCGCTTACTGATGCCGAATTATTAGCTATTTTTTTACGTACAGGCATAAAAGGAATGAATGCGTTGGAATTGGCGACGTATTTATTACAAGAATTTGGTTCATTACGCGCTTTGCTGGCGGCAGATAAAGAAACTTTTTGTCAGGTTAAAGGCTTAGGCCCAGCGAAATTTGCACTTTTAAAGGCCGTTTTAGCTATGGGGGATCGATATTTAGAAGAAATTTTAAAAAAAGATAGTGCGCTCACAAACCCACAAAATACTCGCCAATATTTAGTCAAAAAATTACGTCATAAACAGCGCGAAGCCTTTTATATCCTATTCCTAGACAATCAACACCGAGTGATTACGGGAGAGATATTATTTGAAGGAACACTCGATTGTGCGAGTGTTTACCCACGTGAAGTTGTAAAAAGATCGTTAGAACTTAATGCAGCCGCGTTAATTTTAGCGCATAATCACCCATCAGGCGTTGCTGAACCTAGTCAGGCTGACCATCGAATAACCCGCAAGATCAGCGATTCGCTGGCTTTAGTCGATATTCGTGTTCTGGATCATTTTGTTGTCGGTGAAGGGGATGTTATTTCCTTTTCCGAGCGCGGTTGGCTATAAAATAGACAATTATCGAAAAAAAAAGTGAGAAAGGATCTGCTCGGGACTTGAGCAACTGGTTTTGACTTAGTATAATGCGCGACCTTTGATAGCTGTGGTTATATGTGAAATTGCATTTCACATTAAATTTCCATGGTAGATATCGAGCGAAACGATTTGGAGAAGACAGTAATGTCCCGAGTATGCCAAGTAACTGGTAAGCGTCCTGTAACGGGTAACAACCGTTCACACGCACGTAATGCCACCAAGCGTCGTTTTCTGCCGAACCTGCAAACTCATCGTTTCTGGGTAGAAAGCGAAAAACGCTTCGTTAAACTACGTCTTACTGCTAAAGGTATGCGTATCATTGATAAGAAAGGTATTGATACCGTTCTTGCAGAGATGCGTGTCCGCGGCGAGAACGTTTAGAGGAATTTGAACAATGGCTAAAGGCATTCGTGAGAAGATCCGTCTAGTATCATCAGCTGGTACAGGCCACTTCTACACTACCGACAAGAACAAGCGCAACATGCCAGGCAAATTTGAGATCAAGAAATTTGATCCAGTAGTTCGCCAGCACGTGCTTTACAAAGAAGCTAAAATCAAGTAATTGATTTTTAAATCTTTGATAAAAACCCAGCCTAGCTGGGTTTTTTTATATTTAAAATTCGGTATTCTTTCCTGCTTTCCCTGCTTTCCCTGCTTTCCCTGCTTTCCCTGCTTTCCCTGCTTTCCCTGCTTTCTTGCGATAAATTTTATTCTCGTCATTAAACAATAATCTAATTGTCTGTTGTTATTGATGATGGCAATGTTATCTTAACCCGCATCAATAAAGACGTATAGGAGCGCCTGAGCATGCGGTTAACGCGACGTGGATGGAATAACGTCATCATTATTGGTGTTTTAGTTTTTATCGCTGTCATACAGCTGCCAGAGCTTATTCGTACTCGTCTAATAATACCTACCGCGCCTGTATCATCATCAACGGTGATCCCATTATTTGCGCAAAATCGTATTATTCAACGTTTATTGTTGCCTGCAATCACTTTTCAGCATGCTGATACGGGATGGCAAAGCCAACCTACGGTGACGTTTGATATTGCTACTTTGATTTCACGCTGGCAAACATTAGTGGGGACAAAGGTAAGTGAGCACCAGTTAGCTGCTTTAAAAAGTCAGCTGACAACGCCGCGCACGATTGAAGTGTGGCTGGTTGGTCATTCTCTGCCACAACGGATCACTGCCTATCAATTACCTTATTTTTGGTTGTTTAACAACGGTAGCGGACAGTGGTTAGCGGTGACTGTCGATGCTGATTTTCTCTTTCCACCATTATCGTCAAAATTATAATGATTATTGGAGCAAGATAACGATGCCTGAATTACCTGAAGTGGAAGTGACTCGTATGGGGATCACTCCCCACGTTGTTGGACAAACAGTGACAAAAATAATTATTCGTAATGCCCGTTTGCGCTGGCCGATTCCTGATGCAATTAAAAGTATTGAGGGCCAAGTGATTCGAAAAGTCACGCGCCGAGCAAAATATTTATTATTAGAAACCGATATTGGGTATGCGATTGTCCATCTTGGTATGTCAGGTAGTTTACGTATTTTACCTGCGGGTTCTGCCGTAGAGAAGCATGATCATGTCGATGTCGTTTTAGGCAGTGGTGAGATTCTACGTTATAACGATCCTCGTCGCTTTGGCGCATGGTTATGGCAACAGGCAGGGGAAAGTCATACTGTGCTAGAGAAAATGGGCCCAGAGCCATTGAGTGACGATTTTAATGTGGATTACTTAGTTACCAAAGCAAAAGGAAAGCGTAAAGCGATTAAATTACTGATCATGGATAATCATATCGTAGTGGGTGTAGGTAATATTTATGCCAATGAGTCATTGTTTGCCGCGGGGATAAATCCGCAATCGCCAGCAGGAAAAGTCTCAATCGCACAATTGCAGTTATTAGTTTTTGAAATCAAAACCGTTTTACAAAAAGCTATTGCTCAAGGTGGCACGACCTTAAAAGATTTTAAAAATGCAGATGGTAAGCCTGGATATTTTGCTCAAGAGTTGCAAGTCTATGGTAAAGGGGGTCAGCCTTGCCCTCGTTGTGGTGAGCTTTTAACTGAAATAAAGCTTGGGCAGCGAGCCACTGTTTTCTGTGCTGACTGTCAAGGTTAACTCAATTGTCTAGTTAGTTTTCGTTAACGATGGGTTCATTTTTATTGAGCAAAAATAATGGTGGGAATTGCTATCATTGCTAAATGATTTATAAAATAAATTGCATGTTGATATTACTTTAAGGGCTAGGAAATGAAATATTTAGTGACCGGTGTTGCTGGTTTTATTGGTAGTGCTGTTACCGAGCGTTTATGTCAACAAGGCCATCAAGTGGTTGGTATCGATAATCTTAATGATTATTACGAAGTAGCACTTAAACACGCACGTTTAGCCCGTATCGAACACCCAGATTTTACCTTTATTGAAATGGATCTTGCGGATCGAGAAGGGATCGCAGGCTTATTTGCTGAGCATCAATTTAATCGTGTTATTCATTTAGCGGGTCAAGCGGGCGTTCGTTATTCAATAGATAATCCAATGGCTTATGGTGATAGTAATTTAATTGGCTATTTGACTATCCTTGAAGGTTGTCGTCGTAATAAAGTAGAGCACTTGGTTTATGCTTCATCAAGTTCGGTGTATGGCTTAAATCAAAAAATGCCGTTTGATACTGCCGACAGTGTTGATCATCCGGTATCATTGTATGCCGCAGCTAAAAAAGCCAATGAATTGATGGCGCACAGTTATTCTCATCTTTACGGTCTTCCAACCACAGGCCTACGTTTCTTTACGGTATATGGTCCGTGGGGACGTCCAGATATGGCATTGTTTAAATTTACTAATGCGATCATGGAAGGCAAGGAAATTGATATCTATAACAATGGTGATATGAGCCGTGATTTTACTTATATCGATGATATTGTTGAAGGTGTGATGCGTATTCAGGATGTGATTCCACAGCCAAATCCTGAGTGGACAGTAGAGACTGGCTCACCAGCAACCAGCTCTGCACCATATCGTATTTATAACATTGGTCATGGTAGCCCGGTCAAATTAATGGACTATGTTGAAGCACTAGAAGCATCATTAGGTGTTGAAGCCAAGAAAAACTTTATGCCCATGCAACCGGGCGATGTTTACATGACATATGCTGATACTGACGATTTGTTTGCAGCAACGGGGTATAAGCCTGCGGTTGAAGTAAAACAAGGCGTACAGGCTTTCGTTGATTGGTACCGTGAGTATTATAATAAGTAAGCTGTGAAGATTGAGAAGAAAGGGGGAGCCAATGTGCTCCCTTTTTTTATTATTATTTTATGAATTTAGCAAGTAGGGCTTGTGTGATCAATGGATCAACAAACTGACTTACATCCCCTTTATGTAATGCGACTTCTTTTACAATAGTCGATGAAATAAATGAATTTTCTTCTGCTGGGGTTAAAAATACCGTTTCAAGCTCAGGCATCAAACGACGATTCATATTGGCTAATTGAAATTCATATTCAAAATCAGACACCGCCCGTAACCCACGCACTAAAATATTAGCATTGTGCTCTTTGGCAAAATTAACTAATAACCCTGAAAAGCCAACAATTTCAACATTAGGCAAATGTGCTGTAATTTGTTGAGCCAGTTCGACCCGTTCTTCTAAAGTGAATAATGGTTTTTTGCTGGGGTTAAAAGCAACACCGACAATCACATGATCAAACATCGCAGCTGCGCGCTCAATCAAATCAAGGTGACCGTTAGTGATTGGATCAAAAGTGCCTGGGTAGATAACACGAGTAGTCATAATGGGTTACTTATTTTGTCTGTGAATGTAAAGTTTCAGCGCTAGAGAGTGATGCAATAATAGCATCCAGTTTCTCTGTTACCATCGCAACACTAATTTGTGGCATGATATCGTTACCTTTGACGCGAGATCCCCATGGTAATTCGCCTAATGGTTTGCCGTAATGTTGTTCAGCGACTTGCTGGTAAACACTGACCGTATATGGCAATGATAAATACGGTCCAGTACGAGCTGGATTACTATGACCATAGAGTCCAATGACGGGTGTGTTTTGGGTGGTTGCTAAATGGGCTGGACCTGAATCTGGCGCTAGCACAACAGTTGCTGCACGTAATAATGCCGTCAGCTGTAATAGGGTTGTTTTGCCGATTAAATTAGTGATAGGTACTTGGCTATGACTGATAATGTGTTGGCCTAATTGTTGCTCACGTTCACTGGGTGAGCCGCAAAGTATAATGGCTAAGCCTTTGGTTGCCGCATAATCGGCAATAGCTGCATAACGTTCTGGAAGCCAATTACGTTCATCTTTACTGGCGGCGGGAGATATCACTAATGTTGGTTGTTGAATATATTGTTCAGCAACACTGTTATCTTCAGTGGTAAGTGGAATATTCCATTCTGGTGTAGTAAAGGGAACCCCAATGTAACGTGCAAAGTCCGCCATGTTATCAAGTACATGGATACTGTTTGTATTGGGTAGGTGTTTATTGGTAACCAACCATTGGCCTTCTTTGGTGCGGTTTTTACTAAACCCAACACGATACTTAGCTTTAATCCCTAAAGATAGTACACTGGCACGCAAGGCGACTTGCATATCCAATAGCGCATCAAAACGTTGTGATTTGAGTTGTTGCCAAACCTGTTTAATGCCATGCCAGCCCGCTTTTTTATCAAAACTGATCACCGTAATATTGGGTAAGGCATTGACTAATTGTGCTTCAACTTTACCGACAACCCACGTGATTTCAGTGGTTGGCCATTGGCGTTGGATAGCTTGGACGACAGCAATCGCATGGCAAACGTCACCAATAGCAGACAAGCGTAAGATACAAATTGAACGTGGTGGCGTTGAGAACAGAGCCATGGGGTTACCTTATTAAAAGTGGTTGGTGAATTATGCCGCTAGCTATTGAAATTGTAAAATATTCAACAATAAATGCGAGAGAGGCTGTAGTGCAGGAAATTATCAGTAACAACCAGGCCATTTGGTTTGATAGCGATTATCTAAGTGCAGATCCGCATGGTTGCTTTGATATTGAGTATTGGCGTCAGCGTGATGCAGTTATTGGTTCAGCCAAAGGGCGTGGCACAACATGGTTTGTTGCCGATGAAAAACTAGAAATGGCATTGCGTCATTATCACCGCGGTGGGCTGTTTGCTAAAGTGAACAATGATAGTTATTGGTTTACTGATTGGAAGACGACTCGCAGTGGAGCTGAATTAGCCTTATTAAAATTATTACGTGATGGTGGGGTTAATGTACCTCGACCTATTGCTGCGCGTGCAGTTAAAAGGGGTATGGCTTATAAAGCGGATATTTTGGTTGAGAAAATTGCCAATAGTCGTGATTTGGTGGCATTGCTACAAACTCAAACATTAGCTGCGACAGTGTGGCGTGATATTGGTCAAATGATCGGTAAGATGCATGATTTGCAAGTGTGCCACACTGATTTAAATGCCCACAATATTTTACTCGATGATAGTCAGTGTCCGTGGCTGATTGATTTTGATAAGTGTGATTGTCGTGACGGTGATGATTGGAAAGTGGATAATCTGACACGTTTAAAGCGCTCTTTTCTCAAAGAAGTCGATAAACGTGCGATTAAGTGGTGCGAAGATGATTGGACCGCTTTATGTAATGGTTATGCTAACAAAAGTCAGCTGCGTATTACTATTGGTTAGTACTAATGATTGGTTAAATACGGGCTAATATTAGTGACTGTTTTGTCCACGGCACCTTGATTTTCTAATACGATCCTTTGGCCCTGCGCGCCCATTTTTTGCTGGCGTTCGGGGTCATTAAATAACGCGATTAGTTGCAATGCGAGCTGGTGGCTATCTTGACAAATTTCAATTGCACCAGCGGTTAACAATTGTTGAGTAATATCTTCAAAGTTATAAAAACTGGGACCGGTAATTGCCGGTTTAGCGACGGCAGCAGGTTCTAATAAATTGTGACCACCCACTTTTTCTCCAACTAAACTTCCTCCCATAAACGTCACATCAGCTGTCGCTAGCATGACTAACATTTCCCCCATTGTATCAGCGAGATATAATTGAGTGTTCGCTTTAATTGGGGTGGTGTCTGTGCGACGATGAACATTTAAATCACGATCTATTGCAAGTTTTGCCACACTATCAAATCGTTGCGGATGGCGAGGCACAATAATTACTAATGCATTTGTAAATTGTTGCTGTACCAGTTGATAAGCATCAAGTACTTGTTCATCTTCACCTTGATGGGTACTTGCGGCAACAAAAATAGGCCGCTGCTTACCGAGTTGCTGGCGTAGACTCTGAGCTTGCTCAAAAACAGTGTTTGCAATGGTAATGTCGTATTTGATTGAGCCAGTAACCGCGATTTGATGTTGTTGCGCACCAATGTCGATAAAGCGTTGAGCATCATCATCATGTAAACACAATATTTTATCTATTTTATTGAGTAATTGATGAGTGAAGAAACTAAATGAGTGATAGCGCTTAGCTGAGCGCTCGGATAAACGCGCATTAACAATAATCGTTGGAATTTTTTGGTTGTGAACACAGCTCAAGGTATTGAGCCATAATTCTTTTTCAACGATCAGGAATAATTGAGGCTTAATTGTTTTTAAAAATCTTCTTACACACCAAGCAAAATCAATTGGCATGTAACGATGTTCAACTAATTCGCCTAATTTAGCCACTTGTTCAGCACCAGTGCTGGTGGTTGTGGTTACAACAATAGCTTGTTCAGGATAGGCTTGTTTGAGTGCTTTGATGACAGGTACAATCGCGATAGCTTCACCAACAGAAGCTGCATGAATCCAAATTGGTGCAGTTGCCGTGGCGAGGCGAGGAGTAAAACCAAAATGCTCTTTCCAACGAGCACCAAAACGGGGTTTGCCTGGTTTGGTTCGATAAAGTCCCCATAATAATAGAGGAGCAGCTAAAGCTAATAGTAGGGTATAAAAAACGCGAACTAGCATGGTGGCTCTACCTGTAACAATAAAATCCTATTATAACCAGCAATCAAAAATCTTACAGCTTGATGATTCAGTGGCTAATTAAGGTAGAATGTTTTTATCTTTTATGGACAAAGAGTACGACTATGACTCATTCACCTCGGCGGTACTTAATGTATATCGCTCAAAATTATTCATTTGCTATTTTACGACCGTTACAACAAGCGATCTTGAAGCAAGGTGGGCAGGTGTGTTGGTTTTTTGAGGGGAATGATGTTGAAGGTGATTTCTTACATGCTGATGAGCAACGATTAACCTCTGTTGCGGACGTTAAAGCTTGGCAACCTGATGCTGTTTTTGTGCCAGGTAATGTTGTACCACGTTGTATTCCTGGAGTAAAAGTTGGTGTGTTTCACGGCTTTAATGCTGGAAAATTAAACCGTCGAGGCCGAGAAGACCATTTTGAAATTCGTGGTTGTTTTGACTTATATTGTACTCAAGGGCCAGATACAACTGCACGGTTTACACAATTAGCCCAGCAATATGGTTTTTTTAAAGTAAAACAAACCGGTTGGCCGATGCTTGACCCGTTATTTACTGAGCCCGCATTCAACCCATATTGTGCGGTAGATGATCCACGCCCAACCATCTTAATGTGCTCAACATTTTCCCGTAATTTAACCTGCGCACCCCATTTATATGAGACAGTTAAGGCATTGGTTGCCACGGGGAAGTGGCGTTGGTTAGTGCAGTTTCATCCTAAAATGGCGGCTGAAACGGTTGCACAATATAAAGCCTTACAAGGGCCTAATTTGACGTTTGTGGAAACAGATAATGTGATTCCTGTATTGCAAGCAGCGGATGTAATGTTATGTGATACTTCATCGATTTTGTTAATGTTTTTATTACAAGGTAAGCCTGTTGTTACCTTTAATAATCAACATCCGCTACCCCATTTATTGAATGTTACTACTACTAACGAAGTAGAACCTGCATTGAGTGAGGCATTGACCTATCCGGTGGATTTAATGGCGAATATCAAACATTATTGTCAGCAAATTCATCCTTATCAAGATGGGTGTTCAAGTGAGCGGGTTTTAGCTGCAACGAATGCACTGCTTGATAATGGCTTACTCGAACTTAAATCAAAACCACTTAATATCGTACGTGAGTTTAAAATGCGTAAGAAGCTTGGTTATTGGGGGCTGTAAAATGGCATTATACCAACAGCATTATCAATATATGTTGAATTTGAACACAGAAAATAAGGAGTTAGTTGATGGCAAATAAGCATTCTTTATCCGTTATATTAATTACAAAGAATGAAGCGGATCGGGTTGAACTATGTTTGCAATCTATCGTTGATATAGCCGATGAAATTATTGTATTAGACAGTGGTTCAACAGATGAAACTGTGGCAATTTGTCAGCGCTATACCGATAACATTACTGTGACTGATTGGCCTGGGTTTGGTAAACAAAAACAACGAGCATTAGATAAAGCCAGCGGTGATTGGGTGTTGTCAATTGATGCAGATGAAGCTTTGGATGAACAAATGCAACACGCTTTAGTTTCATTGCTAGCTCAAGATTCGATCATGGCCACAGCATATCGCTTACCTTGGGGAGTGACGCTGTATGGTAAGACCTTGAAATATGGACGTAGTGCTCGTTCAGTCTTACGCTTATTTAAGCGAGATGGTGCTCATTATACATTAGATGAAGTACATGAAACGGTAATACCAAGTGCAGGAACCACAGAAGTTCTGAGTGGATTGTTATTACATTACACTCACCGTGATTATGGACATGGCTTAGATAAAGCAGCACAGTATGCGTGGTTAGGTTCAAAGAAATACCATCGTAAAGGCAAAAAATCGCACGGGTTAGGTTTAGCGTTATTACGTGCAATATGGACCTTTGTTTTGATTTATATTATTCGTCGTGGCTTTCTTGATGGTAGCGTTGGTTTTATTGTTGCAATGACCTATGCACAGGTGAGTTTTAATAAATATGTCGGTTTATGGTTACTTGAGCATGATCGTAGCTAATAAACGGTGG
This sequence comes from Photobacterium sp. NCIMB 13483, assembly GCF_003025475.1. Lineage (NCBI taxonomy): Bacteria > Pseudomonadati > Pseudomonadota > Gammaproteobacteria > Vibrionales > Vibrionaceae > Photobacterium > Photobacterium sp. NCIMB 13483. Next base: position 73,862 of record NZ_PYLV01000006.1, read on the forward strand.
CTTAGTTATTAATGAAGGAGAGTATCTACTCTCCTCTATAAAGTTATTGTAGAGCTAATTTTAATTGTAAATTAGTTATATGACTAAAAGAGAGTTTATCGATAATATTCTCAGATGGATATATTGGAGTATGAACAAATTGCTTTATTTTATTGGCTAAGGCAATAGGGTCTTGTTTGGGAACAATACCTTGTTGTAACTCCCCGGTTAATATCTCGGTGATTGGCCCACAGTCAGTTGCAATAACAGGAACTCCGCAAGCAAGAGCTTCATTTATTACTAAAACAAAGCCTTCTAAATCAGAGCTTAAAACAAAAAACTCACAACGGTTCATCCATTTAAACGGGTTGTTATCAAAACCTTTTAATAGTACTTTTTGATTTAAATTTAACTGTTCTATTTTTTTCTCAAGCATTTTACGTTGATTACCTTCCCCTAAAATAATTAAAGGAAGATCAATGTCTGCAAGGTGATAGGCATCGATTAATACATCAAATCGTTTTTGATGGCTCAAACGACCAACAGCAAGAATAAATTTACCATCAAAGTTTATTTCATCTTTTGATTTTTCTAATAAGTCTTTTTTATCGCATGGATTGTATATTGTTTCTAAACATTTTAATGGAATAGATAACTGTACTGATTTATTCAATATAGGATCTTTAATAAAATCAGAGACAGTAAAAATCTTTTTATTTAAAAATAATTTTTTAAATAAAAAGTTATAATAGAGATTGTTTTTTTTAGCTAATACATGTGGTAAATGTAAGCTATAGACAACTTGAGACAAATTTAGACTGTGAAGCCGATTCATTGATCGAGCGCCGTTTACAAATATAGCATCAAAAGGTTGTTGTGTTTTTTGATACGCCATAAATATTTTTTTATATACAGCTCCTGCCCATAAGTGCTCACTTTGAGGGAATATCTTGCGTAAAAATATTTTATAAAATAAAAAATATAATCCAATAAACGGATGCTTAAAAAGAAATTCTTTTATTGGTAGTACGTGATATGTACACGGAAAATCCAATTGAAAATCTAACCCTTCTTCAAGTGCTAATAATGTAACATCATTACCTTGTTGAGCGTGGTAGCGAGCAGTATCAAGGGTGATTTTTTGAATACCACCACCTTTGAAATTATGTGTAACAAAAAGAATCCGTACCATATTGGTTTTAACCTAACGTATAATTTTTCAGTTTAAAGACTAATTTACTCAAGGGTAATTTGAAGAGACGTCTTAATTCGAGCTGGCGTTGATCTTTATCGATGCTAATCGTAACTGTACTATCACAATATTTTTTATATAGCTTGAGCCAATCAATATGACTGTATTCGTTGGCGCGTTTTAGCTTCCTCTGTGAAATCTTTCTTAATCCTAATCCCATTGTTTGCGGATCGGCAATAATAACGTTATTAGCTAAAAAACGCTCCCAAACAATAATATCATACTGATTAACATCAAATCGATGTTTAAGCAGTGGGGTCGTATTGGGTGCTATATTTTTTAACCATATCTGACAGTAAGTTTGCTCAGCTTCAAGTACAAATGGTGTTCCCGTTACTTTTTGGGCTTGCTCAATGAGCTGCTGTGAAAAATCATGCTGATTAAATTCGGGTTGTTGCCATATTAATTTCAGATCAGCTGTACGTCCATAATAAAAGAAATCACTTGGACTCATAATAACGCGATGACCATGGGAGCTGCGCCGGAAAAGATTTGAATTGATGACAACTTTTTCGCTGAAAATTTGTTGGCCTAATTCTGTTTTAGCAAACTGTTGTTGGATTGCAACAAATTGACTTCCGTCTAAAAAGTTATCACTGCGTAATTTAACAGCATAAGGAGTAGTGACCGCGGCTAAACCCGCTTGAGTTGATACTATTTGACGTTGGTAGTTGAGTGGGCAAAATCCATCGTGGTTTTGACCCGGATCTTGACTGATAATTAACTGATCGTAATCAAGGCCACTCAAATCTTGATCTGGCCATGTTGATAAAATAATTCTAGCGCCAGGCAAGTGAGTTCGAATACTGCTGAGGCTGCGCTGAGTTATTCCTTCTTCATGGTGAGTTCGGCCTTGATAATTTTGTACTGGACCTTGAACCACAACCGTAATTTGTTGAAAAGTATTATTCATGGGGAGCTCCCAAGAATGCTTTGTACTCTTCTGGAACACCACAAAATATGACGTCGTTGTTATCAATTAAATGATAGTGAATTGCATGGTTGGCTGCAATAAGATCATTATAAAGTGGCGCGATATACAGCTCGCCTTTTGCCCATTCTGTTTGTGGTTTGGCTAAGTATTGTTGATAGGCTTGGTTAAATAATTGGCAATCAGCAAAATAATACAGACCGGTACTACATAAATCAGAGATTGGTTCTTTTTCGGTTGTTTTTATTACGCGCGATGAGCTGTCATTTTCAGCTAGAGCAAAAGACCAATTATCCCCGTGACCTTTAAAAACCTCTAAATAACCATCCCATTTTTCAATCTCAGCAGGATAGCGAAATCCTAGCCTAAAAGTATCGATATTGAAGATAGTCACAGAGCCTTGGTAATTAGGTAATGATTGTAAACCAAGGTACACAGTTTCAGCTTGGCCACGAGTCGGCTTATCAAGTACAAAAATATGTGCGTCTTTAATGTTTAAGCGTGCAATTTCTTGTTCGACAAATGCAACAGTGTTATGGACATCTCGCACAATAAATAAAAATGATTCCGTCGCAAAATAATGCGAAAAGCTATTGATGGCATGTGCAAAAAGTGTTTCGCCATGTGCATTTAACATGTATTTGGGTTGTGTAAATCCCGCATTAAAAAAGCGTGAACTCAGTCCTGCCATTGGAATAACAATCATGATTTTGAATCCAGAATTAATTGATATAAGCGAAATGCATTCGCCATTAATGCTTGTTGACGCATAGGATCATCAGCATGTAACGGTAACATTGAAAGAAATAATTGAATTTGCATGGCGTATAACGCATTTTCATCTAATTGATAATGCTGTTTTATCGACGCAATAAATAATTGTTGAATCGGCAAAATATGCGGTGGTGTATCTATGGTAAATGAAATGTGTTGTTGTGTTATCTTTACGTCATAGTAACCAGCAATAATCCAATCATATAAGCCTAGAATTGAATGGCTTAGTTTCGCTAAATCATAGCGAGTATCACCGTAGATAGTGAGTTCATTATTTAGATCTATACCTCGAGGATCAATGGTCTTAATTCTTCCCATTCTGAAGTCATATAAAATATTACTAAAACAAAAATCGCCATGTAATACCGTTGCAGGGGTATTTTTTGTTGGTAAATATTGTTGACTCAATGTGAGTAATTGCTCAAATGATGCTGAAAATTGATCGTTATAGTGCCACTGTTGTTGAAAATTAAGGTTATGGCTTAAACAATATTCCGTTAAGCGTTGCGTGGTTTTCTCTTCAAATAGTGCGGTCAAACTTGAACCTTGAGTCGTATTCTCAGGTGCAGAGTGTTGCTGGCAACTATTAATAAAATCAAAACAACTATCGAGGATTTGTTGCCATACTAATTGCGGTAATTTAGAAAAAACAAATAACTCATTGAGTGCAGTATAGTGTAAATATTCGAGTTGATAAGATACGTGATTTGCTTGCTGCTGAAAGCCTAAAAATTGAGGTAAAAATATACGCAATGGTGCTGGAATATGATCAAACCACAGAGCTTCAGCCAGTATTTTTTGTTTTTTAGAGCTAGATTTTGTGATCCATTTTTCATTAATTTCTAATTGGTTAAATGCACGTTGGGTCGTGAATTTAGCTTTTGAACGGTAATAGGTATTTAAATGGCCAAAATCAAGCCAATCAGTAACGGGCATAGCCGTTAGGCCATATTTTTGATGATAGAAATTTAAGCTTTCAATGAAATCCCAATGTGCCATTGTCAATGATTTAAGCAGCTGATGTGGATGGCTAAAGTGAAAGTAACCGCAGACCGCGAGTGTTTGATTGAGTTGTTCGCGGTTGGTGACGGTATTAAGCCACTGAGAGTTATCATTAGAAATTACCGCCCAATCATAACTATTTTCGACTGGAGCAATAGTAATGATATTTTTATCTGTTGGTAAATTTGGCAATAATGTATCACCAAATAAAATACTTAGTGATTGGTCGGGCGTGTAATCAGCCAGTGTGAGCGCTGATACTAAAGATGCACCAAGGGATAAACCATCAGGAATATATAATAATGTCACATGATGGTCGGCTAACCACTGTAAATCATGTGGTTCTGGGGCAAAACTTTCTGGCACACTTAAATAAACATGCTTATTCGTTGGGGCACTTTTTACTTGGTGCTGAAAAAGACGTCGGTTACCAAGCGGTAAAAACGATGGCGGCAGTGCACCAAATTCAGATTCTAGTTCTTGACCAATGTAAGCTGCTGACATGATTAAGAACATATTTTTTCCTTATCAAGCAGCGCATTAATTTCATCAAGTGATAATGAAGTAAATTCAGATGGGCGAATGGCTTTATCATCAATGTAAAATCCTTCATGTCCGCACCAAGGTTTACCAACTAAAATTTCATCATAAGGAACCTGATGTTTATTCAACCAAGCAGTAATAATCGGTAAAGTGTGAATATTAATTTGGCCGATATTGCCATTGTAAGTTCGCATATTACGAGCGGTACTGATCGTAATAGTAAAACCTTGACGATGATAATGTTGTAATTGCGCAATAACTTCTAGATTAGGGGCAACATTTTCGTAATCATTGGTATTGGCTAATGTAATTGTGCCATCGAGATCAACAATCAGTTTTTTCATTATAATTGTGGCCTTTATTATTTCTGTTGAAGGATACGGTTAAAATACGCGATATGGTTACGCACCGTTTCTGTGGCATTAAATTCAAGGTCTAACTTTTCTTTTGCTGCAACACTAAACTGGTGGATTTTATTTTTATCATTAATCAGTTTATTCATTGCTGCTGCAAATGCGGCCGCATCGCCAACAGGAACAACATATCCCGTTTTACCATCATCAACTAATTCTGGTGAACCGCCTGTTGTTGTAACAACCGACGTGGTGCCATTTGCCATCGCTTCTATAATAGTACGCGGTAAGCCTTCACCACTGATTGACGGTTGTACTTGAAAATCCGCCATCGCCATAATCGAAGGGACATCTTGACGATGACCGATGATGTGAATACGTTCAGCCATTGGGCTTTGTTTTATTTCATCAAAATGAGGTTCAAAACCACTACCGATAAGCAATAGATGAAAATGAGGGTTTTTTATGTGGTGAGTCGCTTCAATCAGCACCGATATGCCTTTGCTGGGTCTAACGTGTGCCGCACATACCGCTATAATATCGTCATCAGTAAGATTAAAGCTATCTCGAGTGGTTGGATCTACGTTATACCATGCTAATTGATGGCCTTTATAAATAGTCACCACATTATCGGGGTTACACAGTACATGTTGACGAACGTCATCACGTACTGCATTTGAAACGCAAATAACACCTTGAACTTTGGGATGAAGATGAGTGAGATAAGCCGTAGGGTCATGGCGATATAGCCCACCTGTGGTTCCACGGTAAGTGATCATCTTTGCTTGAGTACCAATACAGGCAAAAGCTGCATTAGGAATAGTTTTTGAATTAAAGCCATAGCAAATGTCGTACTTACCTGTTTTTAGTTCATGGTGCAATGTACGTATAGTTTTAGGACAGATTTTCTTGGTAGGATAACAATCAATGATTTTAATTCCATGATCTCGAAAGCGAGCGACGTAGTCAGCATCACCTTGAGTGGCAACTGTTACTTGATGTCCTTGCTTCACCATTTGAATAAACATTTCCGCTTCAGGGCGAACGCTGTTCCATGCATGGTTATATGAGCTAGCAACTAGAATTTTCATTGTTATCTCTTAAATGTCATTTGAAGGATGAATTTAATATTGGCTGATTCACGGCGCATTAATTCTTTGAGATTAAAGATCTCGCGTTTTATTTTACAACGTAAGCTGCGAGGTGCTTTTTTGCCATAGCCAATGTCAGAATCAAAAACGGGGTCATTGGTTAAGCAGGCTGGTACTGTGCCATAGCATTCTAGTTGATTGACCCAAAATCGATCCATATAAATATCGACAGCCATATACCATTTATTGGAATGTTGTAATAGTTTTTGTGCACCAGAGGGAGTGAGTAAATACCCGGTTGCACTCATATGACCTTTGCTGAATTTATAAATACTCGTATTAGACAGAATCATTTGCTTGAGCTTGAAAAAGCTAGGTCTTTTATTATCAAACAGACGAATACATTCATATTTTTTTGTCAGTAATTCAATGTTATTAATAATATCCATAAATGGTTTTGGATAAATCAGTGCATCATCTTCTAAAATAATAATTGGATGATTTAATTCAACACATTTTTGCCATAATAAATAATGACTAGCATAACAACCAAGTTGACCTTTACTTAGGGACTTGCCTCGATAGGCTTGGCTTAATTGATCATCATACATAGCAAATAGCGGATGATTATCTTTATGACCATTAACCGCATCAAAAAAGGTATAATTCAGGCCTAATTGATCTAATTGTTGACTGATGTTTTCCTTTCGATGAACTGATGATGGAATATTAATAATAAAAATATTAGTCATGGTTTACATGCTCATTGTTTGAGGTTGTTGTAAAACACCCAAGCCAAAAAAGATACATAAAAATAGTTTGTCCGTGATTAAACGGAACATCAGTTAAAGACGCGACAGCAAATAATGACACTAAACTTATAGTTATATAGCGTTGTAATGGCGACGCACTTTTTAATAAACGTAATGGTAGGATAAAAAGACAAAGCAGTAGTATTAAGCCAATAATCCCTTTTTTAACAATATAATCTATAAATTGATTATGAAAGTGTGCTGGTTGGTAAGTATATAACACTTGAGATATACGGCCTTGATGAAACAGTTTATCTAGTACCTGTATATATTGATCACCTTGACCGAGTAGTTCATGATGTTCAATTATCATCGGGGCTGATTGCCACATTTGTAATCGTAATCCAATTGAAGTGTTCATATTACCCGATTTGATATCATTATATTCTTGTTGTGTCTGTGATAATCGCTGATATATTAGAGGCTTACTGATGACTGAAACGCCAATAATCACAACAAAAGCGAGCATTATACTGCGCCAAGTGATTTTTATTTTTTTAGTCGTCATAAAGACAATTAATATTACGGCAAGTGCAAAGATGAAACCAAGCCAAACACCTCGGCTTTCGGTAATAATCAGTCCATAACTACTGAGTATAAAGGCCAAGAAGGTAACTGTTTTTTCTTTATTGTTAGTTAATGTTAGGCTGAGACTTAATGCGATCACGCTAATACTAGCAATTAACGTACCGTAAGGTATTGCATTTATAGGCCAAGTATCACGACTCCAATGCATATAAATCATACAATAATAAGTGACGCAAAAACTGATTAAGGCACTAATAACAGTAAGCCAAATAATGAGTTTTTGGGTTAATAGTGACGATGGGAAAATCGCGACTAGTAGGGTCGCAGCTATAAAAGCTCTTATTTCACGAGAGCTTAGGCCATGATAAACATATGAGAATAAAAAATAGCCACAAATTATAAACAGTAGCCATAGTAATTTATTGGTTGATAAATTATGTTTTAATGTTGTGGCACCATAAACAATTAATGTAGTTATTAAGGATATAATAACCATTGCTACCATGGTTTTATCACCATTACGTAATATTAGCATTCCTGTCGATAGCCAAATAAAAGGTAATAATATTAGTCCATTAATTAAATGTTTTTTAAACATGTCATTCTCAATTATAAGGTTTTTCATTATTATTTGGACGCGTCTTCAACAAGCGTAAAATCCACATGTATTGTTCTGGGCGCTGATTAACATATTGTTCAATACATTGATTCATCATTCGCGCATCTTGTTCTTCTGTCTCTGCAGGGAAGGGCTGTGCAGGATAAAAGTCCAATTCATACATGCCAGTTTCACTGTTGTACATTGCAAATAACGGTACAATTTTAGCGCGGCTTAATTTTGATAAGCGACCAAGACCTGCCATTGTCGCTTTGGTGGTACCAAAGAAATCAACGAATACACTGTGCTCTGGACCTAAGTCTTCATCTGGTAAGTAGTAACCTAAATAACCTTCTCGAATGGACTTAATAAACGGCTTAATACCACCACTTCGCTCATAAACACGACCACCATATTGCACCCGTTGGCGATGCATAAGCCAATCAGAAACTGGGTTCTTTTGTTTTTTTGCCATTGCTGAAACGGGTAATCCGCGCGATGCTAACAGTACTGCTGGAATATCAATTGCCCAAGTATGCGGTACCAACAAAATGACACTTTGCTGCTGCTCTGTAAGGCTGGTGAGGTTTTCCATGCCACGAATAACGGTATGTTGTTCAAGCCATGCTTTATTACGCACTGATAGTGATGCGAATCCAGACAGAAAGCTGCCGGCAGTGATCAGGTTTTGCAATAAAATATGTTCGCGTTCAGCGTCTGATTTTTCAGGGAAACACATCTTTAGATTGACGCGCGCGCGATGGTTGGCGCCACTTTTTAGTTTGATAGCTTGTTTTGCAAAAACAGTCGCTAATGAACGTCGTGCACCATGAGGCAGTAAGCTCAATAGTGAAGCAATCATCACTGCGAGCCATGTTCCCCAATAACGCGGGTGCACAAAAGACCACTCAAACTGAGGGTTATATGCTTGCTTGTCGTAATGGTTTTTAGTCATATGAATTACATCTATCTCACGAAGTTATAGTGTTGGCGAATATCTGCCATCATGTATTTGAGTACTTATGTTTTCGTTATTATTACGGTCATCTTGTTTATATTCTACCTTTATTAAACAGGAGAGAAAATGACAACGTAGTTAACCATTATGTTGGTGTATCCGTAGTAATAAATCATTCACTTAATGAAGATGATCCCTCTTTATAGGATGAAATAAAGGCATGGTTTTTATAGCTTCACTAAGTGGATAAACACTAAATTATGATAACATTATATTCACTGCAAGGGCGAAGGATGATGATGAAATGAAAACCCGAGATCGAATTATTCATGCAGCATTAGCGTTGTTTAATGAGGATGGTGAACCTAGTGTGACCACTAATCATATTGCTGCTGATTTAGGGATCAGCCCCGGTAATTTGTATTATCATTTTCGTAATAAAGAGCAAATTATTCATTGTATATTTGACCAATATGCCATTGATTTAAAGGTGAGTTTTGAACCTGTTGCTGTGGTAGAGGCGATTGAGGCAAGCTTGTTACGTTATCTTGATGCGGTATTTTTATTGATGTGGCGTTACCGTTTCTTCTATGCCAATTTACCGGATATTTTACGTCGAGATGCTGTTCTTCAAGATAAATATTTGGCAGTGCAGACTCAGTTACAGGTTAATATTAGCCAGATAATGATTAATTTTCGTGATGCTGGTCTACTTGCACTTGCTGATATTGATCTAAAAGTATTAGCTGATACGCTAAAGTTGGTCGCTTCATCTTGGATCAGCTATCAAACCACTCAAGCACCAGGGGCTAAAATTACTCAAACAGTGATTTATCATGGTGTTCAACAAATGCTAAATATTGTACGACCACTAGCAACAGAGTTAGGTCAGCAGCGGGTTGCTTCCTTACAGCACTATTATTTAGAGCAAGAACAACAGTATTTAGAACAACAACAAAAGATCACTACCCGTGGTTTGTGATAAAAAAAGGTTGGCTCATGGCCAACCTTTTTAGTTTAAATGCTTAATCTAGCGCGTTAACCATGGTCGAGGATCGACGGGCGTGCCTTTACGGCGGATTTGGAAATATAATCCGGGTTGTTCTTGGCCACCACTGTCACCCACTAAGGCTATCGGCTCCCCAGCTTGCACTGAATCACCAATCTTTCTGAGTAGCGTTTGGTTATAACCATAGAAACTCATATCACCTTTACCGTGATCAATGGCAATCATTAAGCCGTAACCACGCAGCCAATCGGCAAAGACGACTTTACCTGAGTATATCGCTTTGACTTGGCTACCAATCGGTTGACTGATGACCATCCCTTTCCAATGCAGTTCACGTTGTAATGGCGCGCCATAATTGTGAATGATGGGTCCGCGAAGGGGCCATTGCAGTTTACCTTTATAGCGTGCTAATCCATCCATTGGTACTTGCATTTTAGCGTAGCGTGCTTTGAGTTGTTTTGCTTGTGCTTCTGCAATCGCTCGTGCTTTTGCCTCTTTCGCTGCTGCAATACGGGCTTGAGCTTCGGCTTCAGCTTTTGCGCGTGCTGCGGCTTCAGCTTTTGCTCGAGCAATAGCTTCTGCTTTCGCTTTGGCAATTGCCTTGAGCATGTTTTGCTCATCCGCTCGTAAATCAGCGAGAGCCTCAGTACTGGTATGGATCTGTGATTTTATTTTATTTAGTGTTTGTTGACGCGATTGCTGTTGGCTATCAAGTTTTTGTTTTTGCTGGTTAAGTTCAGCTAGAGCTTGTTGGCGTTCAGCTTTTTGTTCTGCAAGGGTATGGATTTTAAGTTGTAATTCTGTTTTGGTCGCATCCAGTGCATCAATAGCGGATGCGCGTGCTTTGCTGACATACTCGGCATAGGTTGTCATACGGTCTAATTTTGCCGTATTTTCACCACTGAGCAGATTGGCTAGATCACTATTATTTCCTTGGCGGTATTGCGCATTGATTAGCGTTTTTAATACACCAATTTGTTGCTGTTGCTGTTGTTGTAGTTGCTGTTGTTGCTGTTCTAACTTGGCAATTGATTGGGTTATTGTTGTCAATTGGTCATTAGTTTGGTGGATTTTATTGGCAGTTTGAGCGATATCCAGTTCGTGTTGTTTAAGTTGTTTTTGTAATACAGCATAGTTTTGCTGTTTACTATCCAGCTGATTTTTTTGGCGTGATATTTCCTGTTTTACGCCATCAAGCTGTTTTTGACTGGATGCTGCACATGGGGCTGCAAATACCACGCATAGAAAAGCGCCAGTGCATAAAGCACTGGCGCGGATTTTTAGGTTGAGGTGTCTATTAATAATATCCCGCATGGGATAATTATTTCAGATTGTATAGCACCTGACCAGACATCTCTGCAGGGATTTCGATATCTGTTAGCGATAGCATAGTTGGTGCTAGATCAGATAGCTTACCGTTTGGCTTAAGATCAAGGTCTTTATTACCCACGTAAATTAATGGCACTGGTAAGTTAGTGTGTGCAGTATGGATACCACCGGTTTCAGGGTTAACCATCATTTCTGCGTTACCGTGATCGGCAGTAATTAATAACTGACCATCCATTTCTTTGATTGCAGCGACAACTTGACCAATACAGCTATCAAGTGCTTCACACGCTTTAACAGCAGCATCGTAAACGCCAGTGTGACCAACCATATCACCGTTAGGGTAGTTACAGATAATAACGTCAAATTCGCCGCTCTTAATTGCAGCAACTAATTTTTCAGTTAGCTCTGGTGAGCTCATTTCAGGTTGAAGATCGTAAGTTGCCACTTTTGGTGATGCAACGAGTGAACGAGATTCACCGTCAAATTCATCTTCTTTACCGCCATTAAAGAAGAAAGTTACGTGTGCGTATTTTTCTGTTTCAGAAATACGTAGCTGTTTTTTACCTTTCTTCGATAGCCACTCACCTAATGTGTTTTCTAGGCTTGCTGGTGCGAAAGCTGTGGTTAGCTCAATGTCTGCAGCATATTGTGTTAGCATTACGAAATCAGCTAATTGAGGGAACTGAGCACGAGCAAAGCTAGTGAAGTTAGGCTCAAATGTACGAGTGATTTCACGTGCACGGTCAGCACGGTAGTTCATGAAGATAACGCTATCGCCATCAGCCATGATTGCTGCTTCTTGGCCTTCAGCACGTAGTTCAGTTGCTTTAACGAACTCATCATTCTCGCCACGCTCATAAGCGGCCGCTAGACCTTCAGTTGCGTTAGTAAAGGTAAATTCACCTTTAGCAGCAGTTAGTAAGTTGTAAGCAACTTCAACGCGATCCCAGTTGTTATCACGATCCATTGCGTAGTAACGACCTACAAGAGAAGCGGTACGGCCTTTACCTAGTTTTGCAAATAGGGCATCGAAACGCTCTAGTGAGTGCTGCGCGCTACGTGGTGGTGTATCACGACCATCAAGGAATGCATGTAGGTAAATTTTCTCTGCACCACGGTTAGCAGCCATTTCAATTGCTGCTGCAATGTGGTCTTCGTGGCTGTGTACGCCACCTGGAGATACAAGGCCTAGAATATGAACCGCTTTACCTGTATTTACTGCTTTATCAATAGCATTAACAAGCGCTTCATTTTCAAAGAATTCACCATCGCCAATGGCTTTAGTAATGCGAGTAAGATCTTGATATACCACACGGCCAGCACCAATATTGGTATGACCCACTTCAGAGTTACCCATTTGGCCTTCAGGTAGACCTACTTCTAGGCCTGACGCTGCGATAAGTGTATTGGGATTGTTCGCCATTAACGCATCCATTACGGGTGTGTTAGCGTTTGCAATCGCATTATTTGAGTTATCTTCGCGGTAGCCCCAGCCATCTAAAATAACAAGTGCAAGTGGTTTCTTCGCAGACATATCCTGTCCCTCTTCGAATTAAATAAAATACATCAATTACCTTAATAGGCTCAGTGTTCTAAATACCTTTTAAGGTAATTGATATAATAATTATCACGATTTTACTACAAAAGCACATCAAAGCAGTAGCAGTAGATGCAACTAAATCTTTGCTTGCTTGTTTGTACTCCCCGTCGAATATAGGCATTTATTCATTAAAGTGTAAGCTCTGGATCACAGTTTTTTTCTATTTCATTGATAGGTCATCAGTCAATAAGCTTTTATACTCAAGGTCGCTGTTACAAGATCAGCAACCTAGGTATACTCACAGTCATTTTTTTAAACCGTAATATCATGGCTTGCGATAGCGAACCATGACAACAGAGTAAAGTAAATGCATCAATATATTGAATTTTTAACAAGTAACCCTGTTTTATCATTGGCTTGGATTGGTATTGTTATCGCACTAATTAGCATGATGGTAAAAGAGAAAAATGCTAAATATAAAACAATTGGCATTAATGAAGCGACGGCATTAGTCAATAACGAAGAGGGCGTATTCCTTGATATTCGTAGCCGTGATGAGTTCCGTAAAGGTCATATTGTAGGTTCAGTTCACATTTTACCAAGTCAAATCCAACGTCAAAACACCCCAGAGCTTGAAAAACACAAAGCTGCCCCAATTATTGTTATATGTAAGACGGGTCAAGTAGCGCAAGAGACTGCAAACCAACTAAGTAAAGATGGTTTTACTAACGTTAACGTTTTAAAAGACGGTCTTATTGCTTGGAATGAAGCTAACTTACCGCTTGTTGCAAGCAAGAAAAAATAATTTTATTCGATGTGATTTTGCAGTGTTATGAATGTGAAATGACGATCTAAATTGATGCAGCCTGTGGAATGCACAGTTGCTAGTATAATTAATAACTCGTGGTAGCGAGTATTTATAAAGGACTCCAAAAATGGCTGAAGCAGCAAATACCGAAGCACAACAAAACTTCCAAATTCAACGCGTATTCCTAAAAGATGTGTCTTTTGAAGCGCCAAATTCACCAGACGTTTTCCAAAAAGAATGGAATCCTGATGTGAAATTGGATCTTGATACTCAAAGCCGTGAATTAGCTGAAGGTGTATATGAAGTGGTACTTCGTCTAACTGTAACGGTTAAGAACGAAGAAGAAAATGCATTCCTATGTGAAGTACAACAAGGTGGTATTTTCACTGTTGCTGGTATGGAAGCGCCACAACTAGCACATTGTCTAGGTGCGTTCTGCCCGAATATCCTATTCCCATATGCACGTGAAACAATCTCTAGCCTAGTGGTTAAAGGTACGTTCCCACAATTGAACCTAGCACCAGTAAACTTTGATGCTTTATTCATGAACTACTTAGAAAACCAAGCTGAAGCAAATACTGCTAATTCAGAAGCTTAATTTGTAAAAGTGACCAATATAATGAACGTTAATAATACGATTTCGATGGCAGTGTTAGGCGCTGGATCTTACGGGACAGCATTAGCAATTGCATTAGCCAGAAATGGTGCCAATGTCATTTTGTGGGGCCATGAGCCGCACCATATGGCGCAATTGGAAATCGATCGTGCCAATGAAGCGTTTCTTCCTGGGGTAAGCTTTCCTGAGTCGTTAATTTTAACGTCAGACTTGCAAGCAGCCATTCAAGGTAGTCGTGATGTGTTAGTTGTTGTACCAAGCCATGTTTTTGGTGGCGTATTAGCACAAATTAAACCTTTCTTGCGTCCAGATTCTCGTATCTGTTGGGCAACGAAGGGATTAGAACCTGATACAGGGCGTCTACTTAAAGATGTTGCAGTTGAGGTGTTGGGTGATCAAATACCACTTGCGGTATTGTCTGGACCAACTTTTGCGAAAGAGTTAGCTGCAGGTATGCCTACTGCGATTGCTGTTTCTTCACCTGATACTGATTTTGTGGCTGATTTACAACAAAAAATTCATTGTGATAAGACATTCCGTGTCTATAGCAACAGTGATTTTATTGGAATGCAGCTGGGTGGCGCAGTTAAAAATGTGATCGCGATTGGTGCAGGAATGTCTGATGGTATTGGCTTTGGTGCCAATGCCCGTACGGCGTTAATTACCCGTGGTTTAGCTGAAATGTGCCGTTTGGGAGCCGCGCTTGGTGCGCAACCAGAAACCTTTATGGGAATGGCAGGTTTGGGTGATTTAGTTTTGACATGTACTGATAATCAGTCCCGTAATCGCCGCTTTGGTTTAGCGCTCGGTCATGGCTGTAGTGTTGAACAAGCTCAGCAAGATATTGGTCAAGTAGTAGAAGGTTATCGTAATACCAAAGAAGTGTGGTTATTAGCACAACGCCATCAGGTTGAAATGCCAATTACCGAACAAATTTATCAAGTACTTTATCTTGGTAAAGACGCTCGAGAAGCAGCAAAAGATTTACTCGCACGTGAGAAAAAGTACGAATAAAGTTGCTTGTTCAGGGTGATAACTGATATCTATAAAATAACGCGAGCTTAGGCTCGCGTTATTTTTTATAACTGTACTAAAATACAATAACGTTCAGTATTTTTGATTGTGTAACGTATACCCTATTAAAGCGCCTATTAATTGATGATTAATGATGGCATTGGTTTGATTAATATAAAGAAGTGGAACCGAGGGACTCGTGAAGGAATGTCAGCAATATCAGTTATGGTTAGAGATCGAGCAAGAAGCACGACAACAAGCCGAACAAGAACCTATGCTTGCCAGTTTTTATCATGCCACAATTATTAAGCATGAAAATTTAGCGTCAGCATTGAGTTATATCTTAGCCAATAAACTGGCAACACCCTCGATGCCAGCAATGGCAGTACGTGAGGTAATAGAAGAAGCATTCGTTAGTGATAGTAATATTGTTGAAGCTGCCGCTTGTGATATTCGTGCGGTTGTAGAGCGTGATCCCGCCATTAATGCTTACTCTATTCCATTACTTTACCTTAAAGGTTGTCATGCTTTGCAGGGGTATCGCGTAGCCAATTGGCTATGGAAGCAAAACCGTAAAGCACTCGCGGTATATTTACAAAACCAAATATCCGTGGCTTGTCAGGTTGATGTTCACCCAGCAGCACAAATCGGTTGTGGCATCATGTTTGACCATGCGACTGGAATCGTGATCGGTGAAACCACGGTGATTGAAGATGAAGTATCGATTTTGCAAGATGTGACGTTAGGCGGTACTGGTAAAGAAAGTGGTGATCGTCACCCTAAAATTCGTCAAGGGGTAATGATCGGTGCCGGAGCTAAAGTACTGGGTAACATTGAAGTTGGTGCTGGGGCTAAAATTGGTGCATGCTCGGTGGTATTAGAACCAGTACCACCACATACGACGGTTGCTGGTGTGCCCGCAATTATTGTTGGTCGTCCTAAAACGGCAAAGCCTGCAACTGAGATGGATCAACAGTTTAATGGCAGTGATGACGTATTTAATCATATTGACTAAGTGATAATGATTAATTTATAAGTCATTAATATCATGAATAAAAAAGGCGATCGAATGATCGCCTTTTTGGTGCTCATTGATTAAAAATGCTAAATAGAGCCATTAAAATCTAATTGACGCCATGCTTCAAACGCAATAATCGCGACAGCATTTGAAAGATTTAAGCTGCGGCTATCGGGTTGCATTGGAATACGAAGTCGTTGTTCCAATGGTAGGCTGGCAATAAATTCAGCGGGTAAGCCACGAGTTTCAGGACCAAAAAGTAACACATCACCTTCGCCAAATTTCGCATTAACATGGTAGTTAGTGGTTTTAGTCGTACAAGCAAAAATACGACGTCCCGCCATCGCTTCCATAAATGCATCAAAGTTTTTATGGCGGTAAACATGGGTTAGATCATGATAGTCTAAACCTGCCCGACGTAATTTCTTTTCTTCTAAATCAAATCCAAGTGGCTCAATTAAATGTAAGTTGGCACCACAATTAGCACTAAGGCGAATAATATTGCCAGTGTTGGGGGCGATTTCAGGTTCATATAACGCAATATCAAACATAGTTATTCAGCTTCATTTGGTGCAAAAAGAGGTCATATTGTGACAAGCGTAACGGCAACAAGCAATCATCTTTATACGTAAGGTTAACCTTGTGTCTTAACGGGCTAACGGTAGTGTCATACTGATCCGTAAACCACCTAATGGACTTGATGTTGCTTTGATATTGCCACTATGCTGCCGTAATGCACTTTCTGTTATCGCTAATCCTAAGCCCGTTCCACCACTACTACGATCGCGGGCAGTTGAAACGCGATAAAAGGGCCTAAAAATATCATCAAGTTCATCATTAGGCACACCTTCACCATTATCATCAATGGTGATCAGTAATTGCTGTTGTTGAGGCGTAAAGGTAACTTCAATAACGTTATTGCCATATTTAATTGCATTACGAATAACGTTTTCTAAGGCACTAATTAATAAATTTGGGTTGCCTTTTAATGGCCAAGCTTGAAGTTGATTATAGGTTAATGTTTTATGGTGTTGTTCTGCTTCAAAGCGGGCATCTTCCAACATTTCATACCATAAGCTGTGACTGTCGATGATTTGTTGTTGTTGATGACTATTGACCTGCATACGAGATAGCTCTAATAGCTCACTGATCATTTTTTCTAATCGTTCTGCTTCAGTATCAATGCGGGATAGTTCGTTACTTTGACCTTGTTTGCGTTGTGCTAAAGCTGTCGCCATACGCAATCGCGTTAAGGGGGAGCGTAATTCATGTGAAATATCAGATAACAACCGTTGTTGACCGCTAATAATATTGTTAAGTGCATCAACCATTTGATTAAAACTGGCTCCCGCTTGTTTAAACTCTTGAGGCCCTTGTTCTAAGGTCGGATCCGCTTCAAATTCTCCGCGGGCTACCCGTTCAGCGGCTTGTTGTAAGCGTCGTGCTGGACGGGTGACAGCCCATGCCAGCCATAATAAAAAAGGCGTACTGACTAACATCGTAAATAATAATAATTTAAAGGGTTTATCCATTATTTGAACGAAGAAGGGCGGAGAGCCGCGCCATACCTGACCACGATACATATACAATGATTGTTGTTCAGTGGTGATCTCAAATGGACCCGCAATGAGCCAGCGTCCATAAAGTCGTTGTTGAGGTTTACTTGGATTATCGGCAATCGTAATAAAATTACGCAGCGCTTTAGTGTGTTTTTGTGGCGCAATAATATCGCCATCAATGGTTGTAAAATAAAGTTGACTACGATGGTTATCTCGGCGATGCGTCAGGGTTTTTATTCGTGTAATAAGGCTAGTATGACTTGATGGCGAGGGGGTATTTAAACGTTGATTGATTTGCTCTGCTTGAGATTGAAAACGCACTAATTGATGATCAGGTATCGTTTGTACTGAGCGTGGATCATATTGAAACATCAAGACGAGAGTGATGACGACCACTAATAATGTGGTCCAGAATATAGCGAAAATACGCCCATAAAGGTGAGTAAACCCAGGGATTTTCATTAGATAGCCTCAATTAATAAATAACCTTTACCACGCAAGGTTTTTATTAGCGGTTTGCCATCGCTACGCATGGGTAATTTTTTACGTAAATTTGAAACGTGCATATCTATTGCGCGATCAAATTGAGCAAAACGTTTTCCAAGTACTTCAAGGCTTAACTCTTCTTTTGCAATAATCTTACCTGGGTGTTGAACAAAATAGCTTAGAAGTGCGAATTCGGTACCCGTCATTTCAATCGGCTGTTGATTGTATAGTACTTCTTGTCGACCAGGATAAATGGTGAGATCTTGATAGATAAGGCATTCATTGTGATTGGCTTTTGTTTCGGTATTTGGTTGAGTTCGTCTTAGCACCGCTCGCATACGTGCCAGTAATTCACGATCACTAAAGGGTTTCGGTAAATAATCATCAGCACCAAGTTCAAGTCCGAGTACGCGATCAATTTCATCACCTTTAGCGGTTAACATCATCACCGGAGTGGTGTGTTTTTCTCGTAAACGGCGTAACATTTCGGTGCCATTCATTTTTGGCATCATCACATCAAGTAAGATTAAATCAATACTGTTGTCGATTTTTGCTAGCCCTTCAAGACCATTATTCGCTTCTTCTACCTCAAACCCTTCTAGTTCAAGAATATCTTTAAGAAGTGCGGTTAGTTCTATATCGTCATCAACTAAGAGAATTTTTGCCATAATGGTGTCCTGAAATGCAAAGGGGGTTACTCAATCAAGTTGGCTTAGTATCGCTAATCTTTGCTGGTACGCCAAGTTAAGCTGCATTAGCTTTACGCTAGTTTACATTTGCTAGACAGCATTTTACTTTCCAGCCGTTATGATAACTACCAAGCCATATACGATGGCAATTTATTCAATGATAGTGCTGGAGAAACAACGATGAAAATATTTAATAAAACACTTGTTATCGCAATGGCATTGCCATTAGCACTGGGTTCTATGTCTGCATTTGCAGGCCAAGATCATCAAGATCACCAAGGCCGAATGATGAAAGGTCATCATGGTGGCAAAATTTTTAGTCAGTTAGATCTTACTGCTGCCCAACAACAAGAAATGAAAACGTTACGCCAAGCGAATCGTAGCGAGCATCAAGCACAGCGAGTAGAGAATCATAAAACGATGTTGGCTGAGCGTCAGCAATTAGATAAGTTGGTATTAGCGAGTAATTTTGATGAATCAGCAGTACGTGCCATTGCTGAAAAGATGTCACAGCAACAGGTTGAACGCCGTGTGGCAATGCTAGAACAACGTCATAAGATGGTTAATATTTTGACGCCAGAGCAGAAGCAGAAATATGCTGAACTACAGCAACAACGAGCTGAAAAGCATTTAATGCGATTAGAGGCTAAAAATAGTCACTAAACATCAATAGATAAGCGTTCGACGCCATCCATTAGCCATAGTCTTTACTGTGGCTTTTTTTGTTTTTGATATTAAGTTTATTATTCGGTGATTTTTTTAAGATCTTTACTCTGAAATGGCCTCAGAATAAAGCAGTGATTGTATTTTTATGGTAGGTTTCGTTATTAATTTTTATCATAAAACAGCTATACTGCGTGATATTAGCTATTGTCTACATTTCTACAACCATTAACGGTACCCGCGATTGTTAGTTATGATTGGTTTATTCAAAAAATTATTACAATAATCATGATGACGGATGATAAGTATCGATGACGGGGAAGTGATGTGCTAGCGTGATATGAATCAACAAAATATTCCATTTAAATTGTAATACTTCTACATAAGTAGGAAAATTTCAGTTTTCACGAACACAGTCTGATAAGTATTGATTGTGATATCGAGAAGGGGAACCTCGGTATGTCGTGTTGGATTTGATTTTTCAATTCCCAAAGTCAGAGGGTAACCATGATTAAGAAGATTGGTGTTTTGACCAGTGGTGGTGACGCACCTGGTATGAATGCAGCGGTTCGCGGCGTAGTTCGTGCAGCGTTGACAGAAGATCTAGAAGTTTACGGTATTTTTGATGGCTACCATGGCCTATACAATAACCGCATTGAAAAACTTGATCGTCAAAGTGTATCCGATGTAATTAACAAAGGCGGTACATTTTTAGGTTCAGCTCGTTTTCCTGAATTCCGTGAAGTGGAAATTCGTGAAAAAGCGATTGAGAATCTGAAATTGCACGGTATTGATGCATTGGTTGTTATCGGTGGCGACGGCTCATACATGGGTGCGAAGAAGCTAACTGAAATGGGTTACCCTTGTATTGGTATTCCAGGTACGATTGATAATGATGTTGCAGGTACTGATTATACTATCGGTTACATGACAGCAATGAACACTGTTATCGACGCTATTGACCGTCTACGTGATACGTCATCTTCTCATCAGCGTATTTCAATTGTTGAAGTAATGGGTCGCCATTGTGGTGATCTAACACTAATGTCTGCGATTGCTGGTGGTTGTGAGTACATCATTACCCCTGAAACTGGTCTTGATAAAGATCAACTGATTGCGCATATCAATCGAGGTATCGCGAAAGGCAAGAAACACGCAATTATCGCTATCACTGAATTAATGACAGATGTTAACGCACTGGCTAAATTCATTGAAGCTGAAACTGGCCGTGAGACTCGTGCAACAGTATTAGGCCATATTCAACGTGGTGGTCAGCCTGATGCATTTGACCGTGTATTAGCATCTCGTATGGGTGCATATGCGGTTGAGCTACTACAGCAAGGTGAAGGCGGTCGTTGCGTTGGTATTCAATGCGAAAAACTGGTTCACCATGACATTATCGATGCGATTGAAAATATGCGTCGTCCAGTACGTAACGATTTATATGAGTTGGCTGAAAAGCTGTTCTAAAATTACGTTATAAAGATACTGAAATCATTAAGGTCGATATTTATATCGGCCTTTTTTTATCGGGTGATTTTTTTGATGCTGTACTTTATTTGCGATAATAAAAAGGCCACCCGTAGGTGGCCTTGATTTCATCAATCATTAAGAAAGATTATTTTTTTGCTTCAGCTGCTGCTTTAGCGATAGCTGCAAAGCTTTTCGCGTCAAGTGCTGCACCGCCAACTAGAGCACCATCGATGTCTGGTTGTGCGAAGTAAGCTGCAGCATTTTCAGGCTTAACAGAACCGCCGTATTGGATAACAACGTTCTTAGCAACTGCTTCAGATTTCTCTGCAATGTGAGCACGGATTGCTGCGTGAATGCGTTGTGCATCTTCAGCTGTAGCTGCTTTACCAGTACCGATAGCCCAGATTGGTTCGTAAGCGATGATAGCACCTTCAAGAGCTTCAACGCCTTGAGTGTTGATTACAGCGTCAATTTGACGTGCACAAACAGCCATTGTTTCGCCAGCTTCGTTTTGTGCGTCAGTTTCGCCGATACAAAGAACAGGTGTTAAACCATTTTCTTTTAGGAATGCGAATTTCTTAGCAACAAATTCGTCTGACTCGTGGTGGTATTCACGACGCTCAGAGTGACCGATGATGATATGAGTAGCACCAAATTCTTTCAGCATAGCTGGAGACATGTCGCCAGTGAATGCACCGCTGTTATGTAGGTCAGAGTTTTGAGCACCTAGGATGATTGCGCTGCCAGCGTCAGTCAGTGTACGCTCTGCAAGATCAATGAAAAGTGCTGGTGGAGCAACTGCAACGTCTACGCCTGTAACACCTTCAAGTTCAGCGTTAAGACCGTTTAGTAGAGCAACAACCATTTCTTTGCTGCCGTTTAGTTTCCAGTTACCCATAACTACAGGATGGCGCATAGTTTTTCTCCAAATTTAAATGACGTAATTAACTTAACTACGTAAAAATATACCAGTCGGAACTGAATTTTTACTGTTCAAAATCATTAATGTGCTTGGTTGTACCCTTTTCGAGACAAAAAGTGAACTACAAATAGAAAAATATTTCAATATATGCAGTTTTTTGTCGTTTTTTTGTAACGTATTGGCGGAATATGCTACCAAGGGTATCCAATGATTTTGTCATTTTAATGGCAGTATTTTTGCTTGTTGTGGTGGCGATTGTGATTGGAGTGCTTGATTGAAACGTTGTAATTGACGTTGTAATTCTTGCTGCAACAAAATGTTGCGATGGAGTGGGTTTTTAGCGTGGTTAATGAGGCGATCGATATGGCTTTGTTGTGCCTGTAATCGAGGTTGCATACTTGGGTTGGCTTGGGCAATGGTTTGGTCAATTAACCGTTGGCGTAATAATGCAAACTGGTGGGGATCGGTGGTAGCCAGTTGTACCAGTTGGTCGAAGTCAGGCAGTGAGTGCATCCGCTATTCCTTGATTTAGGATCTATCATAATGATAGTTGCTAGCCGCGATGGTGTTCTTATTATGGTTGAGATTGAGCCTGACGCTTCAGGCTCAATGAGGTGCAATATAGGGTAGAATAAGGATTACCAGTAGTGTTCCATGGTAATTTGTCCTGGTTTACGACGCAGGTTTTTAGTTAACCCTTTCGCTTCAAGTACCGCTTTAGTATCACGTACCATTTGTGGATTACCACAGAGCATAACTTGGCTATTTTCAGGGGTCAGGTATAAACCTACGTGACGTTCTAATAATCCATCAGCAATCGCTTGTGGTATGCGCCCTGTCAAACATAATGGGGCCGGTTCGCGGCTAACAAATGGTTGCACAATAAGCTGATCACCATATTGTTGTTTGAGGGCACTGATTTCAGCTTGATAACTAAGATCGGCAGCATAACGTACCGCATGGATCACAATAATCTTACGGTATTTATGCCAAACCTCTTTTTGCCCTAAAATTGATAAATAAGGCCCAATTGCTGTTCCGGTTGCAAACAGCCATAAGTGCTGACCCGTCGGCACTTCATCGAGGGTAAAAAAGCCACTGGCCCGTGCTGATATTTGAACGGTATCGCCAGTTTGTAATGCATGCAAGCGTGGCGACAGCAAACCATCAGCAACGCGAGTGGCATAAATTTCAATGTCAGAATCTTGAGGTGGGTTTACAAACGAGTAGGCGCGTTGGATCAAATTATCACCGATCATTATGCCAAGTTTAGTAAATTGTCCCGCTTTAAACGGTTCAATGTTCGCGCGTAGCGATAAACTGAATAAATCTTGGTTCCAGTGACGGTTAGCAATAACTTGTGCAGGGATCCAATCAGCCATAGTGGCCTCCTCGTTATTTGGATGTTATTCGATAAGCACAGCGCCTTTGGCCTGTAATAATGTGTTCTTGACGTTGAATATGTGTCTGCTCGCCTAATAGTTGTTGGAAAATAGCCAGCTCAGAGTGGCAAAGTGATGGGCAGCGAGTTGCAGCAAGACAAATAGGGCAATGATTTTCAATTAATAAAAAGCCGTTTTCATCACTGGTAAGCTCAGCCATATAGCCATCATGTTGACGTAACTCTGTAAGTGCGACGAGTTTACTTTTTAAATCAGGGCAATCAGCAATGGCTGCTTGGTAATGAGTTAATGTTTGTTGTTCTCGTTTTTCAATGATGGCTTGTAGCCCTTGCTGACCAAATAAATCACTGACGGCTTCTAGGGTTTGTACGGCAAGTTCGCCATGATGATTACTAAATTGTTGGTGGCCTTGAGATGTAAGTTGCCAATGGCGCGTTGGGCGGCCGACTTTGACTTTTACATCATAAGCATCCACTAAGCCTTGTTCTTCCATCGATTGTAGATGTTGACGAATACCCATGGTGGTTAACTGAAATTTATCAGCTAATACTTTGGCTGTAACGGGACCATCATATTTGATGTGATAGAGGATTTTTTCAATAGTTTTCATAATCAGTCATCATTGTTGCTCTTGTTATATTATGGGATCAGCTTATTAAATAAAGCAATATCTTTACAATATAATAATGAGTTAAACGTAGGACTTCTTAGGTTTAAGAATGGCGTATTTATGATGTGAGTGATCTGAAAATAAGGTTAGGCAGGTAAGGTGCGCTAAGAGAGATAAAAAATGCACCGAAGTGCATTTTTCATTGATAACATTAAAGCGTATGTTGCTTAACTGCGTCATGTTGACGGTTTAAGTCATAGCGTGATTGTATACGGCGCATGGTGCCGCATTTGCCGCTAATCAATAGTGTTTCAGTGGTGGCGATATCACCTTGACGCTGAATACCTTCAACTAAATCACCTTTAGTAATCCCTGTACCAGCAAAGATCACATCATTACTGCGTGCCATGTCTTCAAGGCGTAGTAGTGTGTTTGGTTCAATGCCCATTTCTTCACAACGACGAATTTCCATTTCACCTAAACGGCGGTTTTCCTCAGTGTCGCCTTTTACTTGATGGCGAGGCAGTAAACGGCCTTGCATATCACCACCTAATGCGCGAATAGCGGCAGCTGAAACGACTCCTTCCGGTGCGCCACCAATGCAATACATCACATCAACATCACTTTCAGGCATACATGTAAGAATAGATGCTGCAACATCGCCATCAGGGAAAGCAAATACACGCACACCCATGGCATGCATCTCAGTGATAAGTTGATCGTGACGAGGCTTAGCAAGAATAGTAACAACCAGCTCACTCAGTGGTTTGTTCAGTGCTGTAGCAATAGCGGCAAAGTTGTCAGCTAAGGGTTTATCAAGATCGATAACACCTTTAGCTTGTGGGCCAACAACCAATTTTTCCATGTACATATCTGGTGCTTTTAACAGGCTACCTTTTTCACCTGCGGCAAGTACAGCGAGGGCATTATTTTGCCCCATTGCTGTCATACGCGTACCTTCGATAGGATCGACTGCAATATCAACAGCACAACCACCACAACCCACATGCTCTCCAATATAAAGCATTGGTGCTTCATCGATTTCACCTTCACCAATAACAATCTCGCCATTGATATTAGTGTGGTTAAGCAGGGTACGCATAACTTCAACTGCGGCATTGTCTGCTGCAATTTTATCGCCACGGCCTAACCATTTATGGCCGGCAAGGGCTGCGCCTTCGGTAACACGAGCAAATGCTATTGCTAAATCGCCTTTCATGATAACTCCAGATATAGAAATCGGTAGGTTCAAGGATATAAAAATTCTGCGCAAATTCTAGCATAATTGGCTTATCAACACGGTGGGAAATTAGATTGTCTAGGCAGTGGATTGATGATCTAACGCAACGGAATTAGGATTATGTAGTTGTAATAAAAATAAAAAAGGCCCGCTATAAATAAGCAGGCCTGATCTTAGAGGGTATTAAGGTGATATTTACGCGTCGTCATCCTCTTCTTCGTCAAACGCCCAACCTTTGGCACATTCAACCGCACGTTGCCAGCCACGGTAACGACGATTACGTTTTTTATCATCTTCACATGGGGTAAAACTTCGATCTAATTGTGATTTGTGTTGAAGCTCATCAATGCTATCCCAGAAGCCAATTGCCAGACCCGCCAAGTACGCCGCACCAAGTGCGGTGACTTCGGTAACTTTTGGACGATGTACTTCTGTTGCTAAAATATCTGCTTGGAATTGCATTAAGAAGTTATTGGCAACAGCGCCACCATCAACCCGTAAAATATCAAGTTTAATGCCTGAATCTGCCTGCATTGCATCAAGTACATCGCGAGTTTGGTAAGCAACACTTTCAAGGGTGGCACGAATAATATGATTAGAATTAACGCCACGAGTTAGTCCGACAATCGCACCTCGGGCATAGGGGTCCCAATATGGTGCACCTAAACCAGTAAATGCAGGTACAACATAGACGCCATTAGCACTGCCCACTTTTTCTGCAAAGTATTCTGAATCGTTAGCATCACTGAGTAGCTTAACTTCATCACGTAACCATTGAATGGAAGCGCCACCCATAAAGACTGCCCCTTCAAGGGCGTAAGTAACATCACCTTTAGGGCCACAAGCGAGAGTCGTTAATAGTCCATTATGTGAGGTGACTTTTTCTTTGCCGGTATTCATTAATAAGAAACAACCGGTGCCATAAGTATTTTTAGCTTGGCCTGCTGAAACACACATTTGACCAAATAATGCTGCTTGTTGATCGCCCGCAATACCTGCGATAGGAATACGGGTACCGCCTTTACCACCAATGTTGGTTTGGCCATAAACTTCAGATGAGGGTTTAACTTCAGGCATCATTGATAATGGAATATTTAGGGCTGAAAGTAACTTTTCATCCCATTGTAATGTGTTGATATTAAATAGCATGGTACGAGAGGCGTTGGTGTAATCAGTAACAAATACACGCCCTTGAGTCATTTTCCAGATCAACCAAGTGTCGACAGTACCAAATAATAATTCGCCCGCTTCAGCTTGTTCGCGTGCGCCTTCAACGTTATCTAGAATCCATTTAACCTTGGTGCCAGAGAAGTACGGATCAACCACTAAGCCTGTGGCTTCACGAATATAATCCGTTAAGCCTTGTTGTTTTAACTCTTCACACATATCGGCGGTACGGCGACATTGCCATACGATAGCGTTATAGACGGGTTTACCGGTTTTTTTATTCCATACAATGGTGGTTTCACGTTGGTTAGTAATACCGATTGCAGCGACTTGATCGCTACGAATACCCGCTTTAGCTAATGCCTCCACCATAGTTGAACTTTGGGTCGCATAAATTTCAAGAGGATCATGTTCAACCCAACCAGCTTTAGGATAAATTTGAGTGAATTCGCGTTGTGACGAACAAACGATATTGGCATTGTGATCGAGCACAACGGCTCGAGAACTGGTTGTTCCTTGATCTAACGCCACAATATATTTTCGTTCAGTAGTCATGATGAGTTCCTCGTTATCTTTATTATATAGAGTCAGTTTTAATTGAGAGGCGAGGTAATGCCTCTTTATGGTGTTGATGGATTAAATTTTATGCTTCAACTGCAGGTGTATCAGTATTGCCTTCACATTTATTCGGTAGGGTACATTTGTTGCCTGGTAGATAAATCCCAATCAGTTTAGGGTAGGCCCAGCCACCAAAAAGTGCACCACAAATTGGCGCCAGGATAGGGACGATAAAGTAAGGAATATCTTTAGCACCAGTGAGTGCCACCGTGTCCCAACCGGCAAAGAAGGTCAGTAGTTTCGGGCCGAAATCACGGGCGGGGTTCATTGCAAAACCGGTAAGTGGACCTAAAGAGCCGCCAATAACAGCAATTAATAAGCCAATAAGCAGTGGCCCCATAGCACCACGTGGTGCTCCATTTTTATCATCACCAATAGCTAAAATGGCAAACATTAATACTGCGGTAATAGTAAATTCAACGGCAAATGCGCCACCAAAACTTAATGATGGGTGAGGGAATGTTGAAAAAATAGAGGCGGTATCAAGGCTAGCAACTGTTCCTCGAACAATATTATGGCTGGCTTCATAGTCAGTAAATAAGTTGCTGTATAGCCCATAAACTAAGGCGGCAGCGGCAAAAGCCCCTAATATCTGCGCCATAATATAAGGCAGGACTTTTCGTTTATTGAAGCCATGAAAACTGGCTAACGCAATAGTTACCGCTGGGTTTAAATGGGCGCCAGAAACCCCCGCCGTGACATAAATGGCAATGGCAACGCCAAGTCCCCACATAATACTGACTTCCCATTGACCAAAATCTGCACCGGTTAATTTCAGGGCAGCGACACAGCCAACGCCAAAAAATATCAGTAATCCAGTACCAATAAATTCCGCAAAACATTCTCCGACGAGCGCATTAGGTTTGGAACTTGTCATATTGTCAGTCCTTTTGATGGGTAATGTAGGGTATTGCGTTATCCTTCATGCGCTGTAATTTACAATAGTTACTTTTTTTTAAAATAATAACGGCTCAAAAATGTGCGTTCGAGCGTAAATTGTTTTCCAAAGTGAGCGTTTGGTGGCTTTTTATTGTCGGGTTGATGGCTTGAGATCATTGATAGTGATATTAGGCAGATGTAGTAATCATCGTTATTCACGATAACTGCGGCATATAAAATCGCAGGAGTAAATTATCATGGTAATGTGGAACAGAATTTGAGAAAGTTCATAGATACCACATTATTGATAGCGGAATGTGAAACGAGGCATTAAAGATATAAGGTAATGGAAATATGCTGAGGTCGTTGAATTTAGCTGTTTTTAGCGCCTAAATAAGGCTGATATTGGCTGACTTTGCAATAATTACATCAGACTTGTATGAATTTCATTCATTTGCACGAATGTGATGGAAATGTAGATGTCAGCAAGCCAATGCCTCGTTAGAATAGCGATATAAATATATATAACCCTGTCCGTAGAGATTACCTTGAATTGTTAAGGTAAATATATGGGCATAGATCAGGTGAACAATATGTCTCTAGAAATGTTGGAAAAATTGGAAGCCAAAGTTCAAATGGCTGTGGATTCAATTTCTTTACTACAAATGGAAATTGATGAACTAAAAGAAAAAAATGATAGCCTAGCTATGGAAGCACAAGAACTACGTTCTGGTCGTGAGAGTCTTGTTCAAGATAACGAAAAGCTACGT
The DNA here is from genome assembly GCF_003025475.1 of Photobacterium sp. NCIMB 13483. Taxonomy (NCBI): domain Bacteria; kingdom Pseudomonadati; phylum Pseudomonadota; class Gammaproteobacteria; order Vibrionales; family Vibrionaceae; genus Photobacterium; species Photobacterium sp. NCIMB 13483. The sequence goes on from NZ_PYLV01000006.1 coordinate 102,496, forward strand.
GGCGAGCATAACGTATGGCAAGATCGCGTACGTACGCTGCTAGGTAAAATGGATAGCGTAGAATAATCGCGTATTTATTTTAATACGATTATCGGCTCGGTATAGCTCCCTTAATGGGCAATATACCGAGCTGATTTTTTATGTCTGGTCACTGTCTTGTGAGGGACTGATTAGTCTATGTCTAACGCTTCGGGTGATAAAATAACCCCAGTATTGTCTGCATAAATATAATCTTCAGGTAAGAAAGTAACCCCACCAAAATTCACCGCAACATCAACTTCACCAATGGCTTGCTGATCAGCACCGACTGGAATTGCTGCTAGTGCCTGAATGCCTAGATCGAGTCTATCCAGTTCATCAACATGGCGCACGCTGCCATAAATAATTAATCCTTCCCATTGGTTTTCAACCGCCAATTGAGCGAGATCGATATCAATTAAAGCACGCCGTAATGAGCCACCACCATCGATTAACAATACCCGTCCAGAGCCTGGTAGAGATAAGGTGTCATGAATAACCCCATTATTCTCAAAACATTTAATGGTCGTGACTTGACCACCAAATGAACTACGGCCACCGTAAGAGCTGAACATAGGTTCAACCACATCAACTTGATCGAGATAGATATCACAAAGCTCAGAGGTATTATATTCCATGGGCAGGCTTCTTATTGGTAGCTGAAAACAAAAATGGTTTGTTTAAATTATAACCAGTTGATATCGCATTGCAATTTGTATCAGTGATTAAGCTAATACCATACCAATTGCAAATAATAGGTTGGTGATTAACGCACACTTCACCATGGTTGCCATCATTGGTCGCAAAGCGGCACCATTGGTTGATCGGTACACTTGTCGACCATGATTAATCAATAATGGTAGGCTTAAAATAAATAGCCATCCCCAAAGAGATTTTACTTCTAATAGGGCAAATAAGCTGAAAAATATCACACTAGTAGAGAGTAATACCAGGTGATATTTACGGCCCCATTGCGGCCCCATACGCACCACTAAAGTTTGTTTACCACACGCTTTATCATTATCAATATCACGTAAGTTATTGATATTTAGCACGCCGACAGCCAATAAACCACATGCCGTTGCCGGTAACATAATCAGTGAGTCAATCTGTCCCGTTTGAAGATAATACGTTCCTGCAACACCCAGCCAACCGAAAAATATCAGTACAGATAGATCGCCAAGACCTTGATAGCCATAAGGCTTATTACCCACGGTATAAGCAATCGATGCTGCTATCGCAAGTAAGCCCAAGATTAAAAAACCGATAATGTCATGCGGGTTCTTACAAGCCACTAAAATTAAGGTTAAGCCACTGATGGCGGTAAGAATGATATTTATAATCATGGCCTTACGCATTGTTGCTGCGGTGACTAAGCCTGATTGCATTGCCCGTTGTGGACCTAAACGGTCATCATTATCTGTGCCTTTAACGGCGTCGCCATAATCATTAGCAAGGTTAGATAGAATTTGTAATAACAAGGCAGTTAATAGCGCAAGAGCTGCAATACTTGCAGAAAAATTGTCGTGCCATTTTGCTACTGCGCTACCGCAGACAATAGAGGCGATGGCAAGGGGTAAGGTTTTTGGTCTTGCGGCATCTAACCAAATTGTCAGTGAAGAGGGTGAGTTCATAAATTAGATACTTAAAGTGAATACTGAAAAGGTATTATGGCGTAAATTTGGTCAGGCGCAAATTTATCCCATCAATGTTTGTTAAAGAACAAAAAAAACGGTGCGATAAAACGCACCGTTTATTGTGTTAACTGTTAGTCTAAATTCGATTATAAAATGAAGCGACTTAAATCTTCATCAGCAACGAATTCGCCTAAGCGTGCTTGTACATACGCGTCATCGATAAGGAATTTCTCGCCAGATTTTTCACTCGCATCATAAGAAATCTCTTCCATTAGGCGTTCCATAACCGTATGTAAACGACGTGCACCAATATTTTCTGTGCGCTCATTTACCTGCCATGCTGCTTCCGCTAAGCTTTCAATACCTTCAGCCGTAAATTCTATATCGACCGATTCCGTAGCCATTAGTGCTACGTATTGTTGCGTTAACGATGCTTTGGGCTCAGTAAGAATACGCTTAAAGTCATGACTGCTCAGTGCATCCAGTTCAACGCGGATCGGTAAACGACCTTGTAGCTCAGGAATTAAATCTGATGGCTTAGCAACTTGGAATGCACCTGATGCTACAAACAGAATATGGTCTGTTTTAACCATGCCATGCTTCGTTGATACCGTACTGCCTTCAACTAATGGTAATAAATCACGTTGTACACCTTCACGAGAAACGTCAGGGCCTGATGATTCGCCACGCTTACAAATCTTATCTATTTCATCAATAAAGACGATACCGTTGTTTTCAACCGCGAAAATCGCTTGTTCTTTTAATTCTTCTTGGTTTACCAGTTTAGCGGCTTCTTCTTCTGTTGCCGCTTTTAACGCATCTTTGATTTTCATTTTGCGTTTTTTACTGGTGTTACCAGCAAGATTTTGGAACATGCCTTGTAACTGGTTGGTCATTTCTTCCATGCCAGGAGGCGCCATGATTTCAACACCCATTTGTGGGGCTGCAATATCAATCTCGATTTCTTTATCATCAAGTTTACCTTCACGTAATTTTTTACGGAAAGATTGACGCGTTGTTGATTCTGTTGCGACTTCTTCGTTTTGTCCCCAAGCATCGCGTGCAGGTGGCAATAACACATCAAGAATACGTTCTTCTGCTAATTCTTCAGCATGTACACGGACTTTTTCAGTCGCTTGTTGATGTACCATTTTTACAGCGACATCAGTTAGATCACGAATAATCGTTTCAACTTCTTTGCCGACATAACCCACTTCAGTAAATTTAGTTGCTTCAACTTTAATGAATGGTGCATTTGCCAATTTCGCTAATCGACGAGCAATTTCTGTTTTACCAACGCCGGTTGGACCAATCATTAAAATATTTTTAGGGGTTACTTCTACACGCAGCTCTTCAGGAAGCTGCATACGACGCCAGCGGTTACGCAGTGCAATCGCAACCGCTCGCTTGGCTTTGTCTTGACCGATAATATGACGATCAAGCTCATGAACGATTTCGCGAGGAGTCATTTCAGACATTGCAACTTCCTTACTTAGTTTCTAGTTCTTCAATAGTGTGATTGTGGTTAGTAAACACACAAATATCACCCGCAATATTTAGCGCTTTTTCAGCAATTTCACGGGCGCTAAGATCTGTATTTTCCAATAATGCAATAGCGGCAGCTTGAGCGAAATTACCACCCGAACCAATCGCCACTAAATCATGCTCAGGCTGTACGACATCACCATTACCTGTAATGATTAATGAGCCGGTTTCATCAGCAACAACTAATAAAGCTTCAAGCTTACGTAGGGCACGATCGGTACGCCAATCTTTGGCTAACTCAACAGCTGATTTCAATAGATGGCCTTGGTGCATTTCTAATTTACGTTCGAAACGTTCAAATAAAGTAAAGGCATCCGCGGTGCCGCCAGCGAAACCGGCAAGTACTTTATTATTATAGAGACGACGAACTTTGCGAGCGTTGCCTTTCATTACCGTATTGCCAAGTGAGACTTGGCCGTCACCAGCAATTACGACTTTGTCGTTACGACGAACAGATACAATAGTTGTCACGTTAAACCCTCTTTGATTCAGCTCCGACGTTAGCCGGGATCATTAATGCTATTAGATCTGGGGATAGGGAGGCAGGTTTTCAAGGTGTATATAACAATTGCTGGGCGTGGTGATGTTAAGTTTTAGAGAATAAAAAAGGATGCCATGATGGCATCCTTTATTGTTATTCATACTAATGATGATTATTCCCAGAACCAAATTGCACAAGGGCTAATACCATGTTGTTGTAATTTATTCTGATCATTCATTGCTAAGCGTTTATTTTTGTAAGGACCAAGTACAACACGGTACCAAGTACCTTTATTGTTGGTTGATACTTTTATTTGACTGTTTAAGCCCTGAAACGCAATCATCGCCTTACGCTCATCTGCTTGAGATTGGCTGTGATAAGCACCGCATTGTAATAAGTAAGGTTTAGCTGGCTTCTCTTTTACAATGACTTTTTTCTGGGTTAATTCAGGAACAATGACTTTTTTATTTTCCAACTCTTGAATATAACGCCATTTTTCTTCTGGTTTTGGCGGTAAGGCATTGGTATTAACTTTTGCAGGTTGCTGCGGTTTGATAACAATAGCCGCAGGAATCGCTGGTTTCTGTTCAGGAACATCAGTACCAGAAAGGAAAAATAAACTCGTAATCAGCCCACACACTAAAATAACAGCGAAAGCTGCCCACTTGGTTGGAAAACCAGTTGTCGGCACTTTTTTGCCTTTAGGGTTAGCTTTTGCTTTTGGTGACGCTGGTTTCGCAGAGCGCCCACGTTTTACATAATCTTTAGTAGCCACGATATCGACAAATTAGTTTGGGTAGATAGATAGGACGCTATGTTACAAAGTTGGATTGATCCTGACCAGTTATTATCGCTGTTTCGTTGATAATTAACCCCATATTGTAACAAAGATGCCAGATTTTATGATCTCTGTGCAGTAACGTGTCAAATATGGGGGCGATCAATTAACGACTAGGTGGCGCTGCACTTTCACGAATAACCAGTTTGGCGTCTAATAATCGCGACCCTGCCTGAACATCTTTACCTTTGAGTAATTCTAGCAACATTAACATTGCTTGACGGCCAATTTCATACCGTGGTTGTGAGACCGTCGTTAATGGTGGATCACAATATTCTGCAAATTGAATATCATCAAAACCAACAATAGAAATATCATGTGGTACGCGTAAACCTAATCGTTTCGCCTGTTGCATGGCACCAATAGCCATGACATCAGAGTGGCAAAATAATGCTGTTGGTGGTTCGGGTAAAGCAAGTAATGCTGTGATTGCACGAGCACCTGCAGCAAAACTAAAATCACCTTTAATGGTGTAAGCCGGGTTTAGAGTGATGCCCCCACGACGAAGAGCTTGCTGATAACCTTGCTGACGAAATTGTGATAAAGCGGCTTTATCAGGTCCGGTGATTTGAGCAATGCGCTTATGGCCCATTTGAGTCAAGTAATTCACCGCATCAAAGGCAGCGGTTAAGTTATCAATGTGCACTGTTGGTAATTCAAGTTCCGGCGCATATTCACATGCCATGACTAATGGCGGCAGATTTTTTTGTTCAGGTTTACTGACGTCAAACGGTAAATTATTACCTAATAGCAACATACCATCAGCTTGTTTAGTAAAGACTAAATTAGCGAATGAATTTTCACGACGTTGTTGCTGACCACTGTCACCGAGCAACACTAAATAACCATTTTCCATTGCCGCTTCTTCAATACCACGAATGATTTCTGTGAAGTAGGGATCACAGATGTCGGGAACAATGGTAACGATAGTTTTCGATTCATTGCGGCGTAAATTGCGTGCTAGTGAGTTTGGTGAATATCCAGCTTCCATTACGGCTTGCTCGACCTTTTTCCTGGTTGAGGCCGATACTTTTTCCGGGTTCATGAGCGCGCGTGAAACTGTCGCGGTTGATACCCCGGCTAGCTGGGCAACGTCCTTCATTGTCGCCATAGTGCTTTCCTCTTGTGCTATATCTTACTAATTTACAGTTGGCTATCTGACGCAAAAATGTATTCAGATATGCTCGCCAACTAATTGTAACTGACTGAAAAACGTCAATTCATATACATATTGTAGAATGGATGCATAAGCTGAAACATGCTTTCAATAGCATAAATTACATTCGCTATGTGAGATGCATCGCATTGTGTAGTTTAAGTTAAATCTTGCGGTTCAACATCAATCGACCACCTAATTTTTTTCGCTAACGGTAAGAGCTGAATTGCAGGCTTAGCAATACTGAGTATTTGTTGAAGTTTATTTCTATTAGGTATTTGTAAAATTAATTGCCATCTAAATCGTCCAGCACGACGAGCAAGGGGAGCTGGATTTGGCCCTAAAACACAACAGTCTTGGTCATACACTGGGCTTGCTTCAAAAATCCCTCTTACTTGTTGTAAGAACTGGCACACAAGGTCGCTATCATTAGCTTCTGCACGCAATAACACTAAGTGAGTAAACGGTGGCAACAATGCTTGACGACGTTCCGTTAATGCAGCCTGAGAAAAAACGCCATAGCCTTTATGCAGTAATGATTGTAGCAGTTGATGTTCTGGATGGTGGGTTTGTAATAATACTGATCCTGGTTTACTGGCGCGACCTGCACGACCTGCAACTTGAATAAACAGCTGTGCTAATCGCTCTGAGGCGCGAAAATCATTACTGAATAATGCACTATCAACATCAATTAATGCCACTAAGGTTACATTGGGAAAGTGGTGGCCTTTAGCAAGCATTTGGGTGCCAATTAAAATTTGATATTCATTATTTTTAATGGCTTCTAAATAGTTTTCTAATGCCCCTTTACGACGAGTACTATCACGGTCAATACGTACTGTTTTAAATTCAGGGAATAATTCGGCTAATTGGGCTTCAAGTTGTTCTGTACCCACACCAACAGGTAACAACTGAGTAGAACCACACTGCTGGCATTGGTGCATGATCGGCCGCTGAGTGGCACAGTGATGACACCGTAATTCCCCTGATTGCTGATGGAGGGTGTAATACGCATCACAACGATCACACTCTGCGATCCAGCCGCACTCATGGCACATCATCGCGGGTGAAAATCCACGCCGATTAAGAAACAGCATCACTTGATTGCCCGCATTGAGGTGCTTACGCATTTCTGCAATTAATGGTGCTGATAACCCCGCGTTTAAATACAGGCCTTTGACATCAATAATACCATGACGTGCAGCACTCGCATTACCTGCACGTTTAGAGAGTGTCAGATAGTGATATTTGCCTGTTTGGGCGTTATGCAGTGTTTCCAGTGCTGGCGTTGCTGAACCTAATACTATCGGGATATTTTCTTTATTGGCTCGCATTACGGCCAGATCACGAGCGTGGTAACGTAAGCTATCTTGTTGTTTATATGAAGCATCATGTTCTTCATCGACAATGATAATGCCAAGGTTAGCAAAAGGTGTAAACAGTGCCGAACGGGTGCCAATAATGATTCCAGCTTGATTATCTCGTCCAGCAAGCCATGCCGCCATGCGTTCGCTATCGTTTAAACCCGAATGTACGGTTTCTAATGGCACCTTAAAACGGCGCTTAAAACGATTGATTGTTTGTGGTGTTAGGCCAATTTCTGGCACTAAAATTAACGCCTGTTTACCCGCCGCTAAAATGGGCTCAAGTAAATTAAGATAAACTTCGGTTTTGCCTGAGCCTGTAACACCATCGAGTAGATAACAGCCAAATCCTGGATTACTGTTTACCGTTGCAATCGCTAATGCTTGTTCTTCGTTTAAACGTGGTTTCTGTTCTGTAATTTCAAATTGTGGCAGCCACTGACGTTGTTGTGGTTGATGTTGTTGTTCGCTGATCCAACCTTTTTGCTCGACAGTTTTGAGGGTGGTGCTGCTGACGTCATGAGTGAGTAAGTTTTCATGACTGAGTGGACCATGACGTAATAGATTTAGGATTTGTGCTTGTTTAGGCGCGCGTTTTAAGCCATTTAGCGGCTGATCTCGACCTGTTTCAGTTAGGTGCCAATACTTTAGTGGCGTGGTTGATGCTTCTCGACCTTTACGCAGTAATGCAGGCATCGCATTGGCAAGGGCATCACCTAATGGATATTGATAATAGCTACTGGCCCATTTTAATAAGCTAAATAAAGCAGGTTGCCATAAAGGTTGATTATCTAATACTTGCTGAATAGGTTTTAACTGTTGAATAGGAAAATCAGAATCATGCCCGATAGCAACCACAATCCCGACTAATCGTTGTCGACCAAAAGACACCAGCACGCGACCACCAATAATTGGAGTGGTGTTGGGTTTGATGAGATAGTCAAAAGTTTTATCAAGTGGGACAGGTAAAGCAACGCGTGCTATTGGGTGGTTCATATTTTATCGCTTTAATTGAGCTTGTACTAAATAGTAACAGATCACGTGATAAGGGATAAGTACTGCTATGTTGCAACTATTATTGACTGTTTTAGTGATCAATAAAAGAGCGATAAAAAAACAGTGACTGAGTTGATCTCTGTGGAATGATTGATTACTATACGCCGCCTGATTTGTCGTAAATTAACGACAGACTATTTTATTAACCACGTGTGGTGCCCGGCTTTGGATCGGGAGAGCGACACGGCCTTAACTTGAGGTTTCCCCATGAAACAAGGTATCCACCCAGAATACAAAGCAGTAAACGCACGTTGTTCTTGCGGCAACACTTTCGTATTTAACTCTACTATGAGCAAAGACATCAACCTTGATGTATGCGATAAGTGTCACCCATTCTACACTGGTAAGCAACGTCAAGTTAGCTCTGGCGGTCGTGTGGACAAATTCAACAAGCGTTTTGGTGCGCTTTCTAGCAAGTAATTATTTGCCAGATGAATTTACAAAAAAGGGATGCGCAAGCATCCCTTTTTTTATGGCTGAGATTTGGCAATTATAAAAAAACCAGCAGAAGTGCTGGTTTTTTGCTATTTCATGTCCATATTATTCATTAATGTCTTCGTAGCTGATACCCATCGCTTCCATCAATGCTTTCGCTTCTGCGGGCAGATCGTCGGGGTGATCTTTACGAATATCATCATCAGTGGGTAGTGGTTGTCCTGTGTAGGCATGTAGGAAAGCTTCACAGAGTAGTTCACTGTTGGTAGCGTGGCGCAGGTTATTGACCTGACGGCGAGTACGTTCATCAGTAAGAATTTTGAGAACCTTTAATGGAATAGACACTGTAATTTTTTTTACTTGTTCATTTTTCTTACCGTGTTCTGCATAAGGGCTAATATATTCGCCATTCCACTTTGCCATGTTTTACCTTCTCAGCGATGTTTAATTAATGATGATAACAATGTCGCGATGACGGTTGTTAGTACATAGTCATGATAGGCGGCGATATTACGTGAACATCACTGATTTGTCCTCTACAGTGATAGACAACAGTTGCTAGATCACGACTATTTTTTTCAATGACTGAATTTTAGCGGGATTTACCGCTATAAGCAAAGACATATAGACGTCTAGAGGTGTTGACGTCTTGTTTTGATGTGGTTAAGGTTGTTAACAGCCATCATTATTTATTTACAGGGTTCACCCCCTTATAACAAGGAACGTTATTATGAGTGATAAGCAGCCTGCGACTATTGCCGTTCGTAGCGGTATTGACGTTGATTCACAATATAATGCAGTTGTGCCGCCAATTTACTTAACGTCCACCTACAGTTTTCCTGCACTAGGTGAGTTACCGCAATATGATTATTCTCGTTCAGGCAATCCAACTCGAAATACATTAGCTGATGCTCTGAGTGATATGGAAGGCGGCGCGGGGGGCATCGTCACCAGTTGTGGTACTGCTGCGATGAATTTATTGGTGTCTGCGCTTTTAGGACCTGATGATTTATTGATAGCTCCCCATGATTGTTATGGTGGCAGTTATCGATTGTTTAATACCCGCGCTCAAAAAGGGGACTTTAAGGTCCTGTTTATAGATCAGTCGGATCCTGATGCCTTAGCGGCAGCATTGGCACAAAAGCCGACGTTGTTATGGCTTGAGACTCCCTCAAATCCTTTAGTGCGCGTGATTGATATTACGGTGGTTTGCCAACAAGCACAGGTGGTTGGTTGCCAAGTTGCCGTGGATAACACTTTCCTATCGCCATTATTACAGCAGCCGTTATCGCTTGGGGCTGATTTTGTGGTGCATTCAACCACTAAATACATTAATGGTCACTCTGATGTGGTCGGGGGTGTTTTAATTGCTAAAGACCAAGCTGCAGCTGAAAATCTAAGTTGGTGGGCTAATTGTATTGGGGCGACAGGAGCCCCTTTTGATGCATATTTGACCTTGCGTGGATTGCGAACATTGGCGCCTCGAATGAGGATGCATGAAGAAAATGGGGCAGCAGTGCTGGCTTATTTGCAGCAACAACCCTTGGTTGGCACTATTTATCATCCAAGTTTGCCCACCCATCCTGGGCATGAGATAGCGAAGCGTCAGCAACGTGGTTTTGGCTCGATGATGAGTTTTGAATTTGCTGGAAGTTATCAACAACTGGCGTTGTTTGTTAAAACATTACAATTGTTTTCATTGGCAGAATCATTAGGGGGGACGGAGAGTTTAATTGCTCATCCCGCTTCAATGACTCACCGTGCCATGAGTGATGAAGCGCAACGAGCCGCTGGGATCTCTACTTCTTTGTTACGGTTATCGGTAGGTTTAGAAGACCCACAAGATTTGATTGCTGATCTTAAACAGGCGTTCGCTATTGCAAAGGAGGGCTGCTGATGAAAAAAGATCTGCGCCAATTACATAAATTTGGCGGAAGTAGCCTTGCCAATGCTGATTGTTATCGTCGTGTCGCTGATATTTTACGTGCGTATTCTAATTATAATGATTTAGTGGTGGTATCGGCGGCAGGGAAAACCACCAATCAATTATTATTATGGCTAGAACAATTAGTCACTGATGGCCGCTTAGCCCATGAAACCTTACTCTCTATTCGAGTATTTCAGCAGCAATTGATCAATGAGTTACTTGATCCTCAAGACGCAGAGCCACTACAACAGCAGTTATATGCGGAGTTGGCGTTAATTGCTCAGTGGGGACAATTAACCATGACGGCCGAGGTGAAAAATGCGGTTTTAGGTCATGGTGAATTATGGTCTGCACGGTTATTAAGTGCCTTATTAAACCAATGCCAATTAGCGGCGATAGATATTGATTCACGTTTATTTTTACGGGCCGATCATGCGGTGCAGCCTGAAGTGGATAAAGTCTTATCTGCACCATTATTGGATCAATTGTTAGCGCAATATCAACAGCAACGATTAGTGATCACTGGTTTTATGGCGGCGAATCAGCACCAGCAAACGGTGTTACTTGGTCGTAATGGGTCTGATTATTCTGCGACGATTATTGGTGCTTTAGCCAAGGTTGACCGAGTAACAATTTGGAGTGATGTCGCGGGTGTTTATAGTGCCGATCCTCATAAGGTCACCAATGCTTGTCTATTGCCCTTATTACGATTAGATGAAGCCAATGAATTAGCACGTCTTGCTGCGCCAGTTTTACATAGCCGAACACTTCAACCCGTCGCCCAAAGTAGTCTTGATTTAACCTTACGTTGTAGTCATCAACCTGAATCTGGATCAACACGGGTTGAAAGGGTATTAGCATCTGGTCGTGGGGCTAAAATTATTTCATCACTCAATGATGTGTGTTTAATTGAGCTTGATGTACCGCAAGGAATGGCGTTGGCACATACTCAACAAGATGTGCAGTTATTATTAGATCGAGTGCAATTACAGCCGTTGGCTCAAACTATGGATAAAGGTAAGCGGCGAATTATTTTGGCCTATACCCAAGAAATGGTAAATAGCGTGCTAGGGCTATTGCAAGATAGTGGCGTTGCGGCTGAACTTCGATTACGAGAAGGCTTTTCAATGGTTGCGGCAGTTGGTGCTGGCGTGTTGAATAATCCTAATCATTGCCATGGTTTCTATCAGCAACTTAAAGGCTTACCCGTTGAATTTATGACTGAGGCTGAATCAGGTTTAAGTTTAGTGGCAGTGCTACGTGATATTGAAACGGATAAGTTAGTCAATGATATTCATCAAGCGTTATTTCAAGCGCAAAAAAGCGTGGGTATTGTGTTGTGTGGTAAAGGCAATATAGGGAAACATTGGTTGGGGTTATTTGGTCGTGAAAAAGCGGCATTAGAGCTACGACACGGCATGCAATTTAATTTGATTGGCATTGTTGGTCAGCATCAATGTTGGATTAATAGTGCTGGAATTACGCCGCAAACAGCATTAGAGCAGTTTCAAGATCAGGCAACAGATTATCAATTACCGCAGTTATTGTCTCAGCTAGCAGCGGTTGATTATGATGATGTGGTTGTGGTTGATGTAACCGCAAGTCATCAGTTAGCTGCGTTATACCCACATATTGCAGCGAGTGGATTACACCTTATTTCTGCGAATAAAATCGCAGGATCAGCGGCGACGATAGAGTATCAGGCGGTGGTTGATGCGTTTGCTAAAAGTAGCCGTTATTGGTTGTATAACGCGACGGTTGGTGCTGGTTTACCTATCAATCATACCGTACGCGATCTGCGCGAAAGTGGCGATCGTATTTTAGCTATCTCGGGTATTTTTTCTGGCACATTATCATGGTTGTTTCAACAATTTGATGGTCGACAGCCGTTTTCTGAATTGCTTGAACAGGCGTGGCAGCAGGGGTTAACTGAGCCCGATCCGCGTCATGATCTGGATGGCAGCGATGTGATGCGTAAGCTGGTTATTCTTGCTCGTGAATCGGGGTTTGAAATTGACCCACAGCAAGTGCACGTTGAATCATTGGTTCCGCCGTGTTTACGTAAATTAACGGTTGATGCGTTTTTTGAGCAAGCACCAAAACTTGATGGTGTATTAGCTGAAAAATTAGCACGAGCAGCTCGTGAAGATAAAGTTTTACGTTATGTGGCCCGTTTAGATCGCCATGGTAAAGCATATGTTGGCTTAGAAGCATTACCTCATGAGCATGCATTAGCAAACTTACTACCTTGTGATAATATTTTTGCAATTGAAAGCCTCTGGTATCGCGAGAATCCATTAGTGATTCGAGGCCCTGGGGCTGGACGAGATGTAACAGCTGGGGCGTTAATATCTGATATCAATCGCTTAGCGACGATGTTGTAGGCGTATACCGTATTAGTAGTAATAAAAAAGCCGCAGTTTAAACTGCGGCTTTATTTTTTGATATTGATTTAGTTAATAGCGATTGCGCTATTTTCACTGTCCATATCTTTCAGTTCAGCGAGAACTTCTTCAGCCCATAATATCCAAGCTTGGCGGTTATGAAGCCCGCGGCGTAAGGTTAAACGGTCGAGACGTTGTTGACGATCCATGTTTTTGTAATCGCTAAAATGAATTTGCTCTAGCTCTTGATAATGACCCATTAAAATATGTGATTCATCAATTAAAGCTTCAAGTTGCTGCTGCATTGGTACTGAATTGTGAACACCACAAATCAATAGTTTTGCAGAAAACTCATCACGCGTGGTTGGATTACGTGCTGGTTCTTGGAACCACTCAAATAGTGCCTGACGGCCAAGATCGGTAATCGAATATACCTTACGATCAGGTTTACCATCTTGAGGTTCAAGACGGCAGGTTACTTGATCATTCGTCGCCATTTTATTGAGTTCACGGTACACCTGCTGGTGGCTCGCTTTCCAAAAATAACCGATACTGTGTGAAAATTCTTTGGTTATATCGTAACCAGTCGCTTCGCGAGTGCTAAGCACTGTTAAAATTACATGTGGTAGTGACATCTCTTCTATCCGTTAAATATATAAAATAAAAAAACACAATAGGGCTTAGATTATGTAACGCTTCAGGTGACGTTTTTAATTTATAATCGTGCTATTGCACTGCCTAATTGCGGTCGCATAGAATATCATTAATTGACTCAATATCGATACTTCTAGTTCAATTATCTGTTACTGAGGCGTTTCAATTTATTATCTTGTGAACTATCACTAAGTTAATTTAGCGCTAAAAAAATAATAACTTGATTGAAATATATTCATCTTTTCTCATATTGATACTTTTCTATCTTAGTCTTTATGAGCAATATAATGCTGTGTCATAGTTGAGAATTTACAATATATTTTAACAACATTGTAAATAACGATTAAAAAAAAAGGCTATCCGAAGATAGCCTTAGTGTCATTTATTGTAGATCAGCCAGTATTACGCATACCTGTTGCAATACCTGCAATGGTTACCATCAATGCTTCTTCAAGCTCTATTGGTAACTCTTTTTGCTGGCGAGTACGGTAAAGTAATTCAGCCTGCAACATGTTAAGTGGTTCAACATAAATATTACGTAGACGGATAGACTCAGCACCCCATGGGTCTTGCTGCATCAAATGATCATTATTTTCAACGGTTAATACAGCTTTAATATCTTGCACTAACTGTGAACGTAATTGTTTACCAAGCGGCCATAAAGCTTCATCAGTTAAACGTTGATCATAGTACTCTGTGATACCCAAGCTGGTTTTGCTGTACACCATTTCTAGCATACCTAAGCGAGTCGAGAAAAATGGCCATTCACGGCACATTTCTTCTAGCTGTGCAGTATCACCATTATCAATCGAGTGTTGAATCGCTTCACCCGCACCTAACCATGCTGGTAACAATAGACGGTTTTGACTCCAAGCAAAAATCCATGGAATAGCACGTAAACTTTCAACGCCACCATTAGGATTACGTTTTGCAGGGCGAGAGCCCAGCGGTAACTTACCTAGTTCAGACTCTGGCGTTGCGGCGCGGAAATAAGGAATAAACTCCGGCGTGTTTCGAACTACATTACGGTACGATTCACAGGAAACATGAGAAAGTTGGTCCATAATATGGCGCCATTCTTGTTTCGGTGCTGGTGGTGGTAGTAAGTTTGCTTCTAACGTTGCACTGGCATAAAGGCTGAGGCTATTAATTGCCACTTCAGGTAAACCGAGCTTAAAGCGAATCATCTCGCCTTGTTCGGTTACACGTAAACCACCTTTTAGGCTACGTGGTGGTTGAGATAACAATGCCGCATGAGCGGGTGCACCGCCACGACCAATACTACCGCCACGGCCATGGAATAAGGTAATTTCAACGTCTGCTTTTTCACAGACATCGACCAGTTTTTCCATCGCACTGTATTGCGCCCATCCCGCTGACATTACACCGGCATCTTTGGCTGAATCAGAATAGCCAATCATCACCATCTGATGGTTTTGAATAAAACCACGGTACCAGTCAATATTAAGCAGTTGTTCAATAACATCAGCGCCGTTATTTAAGTCTTCAAGTGTTTCAAATAATGGACACACATCCATGCGGAATGGACAACCTGCTTCTTGCAGTAATAAGTGAACGGCTAATACGTCAGATGCTGTACGTGCCATTGAAATAACATAGGCACCCAATGCTTCACGTGGTTGTTCTGCAATTGCTTTACAGGTTTCGAGTACTTCTTGAACGTCAGCTGATGGTTCCCACTTTCGTGGTAGTAATGGTCGCTTAGATGATAATTCACGAACTAAGAACGCGATCTTATCTTGTTCACACCATTGACTGTAATCACCTAAACCAAGGTGACGCGTTAGCTCTGAAATAACATTTTCGTGGCGAGTGCTTTCTTGACGAATATCCAGTTTAACCAGATGCACACCAAAACATTTGATACGACGTAGTGAATCAAGCAGTAAGCCGTCAGCAATGATCGCCATACCACATTGATGTAATGACTGGTAACACGCAAATAGTGGATCCCATAGCTCAGCAACATCATTAATAATATGTTTAGAAAGGGGAGCATTACCGTTGATTTGTGCTTCTAAGCTGTCTCGAGTAATAATCAGCTTAGTACGTAGTTGTTTTAAAATTGCACGGTAAGGTTCATGTGCTTCACCTGCGAGCTCTCGCACCTCAGCATTACATTGAATCATTGATAATTCATTGATCAATTCTTGCACGTCACCAAGATAAAGTTCGGCCGCTTTCCAACGAGAAAGGCGTAAAACTTCATGGGTAACATCAGACGTTACAAATGGGTTCCCATCGCGGTCGCCGCCCATCCATGAGGAGAAGGTTACTGGCGCTGCGTCTAATGGTAGTTTCTTATCTAAATGCTGTTGCAGTTTTTCATCAAACAGGCGTACAAACTCTGGTACCGCTTGCCACAATGAATTTTCAACCACGGCATAACCCCATTTTGCTTCATCAAGTGGGGTTGGGCGTTGCTGGCGAATAACATCGGAATACCATGCTTGAGCAATCAGTTGTTCTAAGCGTTGCTCAACACGTGCACGTTCAGCGGTTGATAATTCGCTTAATTCTAATTGTGATAAACATTTATTAATCTGTACCAATTTATGGATCATGGTACGGCGTGCAATTTCTGTTGGGTGCGCGGTAAGAACTAAATCAATATTTAATTCATTAATCGCCACTAAAGAATCAGCAGGGTTAACATCATGCTGGACTAATTTAGTAAACAATTCATCGAGTGCATCTGGGCTGCATAATGTCGTTTCACGTTGGCGTGAAATCGTATGGTATTGCTCTGCAATATTGGTGAGATTAAGGAATTGACTAAAAGCTCGAGCTACAGGAAGTAATTGATCATCGGGTAGGTTTTGTAATTCAGCAATCAGTTTCTCGCGGTCATCTTGATTACCTGTGCCTGCTGATTTAGAAAGTTTGCGAATCGTTTCAACTTTTTCTAATAGTTCATCACCGCAGGCTGTTTTGATCGTATTACCCAGCAAATGGCCAAGCATACTGACATTACTTGTTAACGCACTGTATTTCTCGTTCATATCGTATCCATCTTGTAATTTTGTTACATCCAATTTAACCTTTACCCCACAATCTAGCCGTGAAGTTAGTAACAGGTCAACAGAGATTGTATTTATCGCTAATAAAAACTATCGATATTGATTTTGGTCATAATCTTGATTGAATTTTGTAATTTTGTTTCATTCCTGCCTGTGTCAGCCCACATTTTTGTTCATTATTAAAGAGATAGGGCAAAAAAACGCCATTAAAAATAATCAGTTCTGTTATGGTTTAATGTTGTAAAAGTTAATGAAAAGCTAATAAAATATATTTTTTTATCGTCGCACTATTGACAGTATGTAATTTAATCAGTAAACATATTAATTCAAATTTATGAATAAATGGTGTTAGCTGTTTATTTATCCTTGAGCAACGGAACGCTCAGGGTTTATTGTTCGATGCAGGAAGTTATTATCATGAACCAAATCTATACCTCTGCCTTTATCTCCTCCCTTCGACGACGCTAAGTCTTTTGCCTTAGGTGCTTTTACGTGCCTTTTCTATGCTGTTTACAGCACACCTCTGTTAGCCGTTATGACAATCATCACTACTTAGCCATAGCTCCAATTATTTGATGACGGCTCGATAACACTACAATGATATGGAATGAGCGATGTTAAACACGGTTATTGTTGGCGCCAGTGGGTATACCGGCGCAGAACTGGCAAAAATAGTAAGTCGTCATCCGCAATTAACACTTTGCGGTTTGTATGTTTCAGCCACCAGTGTTGATGCAGGTAAACCATTAAGTGCGCTGCATGGTCAATTGCATGGTGTGGTTGATTTACCGTTGCAGCCGCTAACAGATATTAGAATGGCAGTGGCAAACATCGATATTGTGTTGTTAGCTACTGCCCACGAAGTGAGTCATGATATTGCAGCTGAATGTCTAAATATGGGTTGTCAGGTGTTTGACTTGTCAGGTGCATTTAGAGTGAAAGCGGATGGTTTCTATGATCAATATTATGGTTTTAAGCACCAATATGAGGCATTGCTAGACAGTGCTGTTTATGGGTTAGCTGAATGGAATCATGATCAAATTCGCCAAGCCCAATTAATTGCGGTTCCTGGGTGCTATCCCACCGCATCTCAATTAGCGTTAAAACCATTGCTCGTTGCAGGTCTGCTTGATTGCGATCAATGGCCAGTGATAAATGCCGTCAGTGGCGTGTCGGGTGCGGGTCGTAAAGCCACCATGACCAATAGTTTTTGTGAGGTGAGCTTACAGGCTTATGGCTTGTTTACGCATCGACACCAGCCTGAAATTGCCCATCATCTTAATTGCGATATTATTTTCACGCCTCATCTCGGGAATTTTAAACGCGGTATTTTAGCTACTATTACTGCTAAATTAGCCGATGGTGTAACCGCAGAAGAAGTGACTGCAGCAATGGCATCAGCCTATCTAAACCCGACCGATCAACATGCGGTACGGCTACTTAACCATAATACCGCTAAGTTGGATGATGTTGTTGGTAGCTGTTTTTGTGATATCGGCTGGCAGGTTCAAGGTGAGCATATTATTTTAACTGCCGCGATTGATAATTTATTGAAAGGGGCTTCATCACAAGCAGTTCAATGCATAAATATTCGCAATGGATTCCCTCAATTAACCGCGTTGGTGTAGGAGTAACACAATGAATCAAGTTCCTTTAGTGATTAAACTTGGTGGTGCTGCATTGGAATGTAATATCACCTTAGAGCGATTGTTTTCAACCATCAATGCGTACCAATCGCGGTCACAACGCTCGATCTTATTTGTTCATGGTGGTGGCTATCTTGTTGATGACCTGATGAAAAAATTGCAATTGCCGACAGTTAAAAAACAAGGGTTACGGGTTACTCCTAGTGATCACATTGGCTTGATTACCGGTGCGTTAGCTGGTACTGCCAATAAAATGCTGCAAGGGCAAGCGGTTAAAGCTGGCGTGGCAGCCGTAGGATTAAGTTTAGCTGATGGTGGTTTATGTACAGTTAGTCAATTAGATCCAGAGTTAGGCGCTGTGGGACATGCTGAACCAAATAACGGCGCTTTAGTGGGTCAAATTATGCAGTTAGGTTTTGTACCAATCATTAGCTCTATTGGACTTGATGGTCAGGGTGAAATGATGAATGTTAATGCTGATCAAGCGGCGGTTGCCGTTGCTGCGGCTGTTGGTGGTGAGTTGGTGTTGCTGTCTGATGTGACGGGTGTACTTGATGGTAAAGGTAATTTAATTAAGCAGTTAACGGAAGCGGAAGCAGAAGCATTAATTGCACAAGCTGTGATCACCGATGGCATGATCGTAAAGGTACGAGCAGCATTTACAGCGGCTAAAGCGCTAGGCCGTTCGATTGAAGTCGCCAGTTGGCGTTATCCCGACAAGCTTAATGCTTTATTAGCGGGCGACAGTATCGGGACTCGATTTACGGTGCCATTAATGGGTGATTAGCCTGTATTGATGACAGTTCATTGATGTATTACGACGAATTAATATTTTTGAAAATAGTGCCTGAACGGGATGACCGCGATAAGGCTGAAAAGGAGAGCAGCAGATGAGCAAGATTAACAAAGTGGTATTGGCCTATTCAGGTGGTTTAGATACTTCAGCCATTATTCCATGGCTAAAAGAGAACTATGACTGTGAAGTGGTCGCGTTTGTGGCAGATGTCGGTCAAGGTGAAGAAGAGTTGGTTGGCATTGAAGCCAAAGCACTCGCCTCTGGTGCATCTGCATGTTACATCGCTGATTTAAAAGAAGAGATGGTCAAAGATTATATTTACCCATCCCTTAAAACGGGAGCAACTTACGAAGGTAAATATTTACTGGGCACTTCAATGGCGCGTCCCATTATTGCTAAAGCGCAAGTGGAGTGTGCATTAGAAGTTGGTGCTGATGCGTTATGTCATGGTTGTACAGGTAAAGGAAATGATCAGGTGCGCTTTGAAGGGGCATTTGCGGCTCTTGCGCCACAATTGACAGTGATTGCACCATGGCGTGAATGGAATTTACGTAGCCGTGAAGCACTGCTTGATTATTTGGCTGAGCGTAATATTCCTTGTACTGCATCGTTAGAAAAAATTTATTCACGTGATGCTAATGCATGGCACGTTTCAACTGAAGGTGGTGTACTTGAAAATACGTGGAATGCACCTAATGAGTTATGTTGGGTGTGGACTAAAGATCCACAACAGGCGCCTGATATCGCTGAAACGGTGTCTGTTTTAGTTGAAAAAGGTGAAGTGGTTGCGGTTGATGGTGAGCCGATGACGCCTTATAACGCGCTTAATTATCTCAATAGCAAAGGTGCCGAGCACGGAATTGGACGGATTGATATTGTTGAGAACCGTCTCGTAGGAATAAAATCTCGTGGTTGCTATGAAACCCCTGGCGGTACCATCATGATGGAAGCATTGCGTGCCGTTGAACAATTAGTGCTTGATAAAGAGTCGTTTGAGTTCCGTCAAACCATTGGTCTTAAAGCATCGCATCTTATTTATGATGGCCGCTGGTTTACGCCATTGTGCCAATCGTTGTTAGCCGCGGCTGATACGTTGGCACAAGATGTAACGGGTGAAGTCGTGATTCAACTATATAAAGGCCAAGCCACCGTTATTCAAAAGCGTTCAGGCAATAGTTTGTACTCGGAAGAGTTTGCTACGTTTGGTGAAGATGATGTTTATGATCATAGTCATGCTGGCGGTTTTATTCGTTTGTATTCTTTGGCTAGCCGTATTCGTGCGCTTAATAGTCAAAAATAAATAATCCAATCAATATTGTTGCTTGCGCTGTAATGATGACGCTATTCATTGCAACGTAAGCTTCTCAATATGACTTCGCTTAGACAGTAACAGGAGATTCAGCATGGCATTATGGGGTGGGCGGTTTAGTCAGGCAGCTGACATCAGATTTAAGCAATTTAATGATTCGTTGCGTTTTGACTATCGACTCGCAGAGCAAGATATTGTCGGTTCAATAGCTTGGTCAAAAGCCCTGCGCCAAGTGAATGTACTTACTGAAACAGAGCAACAACAGCTTGAATTGGCACTAAATGAACTTAAATTAGCGGTAATGGAAGATCCTGAACAAATTCTCGCTTCCGATGCTGAAGATATTCACAGTTGGGTGGAGCAACAGCTGATTGCTAAAGTGGGGGATTTGGGTAAAAAACTGCACACGGGTCGTTCACGTAATGATCAGGTGGCGACGGATCTTAAACTGTGGTGCCGTCAGCAAGGTCAGCAATTATTGTTGATGTTAGATAAATTACAACAACAGTTAGTTACCGTCGCCCGCCAGCATCAAGCAACGGTATTACCTGGATATACCCA
The DNA here is from genome assembly GCF_003025475.1 of Photobacterium sp. NCIMB 13483. Lineage (NCBI taxonomy): Bacteria > Pseudomonadati > Pseudomonadota > Gammaproteobacteria > Vibrionales > Vibrionaceae > Photobacterium > Photobacterium sp. NCIMB 13483. The sequence goes on from NZ_PYLV01000006.1 coordinate 123,344, forward strand.
TCTGCAACGAGCGCAGCCCGTCACTTTTGCCCATTGGTGTTTAGCGTATGTTGAAATGCTAGAGCGTGATCATTCCCGGTTGAATGATGCAATGACGCGACTTGATACCTGTCCGTTAGGCTCTGGCGCACTGGCGGGAACGGCGTATCCGATAGATCGTGAAGTGTTAGCCCATAACCTTGGTTTTCAGCGAGCAACCCGTAATAGTCTTGATTCGGTGTCTGATCGTGATCACGTGATGGAATTATTATCCACCGCATCAATTTCAATGTTGCATTTATCACGAATGGCAGAAGATTTAATTTTCTATAATTCTGGCGAATCTAATTTTATTGAACTTGATGATGCGGTGACCTCTGGTTCATCATTGATGCCGCAAAAGAAAAATCCTGATGCCCTAGAGCTTATTCGTGGCAAGTGTGGCCGAGTGTATGGCGCGATGGCGGCGATGATGATGACCGTTAAGGCATTACCGCTGGCTTACAATAAGGACATGCAAGAAGATAAAGAAGGGCTATTTGATGCGTTAGATAGCTGGCATGATTGTATGGAAATGGCTGCATTATGTTTTGAAGGGATCAAGATTAATCAAGATCGTACTTTAGAAGCGGCGATGCAAGGTTATTCAAATGCGACCGAATTAGCCGATTATTTAGTGGCGAAAGGGATCCCTTTTCGAGAAGCGCATCATATTGTTGGGGTGGCTGTGGTGGCCGCGATTGCCAAAGGCTGTGCGTTAGAAGAACTCTCTCTTGAGGAGATGAAACAATTTTCGACGGTGATTGAAAATGATGTCTATCCGATTTTGACCATTGAATCATGTTTAGATAAACGGTGTGCTTTAGGTGGTGTTGCACCAAACCAAGTTGACTATGCCATTGGTCAAGCAGAGAAGCGGCTTGATAAGCGTTATTCGCCTAATGTTAAAGTACGAGGCGCACGACTCACCGATCTTGATGCTATTGAAGGCATGGTGGTGTATTGGGCGGGACTAGGTGAGAATTTACCGCGTAATCGTAATGAGTTAGTGCGCGATATTGGCTCGTTTGCAGTGGCTGAAAATCATGGTGTAGTAACCGGGTGTGCATCATTGTATGTCTATGATTCTGGACTGGCTGAGATACGATCTTTAGGGGTTGAAGCGGGCTGGCAACAGCAAGGCCAGGGAAAAGCGATTGTTGAACATTTGCTTGATAAAGCCACTCAAATGGCGATTAAAAAAGTATTTGTGTTAACTCGAGTGCCTGAATTCTTTATGAAACGTGGTTTTACGCCAACCTCAAAAGCCTTATTACCAGAGAAAGTAATGAAAGACTGTGATCGTTGCCCACGTCAACATGCATGTGATGAGGTCGCTCTAGAGGTCTGGCTTGATCAAGCTCAGCATATTCCAACGGTGAATGTTGCTTAGCTCAATATTCGCGATGGATTGATATCAAAAAGCCCTCACTTTATTGTAAAGTAAGGGCTTTTTTGTAGCTAATGACTATTGCTTAGCCTAAGAAAATTTCCAGTTCTTCGCTACCACCAATGTGTTTACCACCGATGAAGACTTGAGGCACAGTGCTACGGCCTGTAATTGCACGTAGAGAAACTGTGGTTGCGTCTTTGCCCAGAATGATTTCTTCATACTGTAGGCCTTTGTCGATTAGATTCTGTTTTGCTTTAACACAGAAAGGGCAACCAGGCTTTGAGAATACAGTGATTGATTCTTGTAGTTTTTGCTCAGGTGCAATGTAGTTTAACATTGTATCAGCGTCAGAAACTTTGAATGGGTCGCCTGGTTCTTCGTTTTCAACGAACATTTTCTCAACCACGCCGTTTTTAACCAGCATGCTGTAACGCCATGAACGCGCACCAAAACCTAGGTCGTCTTTTTCAACTAACATGCCCATGCCGTTAGTGAACTCACCATTACCATCAGGAATAAAAGTGATATTTTCTGCTTCTTGATCTGCTTTCCATGCATTCATTACGAACGTATCGTTAACCGATACACATAGAATGTCGTCAACGCCATTGTCAGCAAATACTGATGCTAGCTCGTTATAACGAGGTAGGTGGCTAGAAGAACATGTTGGTGTAAATGCGCCTGGCAGGCTAAATACAACCACTGTTTTATTAGCAAATAACTCATTAGTTGTTACGTCTACCCATTGATCACCCTTACGAGTGTGGAAAGTAACTTGAGGTACTGGCTGACCTTCTTTAGATGCGAACATAATGTGATTCCTTAAAAAATATAAATAAATTTAATGCAATCGGAGCTTCGTAAATATGTTCTCCATATTGATGAAGTAATTATGCGATTTTACTCTTGATAGTTCTAATCGTTTACTGCTATGGTTTTGATAGTTGATTCCTATTGGTAACCTTAGCTAATGAATATTCGAGATCTTGAGTACCTTGTCGCCCTATCTGAACATAAGCATTTTCGTAAAGCCGCTGAAGCATGTTACGTCAGTCAGCCAACCCTAAGTGGTCAAATTCGTAAATTAGAAGATGAACTAGGGGTGTCGTTGTTAGAACGAACCAGTCGTCGCGTACTTTTTACCGATGCGGGATTGAGTTTAGTCGCCCAAGCTCAAAAAGTGTTGCTTGAGGTCAAAATATTGACCGAACTTGCTAGTTTACAAGGAGAAAGCATGGCCGGCCCGTTACATATTGGCTTTATTCCAACGGTTGGTCCATATTTATTGCCGCAAATTATTCCAACGCTTAAAGAAGCCTTTCCTGAGTTAGAGCTGTTTTTACATGAAGCGCAAACACATCAATTAGTTCAACAACTTGAAGAGGGTAAGCTCGACTGTATGATTTTAGCGTCAGTCAAAGAGAGCGAGCCGTTTATTGAGTTGCCTTTGTATGATGAACCTATGATGCTTGCAGTGCCTGAAACACATCAATGGGCACAAGAGAAAGAAATTGATATGTCACGCTTACATGGTGAAACCTTATTAATGTTGGAAGATGGCCACTGTTTACGTAATCAAGCATTAGGTTTTTGTTTTGCTGCTGGTGCCCGTGATGATGGTCGTTTTAAAGCGACCAGTCTCGAAACATTACGTAATATGGTCGCTGCGGGCAGTGGGATTACTTTATTGCCTCAGTTAGCAACGCCGAAAGAACATTGTCGTGATGGTGTGTGTTACATCGAAGCTGAGCATCCACAGCCAACCCGTTTAATAACCTTAGCTTATCGTCCTGGCTCACCATTAAAATCACGTTATGAGAAATTAGCAGCGGTTATAAAGGCTAAGATGCCGACTATTTTTGAAAAGCATGTGCAACAATAATTGCTAATACCGATGATTAGTCATGATATTTGATTAAAAAAAGAGCGCCAATAGGCGCTCTTTTTGATTGCGGTTAGAAACCGTAATTAGAATAGCTCTTCAGCCGTTTCAGTATCAAACTTTTGCTCAGAGGTTACTTGGCGAGCTGATTGTGTTGGCTCAGTACCCTTGATGAAATACTCATACATTGATCTTGAACCATCTCGATCAGACAGTTTACCCGTTGCACGGTCAATACGGACTTTAACGATATCAGCAGGAACCTGTAGTGGTTGCTCTGGCGTATTTTTCAATGCAGTACGCATAAAGTTAATCCATGCTGGTTGTGCGGCATTACCACCGTATTCACCCCCCATTACCTGATTTTTACCAAGGTTTTTATTATAGCTAGTACGACCTAATGCATGACGGTGATCGTCAAAACCTACCCAAGTAGTTGCAACAATATTAGGCCCAAAACCGGTATACCAAGCATCTTTCGAATCATTAGTTGTACCTGTTTTACCACCAATATCATGTCGATCTAATACGCGAGCTCTAAAGCCAGTTCCATACGGATGACCGGGCTCACCCCAAATGTTACTGGTCAACATTTGACGAACAAGAAATGCATTTTGCTCACTGATCACTTCAGGTGCATAACGTACTTCAGGTGGTGTGATCACTTGCTCTAACTGTGCCAATGTTGGTTTTTCAGCTGTCGATGATGGCACTTTTTGGATTGGCGCATTTTGAGCGGCAGTTGCGAGTGCTACTTGCATTTTCGCTTGTGGATTTTCACTTTGGCAAACATCGTCACAAACAATTTTAGGATTAGCACTGTAGATCAATTCACCATTACTATTATCAACTTTATTGATAAGGAATGGTTTAACCGCATAACCACCGTTAGCAAATACAGAATAACCTTGGGCTAATTCTAGTGGCGTTAAACTACCAGCACCTAACGCTAATGGTTCTGCGCGAGGAAGATCAGCTCGTTTAAAACCAAACCGAGTGAGGTAGTTAATGGTGAAATCTAAACCTGCTAGACGTAATACACGAATTGCCATTACGTTGATAGAACGTGCTAGACCAATGCGAGCACGGGTCGGGCCACCATAACGACCATCAGCATTCTTTGGTCGCCATGCGGTACCTTGCCATTTATCCCATTTAGTTATCGGCGCATCATTAATTAGCGTGGCTAGCGTCATTCCTTTTTCAATGGCTGCTGAGTAAATAAAGGGCTTGATGCCAGAACCAACTTGACGAATTGACTGTGTAGCACGGTTAAACTTACTTTGGGTGTAATTAAAACCACCGACCATCGCCAATATGGCGCCGTTGTTTGGTGACATTGCAACAAACGAGGTGTTGGCTCCTGGTACTTGGCTCAATACCCAATGGTCAGTTGTTACCGCAGCGGTGTCAGCCGTTGCTGCAACTGTTGTGGCTTTATTTTGAACCCAGATTTGTTGACCTGCAGTTAAGATTTGAGCTGCTGTCGTTGGTGCTGGTCCTTGAGCGCTATTTGTCTGGAACTTACGCGCCCATTTCATACCATTCCAATTTAAGGTTATGGTTTGACCTTGTTTGGTCACTACTGTTGCAGTTTGTTGCTTAACCTGAGTAACGACCGCAGGAATTAACTCACCGTAAGTTGGCTGGCTACTTAGCTTTTCAACAATTTGATTGGCATTCAGTGGTGTTTGCCCCGGCTTCCATATCACCGCAGTTGCACCACGGTAACCATGACGTTCATCGTAACTTAGCAGGTTATCAACGGCAGATTGCTGAGCTGCATGCTGTAGCTTGGCGTTAATGGTGGTGTAAACATCCATCCCTTTGGTGTAAGCATCTTCACCATAACGGTTAACCATCCATGCACGTGCTCGTTCTGCAACGTAAGGTGCATACAATTGAATTTCAGCGCGATGGTAATGGGAAACAATCGGCTCTGAACGCGCTTGATCCATTTGTGCTTGAGTGATGTAACCTTCTTTAAACATACGATCAAGAACCACATTACGACGAGTTGTCGCGCGATCGATGGAGTAAATAGGGTTCATGGTTGATGGCGCTTTAGGTAAGCCGGCAATAACAGCCATTTCACTTAATGTTAGCTCATCAACACTTTTACCGAAGTAAACCTGTGCAGCAGCACCGACACCATAAGCACGATAACCGAGGTAAATTTTATTCAAATAAAGGTCAAGAATTTGATCTTTCGTTAAAATTTGCTCGATATGAATCGCAATAAATGCTTCTCGAATTTTACGAGAGAAGGTTTTTTTATTGGATAAGAAAAAGTTACGTGCAAGCTGTTGTGTGATCGTACTGGCACCTTGACGAGCGTGACCAGAGGTTAGCATCACAAAAGCGGCGCGAGCGATACCAATCGGATCGACACCGTGATGCTCATAAAAACGACTGTCTTCGGTCGCAATAAAACCATCGACCAGTAGTGGTGGCATTTGTTTTAGCGTTAATGGTATACGACGTTTCTCACCAAACTGTGAGATCAGTTCACCATCAGCACTGTACACCCTTAATGGTGTTTGCAGTTCTATATTTTTTAATTTAGCAACATCTGGTAGGTCTGGTTTTAGGTATAAATAAAAACCAAAAATTGTACCCACTCCAAGAGTGATGCAAATTATTGCAAGTATTAGTAATCGCTTTATGAACTTCACTTGAGATTTCCCGTTACGCCATCGTTCTGGCGGTCATTATCTATTATCTTTTACCTTCAAGTATAAAGATAACAAAAAATTAATTAATGCCGTTGATGGTGTTTATTCGAAATAGTTTGTTTTTTCGCCACATGGGAGCATAACACGGATGTTTCGGAACCCATTAAGTGTTGGGGTAGATATTGGTAATCACAGTATAAAAGCTGTGGTGCTACAACAAAAAAAAGAGCAGTTTGAGTTAGCTGCATTTGTTGAAGTTGAATTGACTAAAACTGTCATAAACGATCAGCATAGCGTGAATAATGCTGAGCTGTTGTCAGCAATGCGTCAAATTAAAAAGCAATTACCATGGCAAGCCAAAGCCGTTACCTTAGCCTTACCTGATAGTGCTGTGATCAGCAAAGTTGTTCAATTAGATACCAACCTCAGCGAAGAAGAGGCTGAATTCGCCATAGTGCAAGCATTGGGTGCGGCTTCGCCGTTCCCGGTGGAAGAGCTGTGTTTCGATTATTTTCCTCTTATCAGTGATCGCTTTAGTGACTCAGCGTCGACGACACCATTTCAAGTGTTTGCTTCTCGCCGAGAGACTATAGATAACCGTTTAAACTCATTATTAAAGTTAGGTTTTAAGCCTAAGGTAATGGAACTGCAAACTCATGCTTTATTATGGTTAGCGGAATACCTTGCTGAAATGGGCAGCCATTATAACCAATGGGGCGTCGTTGATGTAGGTAAACGTCATACTGAGTTTTGTATGAAACCTCAAGGTAGTGCGGCTTATCATCGTGAAATTCGATTTGGTACGGGTTTGTTTGAGGATCAAGAAGCAGTAACCGATCTTGGAAGCAACCATTCAGAACAATTTACCAAACAATTAGCGGAACAATTAAAGCGCCAAATTCAATTGTATAACTCAACCCATCCGCGTAGTGGCATTAAAGGTTTATGGCTCTGTGGCGGCGGGCAAAGTTTGGTGTCTGAATCTTTGCTACAACGTTTGATTGGACTGGATGTAACCTGGGTGAGCCCATTTCAGCATTTTAGCTGTGCTAAAAAAGTTGAATTACCGCATTTGATGTCGAGTCAATATGCCGTTGCTACAGGCTTAGCACTGCGAGGGCTAGCATGATCGATAAACTCAATCTATTGCCGTGGCGAGAGCAGCGGCGCAAACAACATAAACAGCGTTTTATCGGGTTATTGTTGGCCAGTGTGGTGGTGGCCTTTATAGGGAATGGCGCAATTGGTGAATACATTGAAAATCAACAATTGCAGCAGCAAAGCCGTAATGATCAGTTACAGCAAGAATTGGACAGCTTAGAGCAGCGATTGGCTTTCTTACCGTTATTAGATAAACAGCGTGATGCTATTGAGTTGCGATTAAAGGTGATTGTCGATATTCAATTATCGCGTAATCGCGTCACGCAGTTACTTAATCAGTTACCCGAAGTGGTACCCGCTGGCGTATATCTAGATGGCGTCAATTTAGCTTCGCAGCGGGTCAAAGTTGACGGCTTTGGTGATACCAATGGCCACCTTGCCGCGTTATTAGGTAAAGCGGAGCAATCACCGTGGTTTCAAAATATTGAGATGCATTCTTTAGTTACCACTAAAAGTGCAGATAAACAGCAAAAATCACAGTTCAATGCCTCTTTTGATTTAACTACGCCAGTAATTAATAACAAGCCGTTAAAGGCGACCTTTCCTACTGCAATAGTGGAGAAAAACAATGATTGATTGGCGTGAATTAGAGCTTGATGAAATCACGGAATGGCCATTATTGCCACAAGGTTTAATTGCTGCGGTGTTGGCAATATTGCTCTCAATGTTAGGCTATTGGTATTGGTTAACACCATTAACTGAGGCGTTAGAACAGCAAAAACAGCAGGAAATAACGTTGCGGTCTCAGTTGGTCAGTCGTGCTGCTCAAGTGGCTGCTTTACCTCGTGTAAAAGAACAAGTTGCGGAGCTTAATCGTCGCTATCAAGAGGTGATAGAGCAATTACCGGAAGAGCAAGAATTAGCGAGCTTACTGGCAAGTATTAACGATATTGGTGTTAAAAACGGATTGATCTTCCAGTCAATTAAGTGGGCATCACGCATCGAACATGACCTTTATTATGAATTGCCTCTAAATATGCAGCTAACGGGCTCTTATCAACAGATTGGTCAGTTTGCTGAAGCGATAGCCCAGCTGCCACGAATAGTTAACTTGCGTAATGTTGAGTTGGGACGGGTGGATAAGCAAGGTTTTGATGAATTGTTGTCGTTAACAGTCTCTGCTACGACATACCGTTTTAAAACCCCACAGTAATGAGGATCTTATGAGAACACTATTATGGCTGTTACCGTTAGGACTCGGATTAATGGGGTGTCAGGCTAACACTGATTCAATTGAGCAGTTTATTGCCAAAACACATACCAATGCTAAAGCAAAAGTAAAACCATTGGCTGATCCTTATATTTTTGTCGCTGAATCATTTGTAATGACCAGTAAACGAGTGCCATTTTTACGGCCAAGGCCAGAGCTATTATTGGCGAAACAAGCGAATAGTAGTTGTTGGCAACCATTAGCTGATCACAAGTCAACGCCGTTAGAAACGTTTCCATTAGAGCAACTTTCGATGAAAGGGGCGATTGGACATCAGCATCAATTGTGGGGGCTGGTTTATACCCCTAAAGGCGAGTTAGTAAAAATTAAGCCAGGACAGTTTGTTGGGCTTAATCGCGGCAAAGTAATAAAGGTGAGTGATAAGCTCATTGAAATAGAAGAAACATTACCCGATGGCAAAGGTTGTTGGCTAACACGGCCTGCAAAGCTGGCTTTAGTTCAGCATTAATCAAGGATGAGTTATGAAAGGGAATACATGGGGGCTTAGCCGCCAGATTTTCGTCAGTGTATGGTTAATGTGCTGCGGGTTGCTGACGGTAACCAGCGTTACAGCAGCGCCAGCGAGTGGCATTACTAATCAAGTTCAAGAGATTGAATTTCATCGTGATGGTAAAGGTCGAGGCGTATTAACTGTTAAGTTAAAACAGCCGCAGTCATTGGTTGATATTCGCCGTCAAGGTAAGCAATTACAGCTGGATATTTTTGATACTCAGTTAACCAATGAGCAAATACACACTTTAGATGTAATTGATTTTGCTACGGTCGTTAATAGCATTGATACTAGCAATGTGCCTCGTGGGGCGCGGTTTATGTTTAATATGACTGGTGGTTATGATTACGATTATCGTATTCGAGGCAATAACCTTGAAGTGACGTTAATTAAACGTACTCAAGCTAAAACGGCAACAACGGCAAACAAAGGTAATGTGTCGTACAAAGGCAAACCTATCTCTATAAACTTTCAAGATATTCCGGTGCGTAATGTCTTACAGTTAATAGCTGATTATAATGATTTTAACTTGGTGGTTGCTGATACGGTGAGCGGTAACGTTACGTTGCGTTTAGATAATGTGCCATGGCCGCAAGTGCTCGATATTATCCTGCAAGCGAAAGGATTAGATAAACGTGTCCGTGGCTCAGTGTTATTAGTTGCCCCTAAAGCTGAATTAGCGGCTAATGAACATCAAGTGATGGAAACTGCACGCAAACAACAAGAATTAGCGAGTTTACGCTCTGAGCTTATTCAAGTGAACTATGCCAAGGCAACGGACATTTCGGCGTTATTAAGTGGATCGAGTGATGGTGTGGGAATGCTGTCAGAACGCGGTTCTTTGCATGTTGATGAGCGTACTAATGCATTGATAATTAAGGATACTCCTGAAAATATAGCCAGTATTAAAGACATCGTAGTTGCACTTGATATTCCAGTCAAACAAGTACAGATTGAAGCGCGTATCGTTACCATTGATGAAGGTAATATTGATGAGCTTGGTGTTCGTTGGGGCGTGTCGAGTATTGATGGTGATACTACCATTGGTGGTTCAATTGAAGGTAACCTTGGTAGTTCTGGTTTGCTTGATGATACCACCGTTGATGATTTCCTTAATGTGAACTTAGGTGCGACTCAAGCGGGTGCCTCTAGTATTGCTTTTCAGGTGGCAAAACTGGGTAATGTATTGTTAGATTTAGAATTATCAGCATTACAATCAGAGCGTAAAGCTGAGATTATTTCCAGTCCGCGCTTAATGACCACCAATAAAAAAGCGGCTTATATCGAGCAAGGTACCGAAATTCCGTATCTTGAAGCATCATCAAGTGGTGCGGTGTCGGTTGATTTTAAAAAGGCGGTGCTGAGCTTGATGGTAACCCCTCAAATCACGCCCGATAATAAATTGGTATTGGATTTAGAAGTCACGCAAGACAGTAAAGGTGAAGAAGTGCCAACTGGCGTCGGTACGGCGGTTGCAATTAAAACGCAACGTATTGGAACACAGGTGTTAGTCAATAACGGTGAAACAGTTGTATTAGGTGGTATTTATCAAAATCAAGTCAACAATAGTGTTCGTAAAGTGCCTATTCTTGGTGATATTCCAGTACTTGGTGCATTATTTAGGCATAAAATGGAAGAACTTGGAAAACGTGAATTATTGATTTTTGTGACGCCAAAGATTGTGATGCAATAATTTTTCACTTACCTAATCACCTTGCTGATAATGCTTCTAAACAATGCTTCAGCAGGGTGAGTCTCGCTAAAAGTTGTTTTATTTCTATTGGTTACCTTTGCCCGTTGAATGGGTGTTGAGCATGTTATTCGGCAATTATTAGGATATTTACGAGCTTAATACGATTGACCTCTGACCTCGGGTAAGCCATTATGGCAACCTCTGTGGGTAAGACAGGCTTAATAAAATATCGATTGATGTCGACTAGCTATTGCAAAATAGTAGTCAGTCCTGAGATAATTTTCTGTCTTATCACGAATTATATGTGAGGAACTTGGCGCCTCGGGCTTATATTACATAGAGCCTGCGGGTGGTGTCGTTTTATTAACCGCGCGTAAATTGCTAAAAATGGCTGAAAAACGAAATATTTTCTTGGTTGGCCCTATGGGTGCCGGCAAAAGCACTATTGGTAGACACCTTGCACAACAGCTGCATATGGAATTCTTTGATTCAGATACTGTGATCGAAGAACGTACTGGCGCTGATATTAGTTGGGTGTTTGATGTTGAAGGTGAAGACGGTTTCCGTGTTCGCGAAGAAGCTGTAATTGATGACCTAACACAAGAACAAGGTATTGTTCTCGCAACGGGTGGCGGCTCTGTTATTAACAAAGAGAACCGCAATCGCCTTTCTGCTCGTGGTATTGTTGTTTATCTAGAGACGACTATTGAAAAACAATTAGCTCGTACTCAACGTGATAAAAAACGCCCGTTACTTCAAACTGACACACCTCGTGAAGTACTTGAAGAACTAGCAGCAGAGCGTAACCCATTGTATGAAGAGGTTGCTGACTACGTTGTTCGTACTGATGATCAGAGTGCGAAGGTAGTTGCTAACCAAATCATCAAGATGTTGGAAGAGCGTTAATTCATTAAAAAGAGAAGCTGACCATGGAACGGATCAATGTCAATTTAGATGACAGAAGCTACCCTATTTCAATTGGCGCCGAGTTGTTCGACAACTCGGCGTTGTTTGCATCTGCGATATCTGCAGGCAAGCAAGTAGTTGTGGTCAGTAATGATACTGTTGCCCCGTTATATGCGGATAAGGTAATAGCAACCATCGGTTCATTATCGTGCCAAGTGGCACTACTTTCTCTGCCTGATGGTGAACAATACAAAACCCTTGATACGTTTAATCACATCATGACATTTTTACTGGAAGGTAATTATGGCCGCGATGTGATTTTAGTTGCTTTAGGCGGCGGCGTAATTGGTGATATCGTTGGCTTTGCGGCTGCGAGTTATCAGCGAGGGGTTGATTTTATTCAGGTGCCAACCACGTTGTTAGCACAAGTTGATTCATCTGTTGGTGGAAAAACTGCGGTTAATCACCGTCTGGGTAAAAACATGATTGGTGCCTTTTACCAACCTAAAGCAGTGATTATTGATAATTATTGTTTACATACCTTGCCGCAACGAGAGTTAGCAGCAGGATTGGCAGAAGTCATCAAGTACGGCATTATTGCCGATCATGATTTTTTTGTTTGGTTAGAGAATAACATCGAACGGTTACATGCACTGGATAACGAGGCGTTGTGTTACGCCATTAGCCGTTGCTGTCAAATTAAAGCCGATGTTGTTGCTGCCGACGAAAAAGAATCAGGCGTTAGGGCATTACTTAATCTTGGCCATACCTTTGGTCATGCGATTGAAGCAGAAATGGGCTACGGTAATTGGCTGCATGGCGAAGCGGTGTCAGTAGGTACAATTCTCGCAGCACATACTGCCGCAAAGCAGGGATTAATCAGTGATGCTGATGTAATGCGTATTATTGCATTACATCAACGAGCAAATTTGCCCGTTGTTGCTCCTGATACAATGTTTTTTGACGATTTTATTAAGCATATGATGCGTGATAAAAAAGTATTGTCAGGTCAGCTACGCTTAGTGTTGCCAACATCGATTGGTAGTGCTGAGGTTGTGGCTGATGTTCCTTTTGATGTGCTTCAGGATGTAATTGGTCGCTAAACTGTAACCAATTGATAACTCGCATGACAAAACGAAAAAGTCTGGATCTGGAAAGTCAGATCCAGTTGCTGACTCGAGTACAGTTCATTACTCGGTTTAGCTCTCACCTCATTCACCTTTCTGGTGCTCCTGGCTCAGGTAAAACTTGGCTTGCCCATGCTTTTCTTGAAGATTATGCCACCGATTGTCATCAAGTATTATTGATGTGTCAGCATGGACAAACAGACGTTCAACATCGTACCTTACTGCTACAACAATTTGTTAGCCACGCTATGTTTAATGAACATGACTCTTTATGTCAGAGTGTTGAGCATCTATTAGCGAACCAACATTATAAATTAATGGTGGTGATTGATGACGCCCAGTGTCTGAGCCCAACGTTAATTGCTGAATTGTGGGCATTGGCACAATATGCCAATCAACATCCAGAGCGACAACTGAATATTGTGCTATTTGCCAATAGTGGCGAGTTGAATCAAACTTTAGCCCATGTCGCTCATGGCTCAGGTATTACTCCTGTTGAACTTGATATTGATGATTTTAGTCAGCAAGAAGTGATGCTATTTAGTGATATGCTAATGACGTCCGATGGATTAGATGCCCCTTGTCGGCGTTCATTAAAACAGCGCTTACTAATGGCGCTTCCTCGTCCGGGCGTATTACATAATCTTCCGCAAGCAGAAGGGATAACCATGAATTCAAATATGAAAAAGAAGCCGTTATTACCGATTGTAATTGGTGGCGTGATCATTGTTTTAATTGCGGGCGGTTATTTCTTTATGGCATCCCGCTCTGGCAGTGAGTCTGCATCTGCAACGATAACGGCACCTCAGCCTCCTGTGCCTGCGGCGGTAACAATTGATAAAGAGCCATTACCACCACAAGTTAATCCACAGGGGTTAACTGTGGGGCGTCAAGATGACATCAAGGGTCAAGAGCGGGTTGTTATCTCTGATCAACAAATTGATGCCATTATTGACGATCACACGTTGGACGATCATCCTGCTGCTACAGAAGCTACAGAAGCTACAGAAGCTACAGAAGCTACAGAAGCTACAGAAGCTACAGAAGCTACAGAAGCTACAGAAGCTACAGAAGCTACAGAAGCTACAGAAGCTACAGAAGCTACAGAAGCTACAGAAATGACTGAAAAATCGCCTGTCATTGCGACAGAAGCAATCAAAACGCCAGCGGCTGTTAGTGTTACATCATCGCCTGTCTCTAAGTTAGATTGGTCACTTAAATTAGCCGCAGATAAACAACGATTAATTGCCGTAAAGCCAACACATTATGCGTTACAACTGGCGGCAACTCAGAGCCTTGCCGCTGCTGCAGAATTTATTACAACCCATAATGTAATGGATGCGATAGTTTACCAAACGGTACGTAATCAGCAGTCATGGTTTATTGTTGTGACCGGAGATTACGCTACCGCGAGTCAGGCACGCACTGCAAAAAATCAATTATCACCTGCATTACAACAGCTAAAACCATGGTTAAAATCTTATCGTAAGATCACGCAAGAAATAGATCGCTTAAAATAAAGCCATAAATAGTAGTTATTTATGTGAATTGGTATCAGCGCAGGGTGTAAATGAGGTACAATCCGCGACCTTTCGTGACATTCTTGTAAGTGGTGGTGGGTCAGCTTAATGAAAAAGCATCGTGCATTCCTGAAGTGGGCTGGGGGTAAGTACTCTCTGGTCGAGGATATTAAACGACACCTACCGCCGGCGCGTAAATTGGTTGAGCCTTTTGTAGGTGCTGGTTCGGTGTTTTTAAATACTGATTATGAGCATTACTTACTGGCAGATATCAACCCAGATCTGATTAATTTATATAATATTATTAAGCAAGAGCCTGAGCGATACATTGAAGATGTACGTCGATTATTTACGCCTGAATATAATACTAAAGCGGCGTACTTGAATATTAGAGAAGACTTTAATAACAGTACTGATCCTTACCAGCGTTCGATTTATTTTCTCTATCTTAATCGACATGGTTTTAATGGCTTATGCCGTTATAACAAAAAGGGCGGGTTTAATGTGCCTTTTGGCTCTTACAAAAAACCGTATTTCCCTGAAGCTGAAATGTATTATTTTTCAGAAAAAGCTAAACGTGCGACGTTTATTTGTGAAGGGTACAGCCAGACATTTTCACGGGCGCGTAAAGGCAGTGTGATTTATTGCGATCCACCGTATGCGCCATTATCAACTACGGCTAATTTTACCTCTTATTCTGGTAATGGCTTTAGTTTGGATGATCAGGCGACCTTAGCTAATATTGCAGAGAAAGCCGCGACTGAACGTGATATAGCGGTATTGATTTCTAATCATGATACGCCGTTAACCCGCCGTTTATATACTGGTGCTGATTTATCCGTAGTAAGGGTTAAGCGCACGATTAGTCGTAATGGCAGTGGCCGCAATAAGGTTGATGAACTACTGGCGTTATTTAAAACCCCGCTTATTGCCGATAACGAATAACCCTCCCTGCTTTTAGATTGCTATTGCTTGATGAGCGATAGCAATCAATATGCTCACTAGCAGCACGATAACAATCCCTCCAATGACAATAAATAACCATGGACTTGAATGTTGAAAGTCTTGTTGGTGCTGTTGTTGTGATTGCACCCCAAACAATGCAGCTAAGACACTCTTTATTATTTGCCACACCGCTTTGCTGTGTTTATTCATCAGCTTTCCTGTGCGTGTTTTATTTAAATGCTAGCTAGATTGTAGTGCCTATGTTGGTAGTAACACTGATAATTATGGCTAACTACAGTAATAAATAAATCCATTAAGACAACACCTAGGGGATCGGGTAGACTGACAGCAATTTATGAGCTTGGTACGCCGAGCCTGTGTTTTTATCGCTAGTGTAAAGAGGCTAACCATGAAGGACTTTTTGATCGCTCCATCTATTTTGTCTGCTGATTTTGCCCGCTTAGGTGAAGATGTAGCAAACGTATTGGCAGCGGGTGCTGATGTGGTGCATTTTGATGTTATGGATAATCATTTTGTCCCTAACCTGACGTTTGGTGCGCCTATCTGTCAAGCATTACGCGACTACGGTATTACCGCGCCAATTGATGTTCATTTAATGGTAAAACCTGTCGATCGTATTATTCCTGATTTTGCCAAAGCTGGCGCAAGCATGATCACTGTTCATGTTGAAGCGACCGATCACCTTGACCGTAGTTTGCAACTGATTAAAGAACATGGTTGCCAAGCCGGGGTGGTATTTAATCCCGCAACACCGCTACACCACCTTGATTACATTATGGATAAAGTGGATATGATTTTGATCATGTCTGTAAATCCTGGTTTTGGTGGTCAATCATTTATTCCAAGTACGCTAGATAAATTACGTCAAGTACGTCAGCGTATTGATGCTTCAGGGCGAGATATTCGTTTAGAAGTGGATGGTGGTGTTAACGTTAATAATATTGCGGAAATCGCAGCAGCAGGTGCGGATATGTTTGTTGCGGGGTCTGCTATTTTTAATGAACCTGATTATAAAATTGCGATTGATAATATGCGTGCACAGTTAGCTGAGGCTAAGCGTTAATGGTTTCTGAAAACATGATTGAAAATATTAAATTTATAGCGTTTGATTTAGACGGTACGTTGTTAGATAGCGTACCTGATTTAGCCGATGCGGCTGATTTGACTATGCGTCATCTTGGCCGTGAAGGTGTGACGGTTGAACAGGTGACGACTTGGATTGGCAACGGGGCTGATATTTTAATTGGTCGCGCATTAAGCCGTAGTATCGATATTGATCCTGAGATTGATCCGCAATTACAGCGTCAAGCGCGTGAACTATTTGATCATTATTATGCCGCGGGTGGTCATCAAAAAAGTGCGCTATATGCGGATGTGAAAACGACGCTAGCTGATTTACACCAAGCGGGTGTTTTGATGGCAGTGGTGACGAATAAGCCATCACAATTTGTGCCTCACTTACTTGAAGAACATGGTTTGAGTGCTTACTTTGTTGATGTGATTGGCGGTGATACCTTTCCATTGAAAAAGCCAGATCCTTACGCATTACATTGGTTGATGGAAAAACACCATGTTGCAGCCACTGAATTGCTGATGGTGGGTGATTCGCGTAACGATATTTTAGCGGCACAAGCTGCCAGTTGTCGCTCGCTTGGGCTGACTTATGGTTATAACTATGGTCAACCGATCAGTGATAGTCAGCCAGATGTTGTTTGTGATCACTTCAAGCAATTACTTGATGTGGTTAAACTAGGCTGCTAGTACATTACGGTGTACACTAAAAAATCAATAACATTAGGTGCAGGTAACGGTGTTATCAGCACCTATCGTCAATACAATTACAGATATTAACAGGACAGCCTGATCATGAGTAAACCCATTGTATTAAGTGGCGTACAGCCTTCTGGTGAATTGAGTATCGGCAACTACCTTGGTGCGCTGCGTCAGTGGGAACAGATGCAGGATGATTATGATTGTCAGTACTGCGTGGTTGATTTACATGCCATTACTGTACGTCAAGATCCCAAAGCCCTTCATGAAGCAACTCTCGATGCACTTGCGATTTGTTTAGCCGTTGGTGTTGATCCAAAGAAAAGCACCTTGTTTGTACAATCGCATGTACCTGAGCATGCACAGCTGGGCTGGTTATTAAACTGCTATACCCAAATGGGTGAGCTAAGCCGCATGACTCAGTTTAAAGATAAATCAGCCCGTCACGCAAATGACGTTAACGCGGGTTTATTTGGTTATCCAGTACTGATGGCTGCCGATATTTTATTGTATGGCGCCCATCAAGTGCCTGTAGGTAGCGATCAGAAGCAACATTTAGAGTTAGCGCGTGATATCGCAACCCGTTTTAATAATCTTTATGGCACAGAGCAAAGCCCAATTTTCCAAGTACCTGAACCGTATATTCCAACGGTAGGTGCACGCGTAATGAGCTTACAAGATGCGACTAAGAAAATGTCGAAGTCAGATGATAACCGTAAGAACGTTATTACGTTACTTGAAGATCCTAAGTCAATTCTAAAGAAAATCAATAAAGCGCAAACAGACGCAGAAATGCCGCCTCGTATCGCGCATGATATTGAACAAAAAGCGGGTATTTCAAACCTAATGGGCTTGTATTCTGGCGCAACAGGCAAAACGTTTGCTGAAATTGAAGCGCAGTATGCTGGTGTTGAAATGTATGGTCCATTTAAGAAAGATGTCGGTGAAGCATTAGTCGCAATGCTTGAGCCTGTACAGGCTGAATACCAACGCATTCGTCATGATCGTGCTTACCTTGATAGCGTGATGAAAGCCGGTGCGGATAAAGCATCTGCGCGTGCTGCTGAAGTGTTGAAAAAAGCTTATCATGCAGTCGGTTTTGTTGCTCGCCCATAAGTGCAGGCAATAACAATGATAATAAAGCAGGGCTAAGGCTCTGCTTTTTTATCGCGGGTTAATTACTGCCGTTGGCAGTAAAAGAATAAGAGCTTAGTTGTAGTATGTTGTTACTTATTGATAACTACGATTCCTTTACTTACAACCTTTATCAATACTTTTGTGAATTAGGCGCTGAAGTCGTTGTTGTGCGTAATGATGAAATTGATATTGCGGCAATTGAGGCGTTAGCTCCCACGCATTTAGTCATTTCTCCTGGTCCCTGTACGCCTAATGAAGCGGGTATCTCTTTGCAAGCTATTGAATATTTCGCAGGTAAATTACCGATTCTCGGTGTGTGTCTTGGGCACCAATCACTTGCGCAAGTATTTGGCGGCGATGTAGTACGTGCTCGCCAAGTTATGCACGGTAAAACGTCACCTATCTATCATACTGATTGTGGTGTTTTTAAGGGGCTTAATAATCCTCTAACAGTGACGCGTTACCATTCCTTGGTCGTTAAAGCGGCAACATTACCTGATTGTTTTGAGATCACCGCTTGGACAGAATTAAACGGTGAATTTGATGAAATTATGGGTATTCGACATAAAACGCTGGCACTTGAAGGGGTACAGTTTCATCCAGAAAGCATTTTGACCGAACAAGGCCATCAATTGCTGGCTAATTTTCTGCAACGCTAATTCCTCTACTGTTCTTCTAACGTACTTATTACTGCGTGAGTAAGTACGCTTTTCTGTTGTTATCACTGCTTATCTTCGTTATTTGAGTCGTTTCGTTTTTGTTGAAATGCAATTTTATGCATTTGATAAGAATTATTTCCTTAGAGGAAAGAGTGTTGGTCAATGATAGTGGTTAATAATCTTCCGTAAATAATGCATAACTATTGCTAGTGTATTCATTTATTAACACTTTTGCTGAAATAAAAAGCATTAACTTGCTTGGCAAAAGGTTAATAAAATGTAAATACTATTAATAATACGGCATACAGCACAGAAGGATAGTGTGATGGCAACAGAAGAGAAGCTGCAACGTTCATTGTTTAATGAGGTCATGGTACCTTGCTATGCGCCGATGGATATTATTCCCGTTCGTGGACAAGGCTCGCGCTTATGGGATCAACAGCAACGGGAATATATTGATTTCGCGGGGGGGATTGCGGTCAGTTGTTTGGGCCATTGCCATCCGGTGCTGGTGGAAGCATTAACAGAGCAAGCACAAAAATTGTGGCATTTAAGTAATGTGATGACCAATGAGCCCGCGTTGCGCTTAGCTGACACACTGACCCAACTTACTTTTGCTGATAAAGTCTTTTTCGCTAACTCTGGCGCAGAAGCCAATGAAGCCGCATTGAAATTGGCGCGTCGTTATGCCGTTGATAACTTTGGTGCAGATAAAGATCAAATTATCGCCTTTCATCATGGTTTTCATGGACGTACCTTTTTTACCGTGACGGTCGGTGGCCAAAGTACTTATTCCGATGGTTTTGGTCCTAAACCCCAAGCTGTTACCCATATTCCTTATAATGATTTAGCGGCAATTGCTGAATTAATGTCAGATAAAACCTGTGCTGTGATGATGGAGCCTTTACAAGGTGAGGGTGGGGTCATTAGCCCAACGATTGAGTTCGTGCAAGGGGTACGTGAGCTGTGTGATAAACACCATGCGCTGTTGATCTTTGATGAAGTGCAAACGGGTAATGGCCGTACGGGAGACTTGTTTGCTTACCAAGGTCTTGGTGTTACCCCAGATATTTTGACCACAGCAAAATCATTAGGTGGCGGCTTCCCTGTTGCTGCAATGCTGACAACAACGGCATTTGCAGCCCATCTTAAAGTGGGTACCCATGGTTCAACTTATGGCGGTAATCCTCTTGCGTGTGCGGTTGCTGAAGCGGTGATCAATACCATTAGTCAGCCCGCAGTATTAGCTGGCGTGAAACAGCGCGAACAATGGTTCCGTGATGGGCTCATGCAGATTAATCATCGTTATCCTATTTTTAGTGAAATTCGCGGTAAAGGGTTATTACTTGGGGCGGTGTTATGCCCACAATGGCAAGGCCGAGCACGAGATATCTTAGTTGCCGCAGGTAAAGAAGGGTTAATGGTATTAGTTGCGGGCACTGATGTGGTGCGCTTTACGCCTTCATTGGTAATTGATAAAAAAGATATCGATGAAGGAATGCAACGCTTAGAAGCGGCAATTGCAACGTTATATGAACTGCATTCTGCTGAGCTGTGATTGAATTGCTATTACGGGGTTAGTTAACACCAATAGCCCCATTCTAACGCTGATGTTGAGCGAGACAATGGCAGGAGTCATTGTCTATATTTAGGAGGGAATGCTATGCTCATTATTCGTCCTATTACTGCCGCTGATTATCCTGCACTGATGCAATGTGCAGAAGCCTCTGGTCATGGTTTTACATCATTACCCATCAATGAAGATTTACTTCGTCGCCGTATCCAACATTCTCAAGCCAGTTTTAATGCCAGTGTTACCTTTCCAGGCCAGGAAAGTTATCTATTGGTCGCGGTTGATAGTGATACCAATCAAGTCGTTGGTACAACAGCAATTGAAGCGACGGTTGGACTTGATGTGCCTTTTTATAATTACCATTTAAGTACGGTGACCCATGCTTCGCGTCAGTTAGGCGTACACAACATCGTTAAGGTACTGACATTGGGTAACCAATACACTGGGGAAACTGAGTTGTGTAGCTTATTTTTATTGCCCGAGTGGCGTCAAGGTACTAACGGACGCTTATTGTCAAAGTCACGTTTCTTATTGATGGCTGATCATCAACAGCGATTTGCTAAGGTGGCTTTTGCTGAAATGCGTGGTGTCTCTGATGAACAGGGGAATTCCCCTTTTTGGCAATGGCTGAAAGAACATTTTTTTTCGATTGATTTTACTTATGCAGATTATTTAACCGGTATTGGCCGCAAAGGCTTTATTGCTGATTTAATGCCTAAATTACCGATTTACGTCAATTTACTTAGCAAAGAAGCACAAGCGGTGATAGGGAAAGTACATACTAATACTCGTCCCGCGTTACAACTGTTAGAACAAGAAGGATTTTGTTGTCGCGGTTATGTTGATATTTTTGATGCCGGTCCTAGTATTGAATGTGACGTGCGTAATATTGAAACTGTGCGTCATTCGCAGCGTTATTCGGTCAATATTGGTGAACATAGCAGCCAACAACATTATCTTATCTCAAATGGTCAGTTAGCAGGGTTTCGAGCGGTTGTGGCTTCTATTGCGATTACTGCACAAGGACAAGCCATGATGACCGCTGAGGTTGCCGCTGCACTTAATGTGGAAATGGGTGATGAAGTAAGGTTAATAGCCCAACCATAAAAGGAGAGACGAATGAGCTTATGGATTAATAATCAATGGCTAGTGGGCGATGGTGAGCGATTTCAATCACTCAATCCTTATAATGATGATGTGGTTTGGCAAGGTAATGCTGCGAGTGTAGAGCAAGTTGAGAATGCTGTTGCTGCTGCAAATACAGCGTTTTTAAACTGGCGAAATACGACGTTTAATGAGCGCTTAGCCGTTATTGAACGCTTTGCTCAATTACTGCAACAACATCAATCACAATTGGCACATATTATTGCGGCAGAAACAGGTAAACCAGTATGGGAAAGTACCACGGAAGTCGCGGCGATGATTGCCAAAGTTGGGTTATCAACGCAAGCTTATCATGAGCGAACGGGTATTCGTCAGCGTCAACAGGCCGGAACCACCATGATTGTTCGCCATCGTCCTTTGGGGGTGATGGCGGTATTTGGACCATATAACTTCCCCGCACACTTACCTAATGGCCATATTATTCCAGCATTGTTAGCGGGTAACACCGTGGTATTTAAACCCTCAGAACTGACACCTAATACCGCTCAACGAATGTGTGAGTTATGGCAACAAGCGGGTATTGCTGATGGGGTGATTAATTTAGTACAAGGTGGACGTACAACGGGAGCGGCATTAGCCATGGCAACGAGAGTGGCTGGAGTATTGTTTACCGGGAGTGCGCAAACGGGGCATTTGTTACATCAACAATTTGCGGGGCAACCGCAAACTATGTTGGCTTTAGAGATGGGAGGTAATAATCCATTAGTGATCGGCCAAGAGTATGGTGACATTGATGCGGCGGTATATACCATCATTCAATCGGCTTTTTTAAGTGCTGGACAGCGTTGTACTTGTGCACGGCGATTATATATCGCCACAGGAAAAGCTGGCGATGCTCTGTTAGCCCGTTTAGTGACGGTCGCTTCACAATTGCTGGTGGGTGATCCCTTTGCAACCCCTGCACCGTTTATGGGGCCATTAATTTCTGCTGTGGCGGCGGATCACATCATATTGCATCAACAACAACTTTTGGATGCTGGTGGCGTTGCTTTATTAACGGCAACGCGGGGACAAGGCGCAATTGTGACGCCTGCGATTATCGATGTTAGTGCTATTACTGAACTTGCGGATGAAGAATATTTTGGACCACTATTACACGTTAGTCGTTATGTTGATTTTATTCAAGCGGTAGTCAGTGCCAATCAAACTCGCTATGGCTTAGCGGCAGGGCTCATTTCAACCGATGAGCAACAATGGCTCTATTTTATTGAACATATTCGTGCTGGTATTGTGAATCGAAACCGACCCTTAACAGGAGCGAGTGGTGATGCACCTTTTGGTGGCCCTGGCGCATCAGGAAATCTTCGCCCAAGCGCTTATTATGCTGCGGACTATTGTGCTTATCCTATGGCGTCTGTTGAAGGGGATGATGTGCAATTACCGGCTCAATTAGCGCCAGGAGTATGCTTGAGCTAAGGTTTAATGAGTGATAATGCTTTCAATAGGCAGGCTGATTATGGAATCTATTACCCAACTTTTTGATGGTTTATGGCACGATTATAGTCACCGCTTATGCCCTTCAGCGGTGCAAATACAGCAGTTGTTAACCGAGGACACAGCATTACTTAATGATCATATTGCATTGCGCAGCTTTGGGTTACCGAAGTGTGGCTTAGCCGTACTGGCTGCGCCATTTATTGCTTTGGGTTACCAACCGCAAGCAAAATATCATTTTAGTGCCAAAAAGCTGTATGCCGAATCCTTTATTCATGCAAACCCGGTGTTGCCAAAAGTCTTTATTAGCGAATTACAATTAGCGGGGTGCTCGGCTGAATTACAACATACGATACGAGCCTTGCTTGATCAGGTTGATGATGATTATTTTCGCCAACCTGATTTTATTTATCGTGGCCGTCCATGGCAACTTGACTTTGCGACCTATCAATTTTTAGCGGCTGAAAGTGAATATGCAGCGTGGGTTGCGGCACACGGTTTTGGCGCTAACCATTTTACGGTGAGTATTAATCAATTAGAACAGTTCTCTAATCTTGAAGAGGTTAATCATTTATTGCGCCATAACCAGTTTGTTATTAATCAAGCGGGCGGGGAGATAAAAGGTAATGCTGAGGTGATGTTGGAACAATCAGCAACCATGGCTGACAAGGTGGGGGTCAGTTTTCGAGACGGTATTCATAACATCCCTGGTGGATTTTATGAATTTGCAAAACGCCATCCCCAAGCGAATGGTGAGTTATATTCAGGGTTTGTGGTTGCTTCGGCGAATAAAATTTTTGAAAGTACAGATCGTTAATTGTAAGCCAAATAAACAGTGCTTAGCGCATAAGCACTGTTGTTGAAGGGTTAGTTATCCAGTGGTGAAGCCCAAACACCTGATTCATCTGCAGGGCAGCGACGTAATCCGGTTTGTTGTTCGAGATAACAGCGACTATCACTAAACCCTGTCATTTCAATGGTTGTTGGCTGACTAGTTAAGATCCCAGGTACCGTGGTGTAACTGTTAACTGAAAAGCGTTCAATATCCATATTGACCATCATCGATTTAAAATCCATTTGTGAGCAAAATGTAGCATAAATAGATGTTATTACAAGTTAAAATTTAACACTAATGCCTGAGTGTTCAATGATTGTTTTACGGTGATCATCTGGGGAGTGATAAAAAAAAACCGCAGGCATAAGCTGCGGTTTCATCGGTGATTTTGGTATGACTAAAATAATTAGCGTGTACCGTAAACCACAATAGTCTTGCCATGAGCAGAAATAAGATTTTGCTCTTCTAGCATTTTAAGAATACGGCCGACTGTTTCGCGAGAACAACCTACGATCTGACCAATTTCTTGACGAGTGATCTTAATTTGCATGCCATCAGGGTGTGTCATTGCATCAGGTTGTTTTGCAAGATTCAGTAATGTCTGTGCAATACGACCTGTAACATCAAGGAACGCAAGATCACCCACTTTTTGACTTGTCACTTGTAGACGACATGCCATTTGAGCAGATAGACGCATTAGAATATCTGGGTTAACTTGAATTAATTGACGGAATTTTTTAAATGAAATTTCTGCAACTTCACAAGGGCTTTTTGCGCGAACCCAAGCTGTACGTTCTTGGTCTTCTTCGAACAAGCCGAGTTCACCAATAAAGTCGCCCTGGTTTAGGTAAGAAAGGATCATCTCCTTACCTTCTTCATCCTTGATTAATACAGCAACAGAACCCTTCACGATGTAGTACAAAGTCTCTGCTTTTTCACCTGCGTGAATTAACGTGCTCTTTGATGGATATTTGTGAATGTGACAATGGGAAAGAAACCACTCTAAAGTTGGATCTGTTTGCGGTTTACCTGGAACCATATTACTAACTTCCTCTGCATATGTTGCCCAACAATATGTTCTGTAAAGATAACTCGACAAAACTGTGCGTTGGCAGGGTTATTCACTCAGCTGATGGGCTGCGAGCTAACTTAAACTGGTTTAGAGTGTATCCTTTTTTTGGGGCTTTTTCTTGATATTGATCTCGATGACCCGCTCATTTATGAGAGATAAGTGTGCACATGATCACATCGTTGTGACTTAGTTACCAAAAGCACCGTTTCAAAGTGATTTTGCTCTCCAATTCTAGCAATAGAAATATGCAACACAATTAGCATCAAACAAAATAAATAACGTTTACATCGATGGAATTATCAACAAAAATAAGATCAAATTTTAAATAATATAGCTCAAGGATATAAAAATGCAGTCACGTGTAAAATGGGTAGAAAACATGACGTTTGTTGGCCAATCAGCATCGGGCCATAGCGTCGTTTTAGATGGTAACGGTGGTGAAAAAGGGCCAAGTCCAATGGAGTTGGTATTAATGGCTGCCGGGGGATGTAGCTCTGTGGATGTTGTTAGTGGTTTACAAGATTTACAACAGCAGATCACGGCTTGTGAAGTGAATATCTTCGCCGAACGTCGTGAACAAGCGCCACGAATTTTCACTCATGCCAATTTACACTTTGTTGTTACTGGCCATGATTTAAATGATGCACTAGTGAGTAAGATGGTGGCTGACTCGCTTGAAAAATATTGCTCAGTTTGTTTGATGCTAGGTAAAGGTGTTGAAATGAGTCACAGCTATGAGATTGTTGTGGCGTAACTCGATGACGATGACGGTTGCTGATATCAGTAACCGTTTATCAACGAGTAGTGAGAGCTACGTCTGATACTTACTTCTGAGTATCATACAAGAAATAATGCTTACGCTATTTTTCCATTTTCAATGAGTTGTTCAAGCAACGGTCGCATAATCAGTTCCATCGCAAAACTCATTTTCCCACCAGGAACCACAAGGGTATTGTGGCGTGACATAAATGAGCCTTGAATCATCGCCAATAAATGTGGAAAGTCGACATTTTTTAAGCCACGAAACCGGATCACGACAAAGCTTTCATCTAAACTTGGAATACCTTTCGCACTGACAGGGTTTGACGTATCAACGGTAGGGACTCGTTGAAAATTAATATGGGTGCGAGAAAATTGGGGTGTGATGTAATTAAGATAGTCATCCATTGAGCGCACAATTGATTCCATCACCGCTTCTCTTGAATGACCGCGGTCGCGAGTGTCGCGAATGATCTTTTGAATCCACTCTAAGTTTACAATGGGCACCATCCCAATCAGTAAATCAACATGCTGAGCGACATTGGTTTCACCATCAACCACACCGCCATGTAGCCCTTCATAAAATAACACATCAGTATTTTCAGCTAACTGTTGCCAAGGCGTGAAAGTACCCGGCATTTGATTATAAGGTACGGCTTCATCAAAGGTATGTAAGTAACGCCGAAACTTGCCACTGCCGTCTTGAGCATATTGCTCGAAAAAGTGGGCTAACTGTTCAAAGTCATTGGCTTCTGCACCGAAATAGCTGATATGACGACCTTGTTCTTTGGCTTTACGAATCTCACAATCCATCTCTGGGCGAGTAAAACGATGAAAACTATCGCCTTCTAACCATGCGGCGTTGATGTCCATCATATTAAACATTTTGCGGAAGGCTTCAGAGGTGGTGGTCGTACCCGCGCCTGATGAACCAGTGACAGCAATAATAGGGTGTTTTACCGACATAACTCACCTTGTTGTTGTGATTAGCACAGGTTTAATAACAAATAATGGTCAGCGATAAATGTTACTACATGTTTGCTAAAATGTCGGTATTAAGTGATAAAAATGCAACTGATACCAAGTTTTAATGGTTATCGCTACAATAATGTAGTGATTACATTTGATTGCGGAGCTTAATATCTACTGATTCATGCAATTCAGAGAAAACAATTACAGCATCACCAGATTGTAATTGGCGTCGTACATAAGCCACTTTATCACTGAGGCTGATTTCAACTTCGCCATAATCAGTGCCTTCTCGTAAAATAAATTGTTCGATAAGGTTAGTGAGTGTTTCTGGTGCGATGTCTTGCCAAGGGATAATCATTACAACTTCTTAAATGACTAATAAAATAATAGCCGCAGTATATTCTTAAAATTAGCATGAAAGAAAGTCAGTCATTATTTGGTTGGGTTGTTTGATGTTGATCTAATTGTTGTTGAAACCATGCAGGCACTGTGTGCTCTAACCAAAATTGTGGTTTGAGTAAGCTGCCATTGATAAAACCGACATGACCACCGGTGGCTGATAAATCATAACGAATGTTGGCGGGTAATGGCTGTGATGGAATAACATCGCTGTTCATAAACGGATCATCTTTAGCATGAATGATTCGTAAAGGACGACGAATATTTGTCAGTTGCAGTAAGCCACTGCAACGTTGATAGTAGTCATTAGCATTTTTGAAGCCATGTAATGGTGCTGTTACTGCTTGATCAAATTGCCACACATTGTTAATCGATGCTAACTGTTGCTGATTAATGGGCATGGTGTGAGGCTGACGTTCAATCTTTTTGGCAATGGTGCGTTTAAGCGATGTTAGTAAGTAGCGTTGATATACTCGTGAGAACCCTTGCTGAATACGATCAGAACAGGAGGCAAGGTTAAGTGGTGGTGAAATCGCTTGAGCGGCAATCAGTTCGCTATTGTCACGGTAGTTAGCTAAGTAATTAATCAATACATTACCACCCAGAGATACCCCAACAGCCATAAATGGGCGTTGTGGAAATTGCTGCCGTAGCCATTGAATGAAGAAGCGTACATCTTTGATGTCACCGGAATGATAGCTTTGTGGATGACGATTTAATTCACCGCTGCAGCCTCTAAAATGCATCATTACTCCAAGCCAGCCTTGCTGTTTGGCGGCCATCAATAAGCCATTAGCATAAGGGCTGTTAAAACTGCCTTCTAAACCATGTAATAAAATCATCAATGGCTGGTGATGGTTAGTGTGGTCTGGCTGCTCTGTCCAAGCAAGATCGATAAAATCGCCATCAGGCATTTCAAGGCGTTGAGTGATAGGGGTAAAGAGGGGCTGGCGACGAATAAAGCGAGGTAATAAGGTTTGTAAGTGAGGATTACCTAATCCGGTAGCAGCGCTAAATGGTTGCATGTAATGTCCTTGATCTTAATAAAAACGCCGGAGTAATAAAACTATCACTACGGCGTTAAATGATCACTCAGCGTTAAGCTGGCTTTCCATTTCTTCTAGTTGTTCTTGTAGTTCCATCCAGGCGACTTCAATGTCTTCAAGATCGGATTTAGCATCGCCTTGAAGCTTCAACTGTTCATTCATTTGCGCTTTATTTTCAGGCTCATAAATGGTGCTATCACTTAATGCTGTTTCTGCAGCGGTGATGATCGCATTAAGCTTATCCATTTGCTTTTCAAGCTTAGTGATCTCTTTGCGAATCGGTGCGGTTTGTTTACGGAACTCAGCATCTAAACGTTTTTGTTCTTTACGTGATGCAGCACTATTGTCTTTATTGGTTTCAGGTTTTGCTGCTTGCTGCTCACGACGTTCATTGCGTTGCTGTTCGCCTAACCACTTGTGGTAATCACCTAAATCACCATCAAAAGGCACTACTTGGCGATCGTGAACCAAGTATAAATCATCGGTCGTTGCACGGAGTAAGTAACGGTCGTGACTAACAATAACCATTGCGCCTTCATAAGATTGCAACGCGAAGGTCAGTGCTTGACGCATATCTAAGTCAAGGTGGTTAGTCGGTTCATCGAGTAACAATAGGTTTGGACGTTGCCAAACAATTAACGCTAATACCAAGCGCGCTTTTTCACCCCCAGAAAAAGGACCGACTTTCTCTAGTGCTTTATCGCCAATAAAACCAAAACTGCCTAAGTAATCACGCAGTTGTTGTTCGGTTGAGTTTGGCGCGATACGTGCCATGTGTTGGACCGGGGTGTCATCAAGGTATAAAGTTTCTAATTGATGCTGAGCGAAGTAGCCAATTTTAACCCCTTGTGAGAACGCCATATCACCGGCTTTAGCGGGTAAATCACCTGCGAGCATTTTAATTAAGGTTGATTTACCGGCACCATTACGCCCCAGTAATCCAATTCGGCTTCCCGGTACTAAGTTTAAGCGGATCTTTTCTAGAATCAGTAAATCATCATAACCAGCAGCGACATGATCCATCATCAAAATTGGATTTGGCAGTGCGCTGGGTTCTCTAAACTCAAACGTAAATGGGTTATCAAGTTGCGCTGGCAGTACTTTCTCCATCCGTTCTAATGCTTTAATACGGCTTTGCGCTTGGCGTGCTTTGCTGGCTTTGTAACGAAAGCGTTCGATATATGACTGCATGTGGGTCATTTGCTTCTGTTGCTTTTGAAACATTGCTTGTTGCAATACCAGCTTTTCTGCACGTTGAACTTCAAACGAGGAATAGTTACCGGTGTAACTGTTCATGGTTTGGTTTTCAACGTGAATAATACGGTTAATAACCGGGTCTAAGAAATCACGGTCATGGGAAATCAGTACTAGCGTACCACGGTAGCTTTGAAGCCATTTTTCAAGCCACATTACTGCATCAAGATCTAAGTGGTTGGTTGGCTCATCGAGTAATAGCAGATCAGAACGGCATAGTAGTGCTTGAGCAAGGTTTAAACGCATGCGCCAACCACCAGAAAACTGGGTTAAGTTCCACTGCATTTGGTGTTGTGAAAAACCGAGACCATTGAGTAATTCTGCTGCACGTGCATTGATACTATAACCACCGATGGTATCAATTTTACCATGCAGTTCAGCGACTTTATTGCCGTTATCAGCCAGTTCTGCTGCGATTAATTGACGTTCAAGTTCGCGGTATTCGCGATCACCATCAATAACATATTCAATTGCCGCTCGCTCCAGTGCTGGAGTTTCTTGGGCTACCCACGCTAATTCCCAATTACTTGGAAACTGACAATTACCGCCATCTAAGCTGAGTTCATTTTTGAGTAATGCGAATAGGGTTGATTTACCACACCCATTTTTACCCACCAGACCGACTTTATCGCCAGGGTTAATGGTTGCTGTGGCATTTTCAAGCAGAACTTTACCACCACGTAGAAGTTGGATATCTGAGAAGATAATCATCGATAGCGCCGGGGACGTGCCCGCTCCACAAAATTAAACTGGAATTATGTTCAGGAGTCTAACCCAAACTTGAACCAGTGGCTAACCTGACACCGAGTTAACACGGTACTTACATCGGGGGAATGTCGGTTTGTATAAAATAGAAAAGCCAACTAAATGATCATATTAAGTAACAATTAGGTATGATAGTTAACAATTGGGCACCGTAATACTCTAGCAAAGTATTACTTGGATCATTTAACGACGTGCAAAGGACAATATGACCGATTTAAAAATATTAATTATCTTTGCTCACCCCGATCCTCAAGAATCCGTTGCGAATCAAACATTACTCAATGAAATAGATCAACTACCTCATGTTACTGTGCATGATTTATATGCCACTTATCCTGATTTTTTTATTGATGAGGTCGCTGAACGAGCACGGGTACTGGCGCATGATGTGATCATATTTCAACATCCATTGTATATGTACTCTTGTCCGTCACTATTGAAAGAGTGGCTTGATCGAGTGTTAACCAAAGGGTTTGCCCATGGTGATGGCAAAGCGACGGCAGGTAAATATTGGCGCTCAGTGATCACCACTGGCGGTGCTGCGGAAGCTTACAGTCCTGATGGCTATAACCGATGTAGTATTGACGATATTTTAAAGCCGTTTGAATTGTGTGCTGATCTTTGCCGAATGCAATGGTTGCCGCCATTAGTGGTGCATTGGGCTCGGCGAATTCCAGAATTGGAGCGACAACAGTACGCACGATGGTATCGGCAGTGGTTAATCAACCCTCATCAATACGATCCGCAATTACCATTAGCCACAGGAGCCAGCCATGGATAATGACTTTTTAGTGGTGATGGTGATTTTTTTAGGGGCAGCCATTATTGCGGTACCGTTAGCACAACGATTAGGTCTCGGTTCGGTATTGGGGTATCTCATTGCTGGCATTGGTATTGGACCATGGGGATTGGGATTAATCTCTGATGTGGATGCAATATTGCACTTTTCTGAGTTTGGGGTGGTGTTGTTACTGTTCCTTATCGGTTTGGAACTTAACCCGAAAAAATTATGGCAAATGCGTAAGCCAATTTTAGGATTAGGTGGCAGCCAAGTGGTGATCTCGACGCTGGTTATTGCTGCAATTGCTCTTGGCTGGCGATGGTTTTTTCCTGAGCTTGGTTGGCGTGATGCGATTGTTATCGGCATGGGGTTGGCATTATCGTCAACTGCGATTGCATTACGGGTGATAGACGAACAACAATTAAGTGGTAGCGAAACGGGTCAATCAGGATTTGCAGTACTGCTGTTTCAAGATATCGCGGTTATTCCAATGTTAGCGTTATTACCATTGCTGGCAGGTAATGCTGGTGGCACCTGGCTGGATGGCATTTGGATGTTAGGCTGCATTGTACTGTTTTTAGTTGCTGGCCACTTTTTGTTGCGGCCGTTATTTCGTTATGTGGTGATGAGTGGTGTGCGTGAGTTGTTTAACGTGGCCGCGTTATTATTAGTCATTGGTATTGCATTGATAATGCAGATGATCGGTTTGTCGATGGCACTCGGTGCATTTTTAGCGGGTGTATTACTGGCTGAAAGTGAATATCGGCATGAACTTGAAATAGCCATCGAACCATTCAAAGGATTATTACTGGGATTGTTTTTTATCTCGGTTGGCATGGCGGTTAATCTGGGGCTGTTATTACAATACCCATTACAGATCCTCGCGGTAGTTATTGGCTTAGTGACCCTTAAGGCTGGCATTCTTTATCTATTGGCGCGCCTGTTTGGTGTTGGTGAAAAATCGCGTAGTCAAATGGCGGTTATTTTAAGCCAAGGTGGAGAGTTTGCTTTTGTGTTATTTACGGCAGCTAAAGCTGATGGATTATTAAGTGGTGAGTTAGCACCGTTGTTATTAGTGGTTGTTAGTTTATCGATGATGACGACGCCATTAATTTTACAGCTACAAAAACAGTGGTATCGCCGTAGCTTTCAAGCAGAAGATTCACAGCAACCAGTTTCGGATGTCATTGATCGCCAGCCGCGCGTCATTATTACCGGGTTTGGTCGATTTGGGCAGGTGGTGGGACGGCTACTGTTTGCCAATAAAATTCGCGTTACTGTATTAGAGCGCGATCCCAGTCAAATTCAATTTTTGCGTAAATTTGGTTATAAGGTCTATTACGGTGATGCGACGCAATTGGATTTATTACGTTCGGCGGGAGCAGAGAATGCTGAAGCCTTGATTATCTGTACTGATGACCCAAATGAAGTGATGGAAGTGGTCGCGTTATGCCAACAGCACTTTCCTCGATTGAAATTAATGGCGCGCGCACGTAGTCGAGTTGAAGCCCATCAGTTATTAAGTCATGGGGTTGAATGTTTTTCACGTGAAACATTTGAAGGTGCCCTTGATTTAGGTCGCCAAGCCCTCATATCTTTGGGTATACATCCTTATAAAGCGAATCGTGCTCAGGCGCATTTTCGTAAAATCGATAGCCAAGCATTACGTGATTTACTGCCTCAGCATAGTGAAGATGTCAATTTAGCATCACGTCAAAAAGAGGCTCGTAAAGAGTTGGAAGATATTTTTGATCGTGAAATGCGTGGTGAGCAACAACGCCACCAAGATTGGGATTAATCAAGGAATGATTCAATGATCAAGAAACGATTTATTGCAGGTGCAGTGTGTCCGAATTGCCAAGCACAAGATACATTACGCTGGTGGCAACAACATGACATTGAACATATTGAATGTGCACTGTGTCATCACCTTGATACACGTTTGCCACAGTCAGTAAAAGAAAGTGAACAACTTTCTTCAGCAACCAAACAACAAGTGATAGGGATTTTTAAACCAGACTAATGTGATAATGGCATCTCAATGGTATTATCCTGTATGATATGGGAACAAAAACTATCACCCCAAGCTTAAATTTTGGAGTTAACATGAAAGTCGCTAAAGACACAGTAGTAAGCCTAGCTTACCAAGTGAAAACTGAAGAAGGTATCGTTGTCGATCAATCAACAGTTGAAGTACCTCTTGATTACCTACACGGTCACAACAACCTTATTCCTGGTCTGGAAAAAGCGCTTGAAGGCCACGTGGCAGGCGACAAGTTTGAAATCACTGTTGCTCCTGAAGAAGCTTACGGCGAGCACATGGACGAAATGGTTCAACGTGTTCCTGCAAATGTATTCCAAGGTGTTGATGAAATCACTGTTGGTATGCGTTTCCTAGCTGATACTGATCAAGGTCCAATCCCTGTAGAAGTAACTGAAGTTGACGGCGACGAAGTTGTTGTTGATGGTAACCACATGCTTGCTGGTCAAACACTTGGTTTTGACGTTGAAGTTGTTGCTGTACGTGCTGCAACTGAAGAAGAAATTGAACACGGTCACCTACACCAAGGTGGCGGTTGTTGTGGTGGTGAAGGCGGTTGTGGCGATCACGGTGACGACGATTGCTGTGGCGGCGACCATGATCACGGTAACGACGAAGGTTGTTGCGGTGGCGAAGGTAAGGGCGGCTGCGGCTGTTCTCACTAATCACATTTATTGTGATCATAAAAAAAGGAAGCCTCGGCTTCCTTTTTTGTTTTTATCTTGTCGAACCTCGAACCTCGAACCTCGAACCTCGAACCTCGAACCTCGAACCTCTATTTAATAATGTGGTGGCGGTGTTTCTTCTGATTCATCTGCCATATTAGAGGTTTGCATACCTTTAACTTTACCGACCATAAACTTAAGTTGTACTTCCATTCGATCAATCATAAATTGCTGCTTCGTTAGCGCATCATTTAATTCATCAATGGTCTGTTCTTGGAAGGCGAGTTTCATCTCGAGTTCATCAAGACGGCTTTGTAGTTGTTGTATCTCATTCATGGGATATCTTTCAGTCGGTTGACCAGGCTTGAGCGTAACCAGCAGATGAGCCAGCGACAACATTACCTGTAGGGCTAATAGCGACATCATACACCACTGCTGTGGCGGGTCGAGCCCCTGGCTGTACTTCCGCACGCCAATTTTTGATATTTTCACCATTATCTGTGCGCCATAATTCGACTCGGCGTGATGGTGATCCCGTTACCAAAAATTGACCATCATCAGAAAAACGTGCACTTGAAAGGGTTTGATAACGTACTTTCATCGCTAATTGAGTGATTTTGTTACCCGTAGTCAAATCCCAAATAATATTGTCATTATTATCGGTAGCAGAAAAAGCGAATTTTCCATCGCGTTGCAGTGCGACTTGGTTGACACGGCTGCTATGCTTAAATGAATAAATAATCTGTCCGCTGCGGGTATCCCATAAATAGGCGTGGTGATCATTGCCTCCAGAAAGGGCATAGCGGCCATTGGCAGAAAGGGCAACACTATTAACATTGTTTCGATGCGCTAAAAATTCGAGCCGTCGACCATTTGTCAGATCAATAAACAAGGCTTTACCGTTATTTAATGCTAACAATACGTCAGTGCCATTATTGGCAATAGCGACATCTTGAATTTTTGCGTTATCAATTGACCATAACCCATGGGCTTGTGACCATCCCAAATCCCATACGGCAAAATTTTGAGTTGTTGCGGTTATGGCATAACGATTGTTATCAGATATATAACTTGTTATCACGCTATTGTGATATTGATCTTGAGAACCAAAATCAGCTAACTTTTTGTTTTGCTGTAAATCCCATAGCGCGATACCTTGTATGTTTGTACTAATAAGTGCAAAACGGCCATCACGACTAAGGCTTAAGCTCGTGCTACCTTGTTGAGCAAGATGCCAGCGTTGGAGTTCTGAATTAAATAGAAAACAACCGCTTAAGGCAAAGGTAGAGAAAAGTAGACTAACTGACAAAAATTTCTTGTACATTAAGCTCTGGTTCCGCTTTATTAGGGTAACTAGATAGAAGAAATGAATCTGATTAAATAACTGCAGCGCTAAGTATTTACAGTTACTTAATCAGACTGGTAGTAGTATATTGATATAATTTTGTTTTCATACTCATACTAATAAACACAGTGTAAAAGTGAGGCATGACCTCAATGACTGATGGAGAAATACATGAAGCCTATTTTAAAGATGTCTGTATTAGCAGCAACAATCTTCCTTGCTGTGGGTTGTCAGGACGATAATAAAGCAGACACCAACAAGCCTGCTGAGCCTGCAAAAGTTGAACAAACAACGGCTTCAGCTGCTGTTGCAACAACGGATGCTGCTAAAGTTGAATTTAAAACTGAAGATCAAAAAGCAGCGTATGCTATTGGTGCATCACTAGCACAATACCTATCAGCTAACCTTGATCAACAAAAAGAACTTGGCCTTAACCTGAACCGTCAAGATGTACTTGCGGGGGTTGAAGATGTGTTTGCAGGTAAGAGCCTGATGACACAAGAGCAAACTCAACAAGCACTACAATCTCTTGATCAACGTGTTGCAAAGATTGTTGAGCAGAAAGCAAAAGCTGACGCTGAAAAGAACATTAAAGCAGGTGAAGAGTTCCGCGCTAAATTTGCTAAAGAAGCCGGTGTAGTTACCACTAAATCTGGTTTGATGTACAAAGTTGAGAAAGAAGGTACAGGCGCAAAACCTGCTGCAACTGATACTGTTGAAGTGCAGTACAAAGGCATGCTAACTGACGGTACTGTATTTGATAGTTCATACCAACGTAACCAACCAGCAACCTTCCCACTAAATCAAGTGATTCCAGGTTGGACTGAAGGCGTACAATTAATGCCTGTTGGTTCTAAGTTTGAATTTGTTATTCCGCCACAACTTGCATATGGCGCACAAGCTAATCCAAGCATTCCTGCTAATTCTACTCTAGTTTTCCAAGTAGAATTATTAAGCATCAAAGATGCTAAGCAAGCTCAACAGCCAGTTGTTGAAGCAGTAAAAACAACAACTACAGCGACAAAAACGCAATAAGTTATCACTTTCTAGTGACAAAAAAGCGTAACTGTTGATCCAGACCCGGCATATGTCGGGTCTTTTTTGTTCAATTATCTGATAAACTTACTGAGAAGATTTTAAATTTTATCAATTATATTGAATGCTTGTGGTGATAGATCAGGGCGATCGCATTGTAGATAAGCAGCAAAATGGAAGGTGATATCGTGATTTCAGTAGATAATTTTGGAACAGAGATAATTGTTGATAGTGACATCGTTGACAGACGAATTTTTTCTGAACACGATGATAATATTCTGCGCGCGTATGAAGCGGTTGTTGACGGTTTAGCCGCATTAATTGGGCCATTTTGTGAAATTGTTCTGCACTCCTTAGCCGATTTAAATACCTCGGCCATCAAAATAGCCAATGGTCAGAATACAGGTCGTAAAGTAGGATCACCGATCACCGATCTTGCGTTACGCTCTTTACGTGATATTCAAAATTCAGAACGGAATTTTTCACGTGCTTATTTCACGCGCGCTAAAGGCGGTGATTTAATGAAATCAATCACTATTGCGATTCGTAATGGTGATAATAAAGTTATCGGGTTGTTGTGCATTAACGTTAATCTTGATGTGCCATTTACCCAAATACTGCAATCGTTTATGCCAACGGATGAAGCCAAACAAGCAGCATCAAAAGTAAACTTTGCCAGTGATGTTGATGAATTGGTGGATCAAACCGTTGAACGCACTATTGAAGAAATAAACGCAGATAAGAATGTATCTAATAATGCTAAAAATCGTCAGATAGTGATGGAGCTATTTGATAAGGGTATTTTTGACATCAAAGATGCAATTAACCGTGTTGCTGATCGATTGAATATCTCAAAGCACACTGTTTATCTTTATATTCGTCAGCGAAAAACAGAGGATGGTGACAAGTGAGTTTAACTTACGCCATTGTTGTTAATGGCCCAGCCTATGGTACTCAAGCCGCACGTTCAGCTTATCAATTTTCATGTGCACTTATTGAGCTAGGACATACCTTAACTCGCGTATTCTTTTATCAAGATGGTGTTTTAAATGGTAATGGGCTGACAGTACCCGCATCCGATGAATTTGATCTGGTTGCTGCATGGCAGCAGTTGGCGCAAACACATCAGGTTGAATTACATACTTGCGTGGCTGCAGCATTACGACGTGGCATTATTGGTGAACAAGAAGCACAACAACATCAATTGCCCAGTCATAATTTAGCCTATGGGTTTGAAGCGGCTGGATTGGGTGGTTTAGCTGAAGTATTACTTAGTGCAGATCGCGTGATTCAATTTTGAGGTTAATCGAGTGAATAACTTAGGGTTTGTTTTTCGTCAACCACCTCATGGTAGCAGTTGTGGTCGTGAAGGTTTAGATGCGCTATTGGCGGCTTCTGCTTACACTGAAGCATTAGACGTATTTTTTCTTGGTGATGGGGTATTACAACTACTTAAACATCAGCAGCCAGACGCTATTTTAAGTCGTAATTATATCGCGACTTTTAAAATGCTACCTTT
The DNA here is from genome assembly GCF_003025475.1 of Photobacterium sp. NCIMB 13483. NCBI lineage: Bacteria > Pseudomonadati > Pseudomonadota > Gammaproteobacteria > Vibrionales > Vibrionaceae > Photobacterium > Photobacterium sp. NCIMB 13483. Next base: position 160,631 of record NZ_PYLV01000006.1, read on the forward strand.
GTATGACATCGAAAATATTTATGTTTGTCAGCAGTCATTAATTGAACGCGGATTAAGCGTTGATGATTTATTAATTGACGTAAATATCTGTCCCCATTCTGAGCTGGTGACAAGATTGCATTGTTGCCACCAAATTCTCACATTTTGAGGTGCCGATGTTACATACTGTGACCCGATCACCATTTCAGAGCCACTCATTGGCACAATGTTTACAGTTTATTTGCGCTGGTGATGAGATCTTATTGCTCGAAGACGCTGTAATTGTCGCCTTGAGCGAAAATATTTACTTTGATTTAATAAAAAATATCGGCGTAAAAATTTATTTACTAGAAGCCGATATTATTGCGCGTGGTTTGCAAGATAAATGTGATAAAGATCTAGATGTTATTGATTATAAAGGGTTTGTTTTGCTTACTGAAAGACATGACAAGCACATGAAATGGGCGTAACAAGCCATTATTAGTAACAATATATGGACAAAAAAGTGATTGTTTAAGAAATGATCACTTAATTGATCGTTGGTTAGATCTTGACACCTTTAGGTGCGATGCCTAAAATTTCGCGTCCTCCTGTTGTTGGGAGGCAGATTTTTCACCTTACGAAAGTAACAATCAGGAGCTATTTAATGGCAACTATTAACCAGTTGGTACGTAAGCCACGTGCTAAGCAAGTTGTAAAAAGCAACGTGCCAGCACTAGAAGCGTGCCCACAGAAACGTGGTGTATGTACTCGTGTTTACACTACTACACCTAAAAAACCGAACTCAGCATTACGTAAAGTTTGTCGTGTTCGTCTAACAAACGGTTTTGAAGTAACATCATACATCGGCGGTGAAGGTCACAACCTTCAGGAGCACTCAGTTGTTCTTATCCGCGGTGGTCGTGTTAAAGACTTACCGGGTGTTCGTTACCACACTGTTCGTGGTGCACTTGACTGTGCAGGCGTTAATGACCGTAAACAAGGTCGTTCTAAGTACGGTGTGAAGCGTCCTAAGTCTTAATGGATTCCGTTAAGTAAGGCCAAACACTAAAATTATTTAATTTTGAAGAAACTGAAAAGTTTTGGATAACCTGAAGAAGACAACGGAGATAATCCATGCCACGTCGTCGCGTAATCGGTCAGCGTAAGATCCTTCCAGATCCTAAATTCAAATCAGAATTGCTGGCAAAATTCGTTAACATCCTAATGGTTGACGGAAAGAAATCTACTGCAGAAAAAATTGTTTACTCTGCACTAGAAACTATGGCTGAGCGTTCTGGTGAAGAACACTTATCTGTATTCGAAAAAGCTCTTGAAAATGTACGTCCAGCGGTAGAAGTTAAATCTCGCCGTGTGGGTGGTTCAACTTACCAGGTGCCTGTAGAAGTACGTCCAGTACGTCGTAATGCACTAGCTATGCGTTGGTTAGTTGAAGCTGCGCGTAAGCGTGGTGAAAAATCTATGGCTCAGCGTCTTGCAGGCGAAATGCTAGATGCAGCTGACAACAAAGGTTCTGCTGTTAAGAAACGTGAAGACGTTCACCGTATGGCAGATGCGAACAAAGCGTTCGCACATTACCGCTGGTAATATAGCTGGTAATACCGCTTGGGCACAGCAGGTTTTCCTGCTGTGCCTAAACCATTTTCTAAGGTTCACCTTAGTAAGAGGATACAACCGTGGCTCGCAAAACGCCTATCGAGCGCTACCGTAATATCGGTATCTGTGCTCACGTTGACGCCGGTAAAACAACCACTACCGAGCGCATCCTGTTTTATACAGGTCTATCTCACAAGATTGGTGAAGTACACGACGGCGCTGCTACTATGGATTGGATGGAGCAGGAGCAAGAACGTGGTATCACTATCACATCTGCTGCTACGACCACCTTTTGGCGCGGTATGGACAAGCAGTTCGACGAGCACCGAATCAACATTATTGATACTCCAGGACACGTAGACTTCACCATTGAAGTTGAACGTTCACTGCGCGTACTTGATGGTGCTGTTGTTGTGTTCTGTGGTGCTTCAGGTGTAGAGCCTCAGTCTGAGACTGTATGGCGTCAAGCCGATCGATATGAAGTTCCTCGTATTGTTTTTATCAACAAGATGGATCGCACGGGCGCAGATTTCTTCCGCGTTATCGAGCAGATCAAACACCGTCTTGGTGCAACACCAGTGCCTCTGCAATTAAATATTGGTACTGAAGATGAATTTAAAGGTGTAATTGACCTGATCAAAATGAAGGCCATTAACTGGTCTGATGCTGATCAAGGCACCAGTTTTACCTATGAAGATATTCCTGCTGACATGCAAGAGTTAGCAGAAGAGTGGCGCATGAACTTAGTTGAATCAGCAGCAGAAGCTAATGATGAACTAATGGATAAATACCTTGAAGAAGGTGAACTGACCGAAGCTGAAATTAAAGCTGGTCTGCGTCAACGTACCCTAAACAACGAAATCGTACTGGCAACTTGTGGTTCTGCATTTAAGAACAAAGGTGTTCAAGCCGTACTAGATGCTGTTGTTGATTTTCTACCTTCACCAACTGAAGTAAAAGCAATTACTGGTGAAGACGAACACGGTAACCCTGTTGAGCGTCATTCAAGTGATGACGAACCATTCTCAGCACTAGCGTTCAAAATCGCAACCGACCCGTTCGTAGGTACGTTAACTTTCATGCGCGTATACTCAGGTGTTGTTAATTCAGGTGATACTGTTTTCAACACTGTAAAAGAAAAACGTGAGCGTTTAGGTCGTATTGTTCAGATGCATGCGAATAAACGTGAAGAGATCAAAGAAGTGCGCGCTGGTGACATTGCGGCAGCCATTGGTCTTAAATTTGCAACGACAGGCGATACCTTGTGCGATCAAAATCATAAAGTGATCCTTGAGCGCATGGAATTCCCTGAACCGGTTATTCAGATTGTGGTTGAACCACGATCTATTGCTGATCAAGATAAGATGACAATTGCGCTAGATAAACTAGCAGCAGAAGACCCATCTTTCCGCGTTGAGACCGATGTTGAATCAGGTCAGATTTTAATTTCTGGCATGGGTGAGCTTCACCTAGATATCATCGTCGATCGTATGAAGCGCGAATTTAACGTCAACTGTAACGTGGGTAAACCCCAGGTTGCTTACCGTGAAACTATTCGTGGTAATACTAAAGTTGAAGGTAAATTCATTCGTCAAGCTGGTGAAACTGGCGGCCGTGGCCAATATGGTCATGTGTGGTTGAAGCTTGAACCATCAGAACCGGGTGAAGGTTTCGTATTCGTAGATGAAATTGTTGGTGGCAGCGTACCTAAAGAATACATTAGTGCTGTTGCTACAGGTATCGAAGAACAAATGAAGAGTGGCGTGCTAGCAGGCTACCCAATGATTGATGTCAAAGCGACATTAGTTGATGGTTCTTACCACGACACTGATTCAAGCGAAATTGCATTTAAAATCGCAGGTTCAATGGCATTACGACAAGGTGCACTTGATGCAACTCCAGTATTGCTTGAACCGATGATGAAAGTTGAAATTACCACGCCAGAAGATTGGATGGGTGATGTTGTTGGTGACCTTAACCGTCGCCGCGGCATGATCGAAGGTATGGAAGAAGGCAACGCGGGTATTAAAATTATTCGTGCGCAAGTTCCACTATCAGCAATGTTCGGGTATGCAACTGATTTAAGATCAGCAACACAAGGCCGTGCGTCTTATTCTATGGAGTTTAGCGAGTACGCTGAAATGCCAAAGAACGTTACTGACAAAATTATTGCTGAACGTATTTAATTTCATTATTGCGTCAATGGCTATTGGCGCATAAAATACAAACTTCAGAGCCGTCCCCGACCTAGTAGGGGGCGTATCTTAACTAGGAAGGAACACAATTGTGTCTAAAGAAAAATTTGAACGTCTAAAACCGCATGTTAACGTTGGTACAATCGGTCACGTTGACCACGGTAAAACAACTCTAACAGCTGCTATCTGTACTACACTTGCAAAAGTGTACGGTGGTGTTGCTAAAGACTTCGCATCTATCGATAACGCTCCTGAAGAGCGCGAGCGCGGTATCACAATCTCTACTTCTCACGTAGAATACGATACTCCTACTCGTCACTACGCACACGTAGACTGTCCTGGACACGCCGATTATGTTAAAAACATGATCACTGGTGCTGCTCAAATGGATGGTGGTATCCTAGTTGTTGCTGCAACTGACGGTCCTATGCCTCAAACTCGTGAGCACATCCTACTTGGTCGTCAAGTTGGTATTCCTTACATCATCGTATTCATGAACAAGTGTGACATGGTTGATGATGAAGAACTACTTGAACTAGTAGAGATGGAAGTTCGTGAACTTCTTTCTGAGTACGATTTCCCAGGTGATGATTGCCCAGTAATCATGGGTTCTGCACTAGGCGCGCTTAACGGCGAAGCTGAGTGGGAAGCTAAGATTGTTGAACTAGCTGAAGCTCTAGATTCTTACATCCCAGAGCCAGAGCGTGCTATCGATCTACCATTCATCCTTCCAATCGAAGATGTTTTCTCAATCCAAGGCCGTGGTACTGTTGTAACTGGTCGTATTGAGCAAGGTATCGTTAAAGTTGGTGACGAAGTAGCTATCATCGGTATTCACGACACTATCACTACTACATGTACTGGTGTTGAGATGTTCCGTAAGCTTCTTGACGAAGGCCGTGCTGGTGAGAACGTTGGTGTTCTTCTACGTGGTACTAAGCGTGATGACGTTGAACGTGGTCAAGTTCTTGCTAAGCCAGGTTCAATCACTCCACACACTACTTTCACTTCAGAAATCTATGTTCTTTCTAAAGATGAAGGCGGTCGTCACACTCCTTTCTTCAAAGGTTACCGTCCACAGTTCTACTTCCGTACAACTGACGTAACTGGTACTATCGAGTTACCAGAAGGCGTTGAAATGGTAATGCCTGGTGATAACATCTCTATGACTGTTACTCTAATCGCACCTATCGCGATGGATGAAGGTCTACGTTTTGCTATCCGTGAAGGTGGCCGTACAGTTGGTGCTGGTGTTGTTGCAACTATCATTGCTTAATAGCAATTAGTGCATAACTAAGTACTGAATAAAAAGGAAGCTTCGGCTTCCTTTTTTTATATCTAAAAAACAGAAGTGGTTAATTTTTGCTATTAAGCAGCCACATGTAAAGACACTAAGTTATTGATAATATAGGTTAATAATTGAATAATTGTTTATTTATCGATCAAGGCTTGCTTTCAAAAATGTGATCTGTATAATGCTCACCACTGCCAGAGACAAAGTCTTGTAAGCGCTGTTGTGAACCAATAAGCATTGAGGAGAAACGTACTACAGGCTATGCCGAGTATGTTTCATAATGAATACTCTGACTTATGTTCGCAGTCATTAAATTGGCTGACAATGCATCCGATAGGGATGCTACGTTCACATAAATCAATCGACATTCCTTCGTCTTTACGAACGTGAGTGGCGATATTGTTTGTGTAATTTTTATTTGGAGCTCTGTCTAATGCAGAACCAACGTATTCGTATCCGCCTAAAGGCTTTCGATCATCGTTTGATCGACCAGTCTACTGCGGAAATCGTTGAAACAGCTAAGCGTACTGGCGCACAGGTTAAGGGTCCAATCCCTCTTCCTACTCGCAAAGAGCGCTTCACTGTTCTTATTTCTCCACACGTTAATAAGGACGCACGTGACCAGTACGAAATTCGTACACACAAGCGCCTTATCGACATCGTTGAGCCTACAGACAAAACTGTTGATGCTCTGATGCGTCTAGATCTAGCTGCTGGCGTTGACGTACAGATCAGCCTAGGTTAAGGGGAGATAAGAGAATGATTGGTCTAATCGGTCGTAAAGTGGGCATGACCCGCATCTTTACCGAAGATGGCATTTCTATTCCAGTTACTGTTGTTGAAGTTGAAAACAACCGCGTTACTCAGGTTAAATCTGTAGAAACTGACGGTTACAACGCTATTCAAGTAACAGCTGGAACTAAGAAAGCTAGCCGCGTATCTAAGCCAGAAGCTGGTCACTTTGCGAAAGCAGGTGTAGAAGCTGGTCGCGGTCTTTGGGAATTCCGTCTAGAAAATAATGAAGAATTCGCAGTTGGCGCTGAGCTAAGTGTTGAAATCTTTAACGAAATTAAAAAAGTAGACGTTACTGGTACATCTAAAGGTAAGGGCTTCCAAGGTGCTATTAAGCGCTGGAACTTCCGTACTCAAGATATGACCCATGGTAACTCCTTGTCTCACCGCGCTCCGGGTTCAATTGGCCAATGTCAAACTCCAGGTCGTGTATTTAAAGGCAAGAAAATGGCTGGTCACATGGGTGCTGAGCGTGTAACGACTCAAAACCTAGAGATCGTACGTGTTGACGCTGAGCGCAATCTGCTTCTTATTAAAGGTGCAGTCCCTGGTGCTACAGGCGGTAACGTGATCGTTAAACCAGCTGTTAAAGCGTAACGTCGAGGAGTTAGTAATGGAATTGGTAGTCAAAGGCGCTAACGCGCTAACTGTCTCCGAAACTACTTTTGGGCGTGATTTCAATGAAGCGCTTGTACACCAAGTAGTTGTTGCGTTTGCAGCAGGTGCTCGTCAGGGTACACGTGCTCAGAAGACTCGTTCAGACGTTTCTGGTGGTGGCGCTAAGCCATGGCGCCAGAAGGGTACTGGTCGCGCTCGTGCAGGTACAATCCGCAGTCCGCTATGGCGTTCTGGTGGTGTTACTTTCGCTGCTCGTCCTCAGGATCACAGCCAAAAAGTAAACAAGAAAATGTACCGCGGTGCTATGAAGAGCATTCTTTCTGAGTTAGTTCGTCAAGAGCGTTTAATCGTTGTTGAAAACTTCACTCTAGAAGCACCAAAGACAAAAGCACTAGTTGCTAAGCTTAAAGAGCTTGAGCTAACTGATGCACTAATCGTAACTGGCGAACTAGATGAGAATCTATTCCTTGCAGCACGTAACCTATACAAAGTAGACGTACGTGACGCAGCGGCAATCGATCCAGTTAGCTTGATCGCTTTCGATAAAATTGTAATGACTGCAGCAGCAGTTAAAGCAATCGAGGAGATGCTAGCATGATCACTGAAGAGCGTATTTTAAAAGTTCTACGTGCTCCGCACATCTCTGAAAAAGCATCAATGGCTGCTGAAAACGCGAATACTATCGTGTTTAAAGTTGCTATTACTGCGACAAAGAGAGAGATCAAAGCAGCAGTTGAAAAACTGTTTGAGGTTGAAGTTAAGTCTGTAAATACTCTTATCACTAAGGGTAAGACCAAACGTCAAGGTATGCGCCAAGGCCGTCGTTCAGACGTGAAGAAAGCGTATGTTATCTTGAAAGAAGGTCAAGACATCGACTTCGCTGGTAGTGCAGAGTAAGGCTAGGAGCAAAGAAGAATGGCTATTGTAAAATGTAAGCCGACTTCCCCAGGTCGTCGCCACGTAGTTAAAGTGGTTAACTCTGACCTGCATAAGGGTAAGCCGTACGCACCACTTCTAGAGAAAAACTCTAAGACTGGTGGTCGTAACAATAACGGTCGTATCACAGTACGTCATATCGGTGGTGGTAACAAACAACACTACCGTCTAATTGACTTTAAACGTACTAAAGATGGCATCCCAGCGAAAGTTGAGCGTCTAGAATACGATCCAAACCGTAGCGCAAACATTGCTCTAGTTCTGTACGCAGACGGTGAGCGCCGCTACATTATCGCACCTAAAGGTATCCAAGCTGGTGATATGATCCAGTCTGGCGAAGATGCTGCTATCAAAGTTGGTAACACTTTACCAATGCGCAACATCCCAGTAGGTTCAACAGTACACTGTGTTGAACTTAAGCCTGGTAAAGGTGCACAGCTGGCTCGTTCAGCTGGTGCATACGCTCAGATCATTGCACGTGCAGGCACTTATGTGACTCTACGTCTACGTTCTGGTGAAATGCGTAAAGTTCTTGCTGACGGTCGTGCGACTCTAGGTGAAGTTGGTAACGCAGAACACATGCTACGTGAGCTAGGTAAAGCTGGTGCTTCACGCTGGCGCGGTGTTCGTCCAACTGTACGTGGTGTTGTAATGAACCCAGTGGATCACCCACATGGTGGTGGTGAAGGTCGTACATCAGGCGGTCGTCATCCAGTAACACCTTGGGGCGTTCCAACTAAGGGTTATAAGACTCGTAGCAACAAGCGCACCGACAAGTACATCGTACGTCGTCGTAATAAGTAATTATAAAGAGGATACGCCATGCCACGTTCTCTCAAGAAAGGTCCATTCATTGACCTACACTTGCTGAAGAAGGTAGAGAAAGCGTTGGAAAGCGGAGACAAAAAGCCTGTTAAGACTTGGTCCCGTCGCTCAATGATCATCCCTCAGATGATCGGTTTGACCATCGCTGTCCATAATGGTCGTCAGCACGTTCCTGTTTTCGTTTCTGAAGAAATGATCGGTCACAAGCTAGGCGAATTTGCACCAACACGTACTTACCGCGGTCATGCTGCGGATAAGAAAGCTAAAAAGCGCTAAGGAGTAGGTAATGGAAGCTATCGCTAAACATCGCTTTGCTCGCATTTCGCCGCAAAAAGCTCGTTTGGTTGCAGATCAACTGCGCGGTAAGCCAGTTGCTCAAGCTCTAGAAATTCTTAATTTCAGCAACAAAAAAGCTGCTGATTTAATCAAGAAAGTTCTAGAGTCAGCTATCGCTAACGCAGAACACAACGAAGGCGCAGACATTGATGATCTTAATGTTGCTAAAATCTTCGTTGACGAAGGTCCTACCATGAAGCGTATTATGCCTCGTGCTAAAGGCCGTGCCGATCGCATCTTGAAGCGTTCTAGCCACATCACTGTTGTTGTAGCAGACCGCTAAGAGACTAGGAGAGAAAGCAATGGGTCAGAAAGTACATCCTAATGGTATTCGTTTAGGCATCTGTAAGCCTTGGAATACCACTTGGTTTGCTAACAGCCAAGAATTCGCTGACAACCTAGACGGCGATTTCAAGGTACGCCAGTTCCTTACTAAGGAACTAGCAAAAGCATCTCTATCACGCATCGTTATCGAGCGTCCTGCGAAGAGCATCCGTGTGACTATTCACACTGCTCGTCCAGGCGTAGTAATCGGTAAGAAAGGCGAAGACGTAGAGAAACTACGTGCAGCAGTTGCGAAGATCGCGGGCGTTCCAGCTCAGATCAACATCGCTGAAGTACGTAAACCAGAACTAGATGGTCAACTAGTTGCAGACAGCATTTCGTCTCAACTAGAGCGTCGTGTAATGTTCCGTCGCGCGATGAAGCGTGCAGTTCAAAACGCTATGCGTCTTGGCGCTAAAGGTATCAAAGTTGAAGTAAGCGGCCGTCTAGGCGGTGCTGAAATTGCACGTACTGAGTGGTACCGTGAAGGCCGTGTGCCTCTACATACTCTTCGTGCTGACATTGACTACGCAACTTCTTCGGCTCACACCCAATACGGTGTTATCGGCGTTAAAGTTTGGATCTTCAAAGGTGAAGTTCTAGGCGGCATGCCGGTTGAAGAGCCAAAGGCTGACAAGCCTAAGAAGCAGCGCAAAAGCCGTAAATAAGGAGTTTATTGATGCTGCAACCTAAACGCACTAAATTCCGCAAGGCCTTTAAAGGCCGTAACCGCGGTTTAGCGAACGGTACTGATGTAAGCTTTGGTACATTTGGTCTTAAAGCAGTCGGCCGTGGTCGTCTAACTGCTCGTCAGATCGAAGCTGCACGTCGTGCTATGACTCGTCATGTAAAACGTCAGGGCCAAATCTGGATTCGTGTATTCCCAGACAAACCAATCACATCTAAGCCTCTTGAAGTTCGTCAAGGTAAAGGTAAGGGTAGTGTGGAGTACTGGGTTGCACAGATTCAACCAGGTAAAGTTCTATACGAAATGGGTGGTGTTCCTGAAACATTAGCTCGTGAAGCATTTAATCTTGCTGCACGTAAGCTACCAATCAAGACAACATTCGTAATTAAGGCGGTGATGTGATGAATGCACTAGATCTACGCGCTAAAAGCGTTGAAGAGCTTAATGCAGAGCTTGTGAATTTGCTACGTGAACAGTTTAACTTGCGCATGCAAGCTGCGACTGGTCAACTACAGCAGACTCACAATCTTAAAACTGTACGTCGTGATATCGCACGTGTTAAAACTGTACTGACTGAGAAGGCTGGCGCATAATGAGCGATCAAATCCGTACTCAGCTTGGTCGTGTAGTTAGCGACAAAGGCGATAAGTCTATTGTTGTTGCTATCGAGCGTAAAGTGAAGCACCCGATCTACGGTAAGTACATCACACGCACGACTAAGCTTCATGCACACGATGAAAACAACGAATGTGGCCTAGGCGACATGGTTGAAGTTCGCGAGTGCCGTCCAATGTCAAAGACTAAGTCTTGGGCTTTGGTACGCGTAGTTGAGAAAGCACGTATTTAATACGTACTAACAACTACTTAAGTAAGCGGCCCTGAAAAACTTAGGGCCGTTCATTTTTTTATCTACCCATCGGTCGAAAATGGTGTTATTATTCGCCGCCTTTGAAGAAAAGGCATATCGACTCGATTTGGGTCTAGATGTTTTAAATTAGCGGAGCACTAACATGATCCAAATGCAAAGTATGCTTGATGCTGCGGATAACTCCGGCGCACGTAGCGTAATGTGTATTAAGGTTCTGGGTGGTTCTCACCGTCGCTATGCACATATCGGTGACATCATCAAGATTACTGTAAAGGAAGCAATTCCACGCGGTAAAGTTAAGAAAGGTGATGTACTGAAAGCGGTGGTTGTACGCACCCGTAAAGGCGTTCGTCGTCAAGATGGCTCTGTCATTCGCTTTGACCGTAATGCTTGCGTATTGTTGAACGACAACACTGAGCAACCTATCGGTACCCGTATCTTTGGCCCTGTGACTCGTGAACTTCGTAATACGAAATTCATGAAGATTGTATCACTAGCGCCAGAAGTACTTTAAGGAGCGACTATAATGGCAGCTAAAATCCGTCGTAACGACGAAGTTATCATTCTTGCTGGTAAAGATAAAGGCAAGACTGGTAAAGTAACTAAGGTTCTAGCAACCGGTAAAGTTATCGTTGAAGGTATCAACATGGTTAAGAAACACCAGAAGCCGGTTCCGGCAATGGGTGTTCAAGGCGGTATCGTTGAGCAGGAAGCTGCGATCGATGCGTCTAATGTTGCTATCGTTAACGGTCAAGGTAAAGCGGACCGTGTAGGCTTCCGATTTGAAGACGACAAAAAAGTTCGTTTCTTTAAATCGACTGGCGAAACTATCAAGTAAGTTTGGAGTAGTACTATGGCGAAACTGCATGATTACTACAAAGAGACTGTTGTAAAAGACCTTGCTGGCAAGTTCGAATACAAGAGTATCATGCAAGTCCCAAGGATCGAAAAGATCACACTTAATATGGGTGTGGGCGAAGCTATCAACGACAAGAAGCTGCTAGAAAACGCTGCTGCTGACATGACTGCAATTGCAGGTCAGAAGCCGCTAATCACAGTAGCACGCAAGTCAGTTGCAGGCTTTAAGATCCGTGAGGGCTACCCTATTGGCTGTAAAGTAACCTTACGTGGCGAGCGTATGTGGGACTTTTTCGAGCGTCTAATTTCAATTGCTGTACCTCGTATTCGAGATTTCCGTGGTTTAAACCCGAAATCATTCGATGGTCGTGGTAACTACAGCATGGGCGTTCGTGAGCAGATCATCTTCCCAGAAATCGATTTCGATAAAGTAGATCGTGTACGTGGTTTAGACATCACAATCACAACTTCTGCTAAATCTGATGAAGAAGCTCTAGCTCTACTGTCTGCTTTTAACTTCCCATTCCGTAAGTAAAAGTAAGGGTTACTAATGGCTAAAGAATCAATGAAGGCACGTGAAGCTAAACGTGCCAAGCTAGTAGCTAAGTTCGCTGAAAAGCGTGCTGCGCTAAAAGCTCTAATTAGCGACGTGAATGCGTCTGAAGAAGATCGCTGGAATGCAGTGCTTAAACTTCAGTCACTACCACGTGATTCTGCGAAGTCTCGTCAGCGTAATCGCTGTAACCAGACTGGACGTCCACACGGCTACCTACGTAAGTTCGGTCTTAGCCGTATCAAGGTTCGTGAAGCTTGCATGAAAGGCGAGATTCCGGGTCTACGTAAAGCAAGCTGGTAATACCAGTAAGCAATTCAGAATCACGGAGTATTAACTTATGAGCATGCAAGATCCGATTTCGGATATGCTGACCCGTCTTCGTAACGGTCAGGCAGCGAAAAAAGTTGCTGTAAAAATGCCATCTTCTAAGCTTAAAGTTGCAATTGCAGCATTATTACAAGAAGAAGGTTTCGTGGCTGACTACACTGTAACAGGTGACGTTAAGCCAGAGCTAGAAGTTACACTTAAGTACTTCGAAGCTAATCCAGTTATTGAGCAAATCCAACGTGTTTCACGTCCTGGTCTACGCATCTACAAGAAAAAAGGTGCGCTACCATCAGTGATGGGTGGCCTTGGTATTGCTGTTATTTCCACTTCCAAGGGTCTTATGACCGACCGCGCTGCACGCAAAGCGGGTCTTGGCGGTGAGATTATCTGCTACGTAGCATAATAGGAGTAGAACATGTCTCGTGTTGCAAAAGCACCAGTAGTTTTCCCTGCCGGCGTAGAAGTTAATCTTAACGGTCAGGAAATTACTGTTAAAGGTTCAAAAGGCGAATTAGTTCGTGTTATGAACCCAGCAGTAGTTCTAACTTTGGAAGAGAACAAAGTTACTTTCGGTCCTCGTGAAGGGTTCGATAAAGCTTGGGCACAAGCAGGTACTGCTCGTGCACTAGTTAACAACATGGTTGTTGGTGTTACCGAAGGCTTCACTAAGAAGCTGACTCTTAAGGGTGTAGGTTACCGTGCTGCTATCAAAGGCAACGCTGTAGGTCTAACTCTAGGTTTCTCTCATCCAGTTGAGCACGAACTTCCAGCAGGTATCAAAGCTGAATGTCCATCACAAACTGAAATCGTACTTACGGGTACTGATAAGCAGTTGGTTGGTCAGGTAGCTGCTGATATTCGCGCTTACCGTAGCCCTGAACCTTATAAAGGTAAAGGTGTTCGTTACGCCGACGAAGTTGTGCGTACTAAAGAAGCTAAGAAGAAGTAAGGTAACACTATGGATAAGAAAGCATCTCGTATCCGTCGTGCGACCCGAGCACGTCGTAAGATTGCTGAACTGGGCGCAACTCGCCTAGTTGTACACCGTACTCCACGTCACGTGTACGCTCAGGTAATCGCACCGAACGGCTCTGAGGTTATCGCAGCCGCTTCTACTTTAGAAAAAGCGATCCGTGAGCAAGTTAAGAGTACCGGAAACAAAGACGCTGCTGCAGTTGTAGGTAAAACTATTGCTGAGCGCGCGATTGAAAAAGGCATCTCTAACGTTGCATTTGATCGCTCTGGTTTCCAATACCACGGCCGTATCGCGACACTAGCAGAAGCTGCTCGTGAAGCTGGTCTGAAATTCTAAGGTAGGCGGAAGATGGCTAACGAAAAGACACAATCAGATTTGAATGAAAAACTGATCGCTGTTAACCGTGTTTCAAAAACGGTTAAAGGTGGTCGTATTTTCAGCTTTACTGCACTAACAGTAGTTGGTGACGGTAACGGTCGCATCGGTTTCGGTTACGGTAAAGCACGTGAAGTGCCTGCTGCAATCCAGAAAGCGATGGAAAAAGCACGTCGTAACATGGTTACGATCGCAATCAACGAAGGTACTCTTCACCACGCTGTTAAAGGCCGTCACACTGGTTCTCAAGTGTACATGCAGCCTGCATCAGAAGGTACTGGTATCATCGCCGGTGGCGCAATGCGTGCAGTGCTAGAAGTTGCGGGTATCCGTAACGTACTAGCAAAAACATACGGTTCTACTAATCCAATCAACGTTGTTCGCGCAACAATTTTGGGTCTAAGTGGAATGAACTCTCCAGAAATGATCGCTGCAAAACGTGGTCTTTCTGTTAAAGAAATTCTGGAGTAATCGACATGGCTAAAACTATTAAAGTAACCCAAACAAAGAGCTCTATCGGTCGTTTACCGAAGCATAAAGCTACTTTGCGCGGCCTAGGCCTTCGTCGCATCAACCACACTGTTGAACTTGAAGATACTGCTTGCGTACGCGGCATGATCAATAAAGTTTACTACATGGTTAAAGTTGAGGAGTAATCAGTATGCGTTTGAATACTCTATCACCGGCCGCTGGTTCTAAGCCTTCTGCGAAGCGCGTAGGCCGTGGTATCGGTTCAGGTCTAGGTAAAACTTGTGGCCGTGGTGTTAAAGGTCAGAAATCACGTTCAGGTGGTTCTGTTCGCCCAGGTTTTGAAGGCGGTCAAATGCCTTTGAAACAGCGTCTACCAAAGTTCGGTTTTACGTCTCGTAAGAGCCTAGTAACTGCTGAAGTTCGTCTAGCTGAGCTAGCGAAAGTTGAAGGTGATGTTGTAAGCCTTGAAACACTAAAAGCTGCGAATGTTATCACTAAGGACATTAAGTTCGTGAAAGTTGTACTTTCTGGTGATATCGCTCGTTCAGTAACAGTGAAAGGCCTACGCGTTACTAAAGGCGCTTTAGCTGCTATCGAAGCTGCTGGCGGTAAAATCGAGGAATAATTAACTCGAGGATGAGGTACAGATGGCTAAACAACCAGGACAAGATTTTCGTAGTGGACAAGGTGGCCTAGCAGAGCTTAAGTCACGCCTTCTCTTTGTATTAGGTGCGATATTAATATTCCGAGCTGGATCCTTTGTGCCTATTCCTGGTATTGACGCTGCTGTACTTGCCAGTCTGTTCGAGCAGCAAAAGGGTACCATCATTGAGATGTTTAACATGTTCTCTGGTGGTGCACTCTCGCGTGCTTCTATTTTAGCTCTGGGCATAATGCCGTATATTTCTGCGTCCATTATTGTCCAGCTGCTAACAGTAGTTCATCCAGCCTTGGCTGAGTTGAAGAAAGAAGGTGAAGCTGGCCGTCGTAAGATTAGTCAGTACACCCGATACGGTACGCTTGTATTGGCAACCTTCCAAGCAATTGGTATTGCAACGGGGTTACCAAGTATGATTCCAGGCCTGGTACATAATCCAGGTCCTAGTTTCTATTTTGTTGCCGTGGTTAGTTTGGTTACTGGTACCATGTTCTTAATGTGGTTAGGTGAGCAAGTTACCGAGCGTGGCATTGGTAACGGTATATCTGTGATTATTTTCACTGGTATCGTTGCTGGTTTGCCGCCAGCTATTGGACAGACCGTAGAGCAAGCGCGTCAAGGTGAATTGCACGTACTTCTTCTACTATTAATTGCGGTTATATCTTTTGCTGTGATTTACTTTGTAGTGTTCATGGAACGTGGTCAACGTCGTATCGTCGTTAACTACGCTAAGCGTCAACAAGGCCGTCGTGTCTTCGCAGCGCAGAGCACACACCTACCGTTGAAAATCAACATGGCAGGTGTAATCCCAGCAATTTTCGCATCGAGTATTATTCTGTTTCCAGGCACACTGGCTCAGTGGTTTGGACAAAGTGAAGGTCTTGGCTGGTTAAGTGATATTTCACTTGCACTTAGTCCAGGACAGCCACTTTATGTAATGCTCTACGCTGCTGCAATTATATTCTTCTGTTTCTTCTATACCGCGTTGGTGTTTAACCCTCGCGAGACAGCAGATAACTTGAAGAAGTCTGGAGCATTCATACCTGGTATTCGCCCGGGTGAACAGACCGCAATGTACATTGATAAAGTAATGACTCGACTAACCCTAGCGGGTGCGTTGTATATCACCTTTATCTGTCTGATCCCCGAGTTCATGATGATTGCATGGAACGTCCGCTTTTATTTTGGTGGTACTTCCCTACTAATCGTAGTTGTTGTTATCATGGATTTCATGGCTCAAGTTCAGACACATTTGATGTCTCAACAGTATGAGTCAGTATTGAAAAAAGCTAATCTGAAAGGCTACGGCCGCTAAGTTTAGTTTTCCATATTTACGGAGTTTAGCAATGAAAGTTCGTGCTTCCGTTAAGAAAATCTGCCGTAACTGTAAAGTTATCAAGCGCAACGGTGTTGTGCGTGTGATTTGCAGTGAGCCAAAGCATAAACAACGCCAAGGCTAATTAGCAGAAATATTTCTTGCAAATTGAAGATAGGTTGGCTAAATTAGTCAACCATCTTTTGTTATGTGCAAAAGAATTGTACCACCGCTGCGTATCCTGAACGGGCTCTGCAGCGGTTATTCTTGTAAAGTACTAGGAGTGAATAGTGGCCCGTATTGCAGGCATTAACATTCCTGATCAGAAACACGCTGTAATCGCATTAACTGCGATTTACGGCATCGGTAAGACTCGTTCTCAAGCTATTCTAGCTGAAACGGGTATTGCTGAAGATGTTAAGATCAGTGAACTAACTGAAGAACAGATCGATCTACTGCGTGATGGTGTAGCTAAATACACTGTAGAAGGTGATCTTCGTCGTGAAATTTCCATGAACATCAAGCGTCTTATGGACCTTGGTTGTTACCGTGGTCTTCGTCACCGTCGCAGTCTACCTCTACGTGGACAGCGTACTAAAACCAACGCACGTACCCGTAAGGGTCCGCGCAAGCCGATCAAAAAATAGTCGGATAAGGTAGAGTACAATGGCAAAACAACCAACTCGCGCTCGTAAGCGCGTACGCAAGCAAGTAGCCGATGGCGTTGCGCACATCCATGCTTCTTTCAACAACACAATCGTAACCATTACTGACCGTCAAGGTAATGCTCTTTCATGGGCAACTGCAGGTGGTTCAGGTTTCCGTGGTTCTCGTAAATCTACTCCGTTCGCTGCACAGGTTGCTGCTGAGCGTTGTGGTGAAATGGCCAAAGAATATGGCGTTAAGAACCTAGAAGTTATGGTTAAGGGCCCTGGTCCTGGTCGTGAGTCTACAATCCGCGCTCTAAACGCAGCGGGTTTCCGTATCACTAACATTGTTGATGCGACTCCGATCCCTCATAACGGTTGTCGTCCACCTAAGAAACGTCGCGTATAACGTTTAGTTTCTAGGAATATTGGAGAAAGAAAATGGCAAGATATTTGGGTCCTAAGCTAAAGCTTAGCCGTCGCGAAGGCACTGACTTATTCCTTAAGTCTGGTGTACGTGCGATTGATACCAAGTGTAAGATTGATAACGCTCCGGGCCAACATGGTGCTCGTCGCGGTCGTCTATCTGATTACGGCGTTCAGCTTCGTGAGAAGCAGAAAGTTCGTCGTACATATGGCGTACTAGAAAAACAATTCCGTAACTACTACAAGACAGCTGCCCGCATCAAGGGTAACACAGGTGAAAACTTGCTTCAGCTTCTTGAAGGTCGTTTAGATAACGTAGTTTACCGTATGGGCTTTGGTGCAACTCGCGCTGAATCTCGTCAATTGGTAAGCCACAAAGCGATTCTAGTTAACGGTCAAGTCGTAAACGTTCCTTCTTTCAAGGTAGCGGCAAACGACGTTGTTAGCATTCGTGAGAAAGCTAAGAACCAAGCACGCATTAAAGCAGCTCTTGAAGTTGCTACACAGCGTGAACTACCGACTTGGGTCGAAGTAGACAGCAGCAAGATGGAAGGTACGTTTAAGCGTCTTCCAGAACGTTCTGATTTGTCTGCCGACATCAACGAACACCTGATCGTCGAGCTTTACTCTAAGTAAGGCTACAGTTAAGAGAGGACACAATGCAGGGTTCTGTAACAGAATTTCTTAAGCCGCGTCTAGTTGACATCGAACAAGTCAGCTCTACGCACGCAAAAGTAACTCTAGAGCCGTTGGAGCGTGGTTTCGGCCACACTCTAGGAAACGCTCTTCGTCGTATTTTATTATCTTCTATGCCAGGTTGTGCTGTAACAGAAGTTGAAATCGACGGTGTGTTACATGAGTACAGCACCAAAGAAGGCGTTCAGGAGGATATCCTTGAAATTCTTCTTAACCTTAAAGGTCTAGCCGTTAAGGTTGAGGGTAAAGATGAAGTTATTCTTACTCTGAACAAATCTGGTGCAGGCCCTGTTGTTGCAGGTGACATCACCCATGATGGTGATGTTGAGATTGCGAACCCAGAACACGTAATCTGCCATTTAACTGATGACAATGCTGAATTAAGCATGCGCATCAAGGTAGAACGTGGTCGTGGCTACGTACCAGCATCAGCTCGTATTCACACTGAAGAAGATGAGCGTCCAATTGGTCGTTTGTTAGTAGATGCTACTTACAGCCCAGTGGACCGTATCGCTTACGCGGTAGAGGCAGCACGTGTAGAACAACGTACTGACCTAGACAAGCTTGTAATCGATATGGAGACTAACGGTACACTTGATCCTGAGGAAGCTATCCGCCGTGCAGCAACAATTCTTGCTGAACAATTGGATGCGTTTGTAGATCTTCGCGATGTACGAGTTCCTGAAGAGAAAGAAGAGAAGCCGGAGTTCGATCCGATCCTACTGCGTCCTGTAGACGATCTTGAACTAACTGTTCGCTCTGCTAACTGTCTGAAAGCAGAAGCGATCCATTACATCGGTGATCTTGTTCAGCGTACTGAGGTTGAGCTTCTTAAAACGCCAAACCTTGGTAAGAAGTCTTTGACAGAAATCAAAGATGTATTGGCATCTCGTGGTCTATCTCTAGGTATGCGCCTAGAAAATTGGCCACCTGCATCAATCGCTGAAGATTAATAGTTTACTGATATCTAGTTAGAAGGATTAGGTCATGCGCCATCGTAAGAGTGGTCGTCAACTCAACCGCAACAGCAGTCATCGTAAAGCGATGTTCAGCAACATGGCTAGCTCTCTGGTACGTCACGAATTAATTAAGACTACCTTGCCTAAAGCAAAAGAGCTACGTCGCGTAATTGAGCCTTTGATTACCCTAGCTAAGACCGACAGTGTTGCTAACCGTCGTCTTGCATTCGCTCGTACTCGTGATAACGAAGTTGTTGCGAAATTATTTAACGAACTAGGTCCACGCTTCGCAGCGCGTCCTGGTGGTTACACTCGTATCATGAAGTGCGGTTTCCGTACTGGTGATAAAGCTCCTATGGCTTACATCGAGTTACTTGACCGTCCTGCAAAGGAAGAAGCTACTGCTGAATAAGCACTAGCCGTTAAATAAGAAAAAAGCTGAGTCCTTTGGACTCGGCTTTTTTTTTGAGTTTTTATTAGTATTGTTTTCATAATATCTGCTACTGCTACTGCTACTGCTACTGCTACTGCTACTGCTACTGCTACTTCGTTTATCTTTATATTTCCTCTCTCCTTACTATTAAATTTTCTTTGTTGCTAGTTTTGAACATTCATTGTTAGTTATTATCATTTATAAATATCATTGGTGTGATTATTTTTATCAAATAGCGATAGATATACCTTTAATTGCCAACTGTTTATAACGAGTTAAAAATTGTCATCAATAACAAATAGATTATAAAAATACCAATTAATGCCATATCTGCTTTTAATCTAAGCAAACGAATTTATTTTTTAAAATTATGCTTGTCAGCTTTAAATATCTCCTTATAATGCGACCTCACTGACACGGACAACGGCGCAAGCGGTTACCGAAAGTCAGTATGTTCTTTAACAATTTGACCATGCAATCTGTGTGGGCACTCGTTGAATAGTTAAGTCGAAAGATTTATCAATGAACTGAGTGACCAATACAAAATGACGTAAGTTATTTTGGCACAGTCAATTCATTACCATTCTGTTCCTCTTTGTAGAAACAGAAGCGGTAATAGCTTTAAAATTACTAAGGTAGTTTTGAAGTCAGTATTCATTGAGCCGTCTCGAAAGAGACAACAAAACTTTAATTGAAGAGTTTGATCATGGCTCAGATTGAACGCTGGCGGCAGGCCTAACACATGCAAGTCGAGCGGTAACAGAAAGAAAGCTTGCTTTCTTTGCTGACGAGCGGCGGACGGGTGAGTAATGCCTGGGAATATACCCTGATGTGGGGGATAACTATTGGAAACGATAGCTAATACCGCATAATCTCTTCGGAGCAAAGAGGGGGACCTTCGGGCCTCTCGCGTCAGGATTAGCCCAGGTGGGATTAGCTAGTTGGTGGGGTAATGGCTCACCAAGGCGACGATCCCTAGCTGGTCTGAGAGGATGATCAGCCACACTGGAACTGAGACACGGTCCAGACTCCTACGGGAGGCAGCAGTGGGGAATATTGCACAATGGGGGAAACCCTGATGCAGCCATGCCGCGTGTATGAAGAAGGCCTTCGGGTTGTAAAGTACTTTCAGTTGTGAGGAAGGCAGTTAAGTTAATAGCTTGGCTGTTTGACGTTAGCAACAGAAGAAGCACCGGCTAACTCCGTGCCAGCAGCCGCGGTAATACGGAGGGTGCGAGCGTTAATCGGAATTACTGGGCGTAAAGCGCATGCAGGCGG